>QWPF01000052.1 GCA_003671255.1 Planctomycetota bacterium | reverse complement strand
GCCAACCGCAGGGAAATGTTTGCAGATATCCTACAAGAATTAATCAACCCCGTGGGTATTTACCTGCGAACAGAAAAAGGCATCGGCAAATTAGAAGGCATTTCCCTTCAGGATGAAATATGCAGGGGCACCCCACCCGAGGGCCCCATTCCCATCCAAGAACATGGCCTTCAATTCATGGTCAACCTCACAGAAGGTCAAAAAACAGGATACTATCTTGATCAACGCGACAACAGATTAGAAGCTGCGAAGCTTGCGCAAGGCAGGAAAGTTCTTGATGTCTTTTGTTATGGGGGCGGGTTTTCTCTACATGCATTGAAGCATGGGGCAATTGAAACAGTGGGCATCGATCAATCTGCTTCAGCGCTTCATCTTGCTGCGGATAACGCCAAGCGAAATAATCTGGGCCCTTCTAGGTGGATTTTGGGCAGTGCCTTTGAAACCTTGGCCGAATTAGTAAAAACAGGTGAAAAATTCGGCCTAATTGTTCTAGATCCTCCCAAGTTCGCTCGGTCGCGAAGTGCCATTGAAGAAGCCATCAAAGGGTATCGAAAGCTGAACACGCTCGGGCTAAAACTTTTAGAACCGGGTGGATTTTTGGTTACTTGTTGTTGCTCTGGACTCATCACCATGGATATGATGGAGCAAATATTGGCCCAAGTTGGGGCTGATGAGAAAAGAGACATTCAGGTTTTGCAGCGAAGAGGGCCTTCCCCTGATCATCCGGTTGCAGCTACCTGCCTTGAATCCCATTACCTAAAGTGCCTTATCACTAGGGTTATGTAATTTTTCTCTTTTTGGCGTGTTGTTCCTCTGTTGTAGTTTCTTTTGATGACATCATTTGAAAGGATTTTATTCATGTTTAAATTCTGGCGGTTCACACCTATTGCGTTCGTTTTGGTTTTGGCAGCGGGCTCGTTTGCAATTTCTTACGCTCAAGAATCCAGACAAGAAGCTTCTAAGGTTCAACTTCCCGCAGATACCCAAGCACTGATCCGGCTTAATTTCCGTGCTATGATTGATTCCCCTCTTGCAAAAAAGATGGGTATTGAAAAAGCATCTGAAATAATCAAATCTGTTCCAGGTGGCGAAATCCTTACCGAAATGGGTTTCGACCCGCTCAAAGATATCGATTCCATCACCGTTGCTGCGCCGGGTGGTGGGGACATGGAAAAAGGCCTCATCATCGTTGCGGGCAAGTTCAAAGCAGATAAGCTTGTTGCAAAAGCTAATGAAGAAGCTAAAAACAACAAAGACAAAGTAAAAATCCACAAGGCGGGCGACAAGACTATTTTCGAAATTATCATCCCAGAACAACAAGTGCCCATGTTCATGATGATCGCATCCAACAACACCATCCTCGCTTCAACACAAAAAGAATATCTTGAAAAAGCTCTTGCTAACTCTGGCAGCAAGCTTGCAAACAAAGATTTCTCCGCACTCGTAGAAAAACTTGATCCCGATCTTGCCATTTCCATGGTTGCGGTCAGCAGTGCTTTTCCCAGCAAAAGCCTTCCAGAACAAGCCAAGGCAATTATGGATGGAATCGAATCAATCGGTGGTGGAATTGGCATCGACAAAGATGTTACCCTTAAAATCAATGTGTTCACCAAGGATGAGGATTCCTCAAAGAAACTGAAGGAGACCATGGATCAAGGAATGGCGCAAGCTTTGGGATTTCTTGGTTTGATGGCAGCCCAGCAAAAAGAACTCACCCCTGTTTTGGAATTCGTCAAATCGATGAAGACCAGCTCCAAGGCAAAGATGATGTCTTTGGAAGGCAAATTGCCTGGAAAAATGATTGAAGATGCAATCTTGGGTTCAAAGTAAACTTTTTGAACATGATGGTTATCAAAAGGCTTTCCCTTACTTCGGTGGGGGAAGGCCTTTATTATTTGGAAGATCAGGATTCTTCTTATTACTCTTTGCGCCCGCATCTTTTAGCAATCTAGAAAACTTCTGCGCATCCTTTAGACCATTTTGCGTATTGAAATGGATGGACTCTGCGATCCAAAACTTCATTTCCGGATAAGTGTTGCAAATGTTAATTGCAAAGCTGGGGGTAACCTTGTTAAGGAACTCCTGAGATTTATCGGGGTCACTTTTCAAAGCATACACAATCCCCAAACCAAGATTGCCCAAGCTTTCGTACTTGCTGTTAAGCTTGCAATCTTGATAAAGTTTTTCCGCATCTCCAAGCTTGTGGCCACCCAGATAAAGCAAGCCCAGATCAGTGCAAACTCCTGATCCCCCCGTCGTGTTCTTAAATTTGGAATTGGAATTCAAATAGCGATCCACAGTTAGCTTCAAGGATTGTTCACTGTAACTGTTGTCCAAAATATCTTCATCAATCTCCTGCATGTTTGAAATCGTTGTCGAATTTGAAATTTGGAAATAGTTAAGGTAACGGCCTGTGAACATGCCCAAAAATAGTGCACTCAGAACACTTCCCATCAAAAGCAATCTCCCCTTTGAAATCAACCCGTCCCACGGATTAAAAGGGGCACGATAAACACCTGTCGTTCCATTTTGAAAAACTTGCGTATCGCTATTTTGTATCGCAGTAATGCTCGGGAATGATGCTAGCATTTCCAAATCTATCTTTTCGTTCTTAGAAACCTGCACAAGAGAATGCAAAATCTCCACAAAGGATTGCGGCCTTTTAACCGGGTCGATCAACATCATTTTTTGTACCAGCCCGCAGATGTCTTTGGGAAAATCAGGACGAATCGTTGCAAGTAATTCCGCTTCACCACGCAAGTGCTTGAGCGCAACCTCAAAAGCGTTATCACCCTGATAGGGCGGGTATCCTGCAATCATATGGTAGGCGGTCACACCTAAAGAATAAATATCTGTGCGCTGATCAATCTGTTTTCCTTCAACCTGCTCGGGTGCCATGTACAATGGCGTGCCCAATGTCATTCCCGTTTGCGTAAGGTTCAAAGGTTGGATGGTTGCTGCAAAGCGAGCCAACCCAAAGTCTGCAACTTTAACCTCACCTTTTCGGGTGAGAAGAATATTCTCTGGCTTAATATCGCGATGGGTAATACCCAATTCGCTCGAGCGCTGTAATGCCGACGCCACCTGCCTTAAAATACTGACTACAGAATGAACATCCAGCGTACCCCGCAGGCTGAGATATTCCTTCAGGTTTCTGCCCTCAACATATTCAAGCGCCATGAAATGCTGACCCTCAGCTTCACCAATGGCATAAACTTGCACGATGCAAGGGTGAACAACCTGAGCGATGGCCTCAGCTTCTTTTTTAAATCGTTGCAGCGAATCTTTATCTTCAGCAAGATCGGTTCTTAATATCTTAAGTGCCACTTTTCGTTTGAGTGAAACCTGCTCCGCCAGAAACACCTGGCCCATTCCGCCATGACCCAACTTGTAAAGCACTTTGAAATCGCCAATCAATTTACCCCCGAGCTCGCCATCTTTAGCAGCCCCTGAATTGTTTTGGAAGTTCTGATTCGCAGGAGTGTTCATAAAAAGCTTAGTGTCTAGACAACTGATTATAAGGGCTTATTTTGCGGGGGAGTAAAACCAAGAAACTGCTGAACATCGTACTGGCAACAATAACTATGATTGCCTAGGGCAAAAAGATGGCTGGAGTCAACGCCGAAAGCGATGGCTTTGACCCTGAAATCAATGGTCAGGGTTCCGAGGTGGGTGAAGTTCTCGACCGACCAGAATCTTACCTGCTGATCTTCTGCTGAAGCTGCAAGAATTTTCCCATCGGGGCTAAAGCAAATAGAGTTGATTGCGTGAAGGAACTCTCCTAACATCGCTACCTTTTCAAAAGTTTGAAGATTGAGCACCAAAACCTGCTTACTTACAAGGGCACAAGCCAAGTACTTTGCATCCTCACTTATTGCCATGTGAAATGCACCCATGCTGCAACTATTAACAATCTTGTTGGTATCCAAATCCCACAAAGCGATCTGGCCATCTTTGCCACTAGTCGCCAACCAATCAACCCCTGCAACGACCAATCGATTCGCATCGGGAACAAAAACAACATCGGAGATGGAGTGCCCATCAACAGCATCAGTAAGTTGAATGGACGGGTTGTTAGTTTCAAGGTTCCAAAGACGAACTTCAGTAGATAGAACCCCGCCATAGGCCAAGAATTTTCCGCAGGGTGAAAAAGCCATACTGGTTGCAGGAGAGCAGGAACTATCGATGATTTTACTGAGTTTCCCTGCGTGAAAATCCCAAAGGGCAATAGCGCAAGAAGGATTTCCAAGCTGCTGCTTAGAGCCTTGAAAGATAAAAGATCCCGCCATTACTTCGCCATCTTTTGAAAGCGCAAACGAAAGAAAATCTTCCGGGTCGTTCATACCGTAAGGGAAAGGCTTATCTTTTATGCTGTCAATATTCCAAATGTTAAGGGCATGGCCCGGGTTAAGAACCAGAAGTTCTTTTTGAACAGGGTGAACGCAAATAGAATCACGCAGCATTCCTGGATGTACAGAAAGCGACAGCTTGGTTTGGGGTTCAAAATCCCACGCACTTATGTGGACAACCCCTCCGCTTGCCAAAGTCTTGCTATCGTGGCTGAAAGCAAGAAAACGAACTTCCTCATCCATCTCGCGTGTGGCGCCAACTTCCTGAAATAATTCGGTTGACCAAATCCGCACCAGAAGATCTGAATCTGCAGACGCAAGATATTTCCCATCTGGGCTTATCGCAATTGCCTGCACTTGAATGGCATGATTGTTTAAGAGAATAATGGGTTTTCGATCAGCAACATTCCACACCCGCACCGTTGTGTCCCACCCCGCAGAGTAAAGCCTGTCGCCCTCGGGCGACCATACCATCGAGGGTATTCGATCCTTGTGCCCCACAAGTTTCCCCACCTGCTTTAGGCCCTTAGTTTCCAAAAGCGTGATACTGCAATCTTCGGTTGCAACTGCTAACTCAAGCCCATCTGGTTTGAATGCCAGTGCGCTAACCCCCAACTTGGATAGATGCACTTCAGCACTGGGCTTTTTATTCTTAAGATCCCAAAGCCTTACTTTGCCATCTTCATGCCCGGTTGCAAGAAAGTCACTCTCTGGTGAAAAAGCAAGCGCAGTAACCCAGCTTAAAGATCGGGCACCCCATTTGTGCTCACCCGTTTGCACATCCATCACATGAATATAATCAGATGCACCTGCTGCAAGGCTTGAACCTTGATTAAACCGCCAAAGGGGTATCATCGGCTCAAGTTCTTTTTTTATCTGCTCCTCGTTGGTGGCAGTATTCCAGAAACATAGAACCCCATCTTCTTCGATCGTCAGGATCGTATGGGGATTACTGAAGGTAAGAGCGGAAATCTCACTCTCAGTCCTCATCGGGCTTTTATCAAATATCCGAATCAGGATCGAAGCTGATTCCATAGGCAGGTTTAATGAGTAGTCTGTTCGCATAGTTCATTACTTACCAAAAGTTCAAAGTCATCTAAAATTATTTTACACACTTTGCTGCAATCTGCATGCATTATCGTAACAATAACATAAGAATTAATTGTTAAAGGATTATGAATCATGGGCAATAAAGCTGAACTTGATTTTGTTTCCTGGCTTAGAAACCAGACAACTCCCAAACCATGGGTTACCGTTGGGCCTGGGGATGATACCGCGGTCCTTTCTTTGCCCACAAATAAACCTTGTCTTGTTACCTCCGATATGCTCCTCGATGGCAGTTGCTTTATCTTGGCAGAAGCTGGCGCACAAAGAGTCGGGCGCAAAGCCATGAATGTTAATTTAAGCGATATTGCAGCCATGGCTGGCATTCCTCATGCGGCTTTAGTAAGCTTGGCGCTGCCTAGAAATGGCGGGAAAAACCTCGCTCAACAACTTTTTAATGGCATCAAACAAGCCGCAGATCTTTTTGATACTGCCATCGTTGGAGGCGATACCAACTCTTGGAACGGACCTTTAGCAATCAGCATTACCTTACTTGGTTACCCCGGGCCAAAAGGGCCCATCCTTCGTAGCACTGCAAAACCAGGCGATGCCCTTCTAATTACTGGCCAACTAGGGGGCTCAATTCTCGGTAAACATTTAGACTTTAACCCCAGAATCGCTGAAGCTCAGCTTCTTTCTCAACTTACTAACCTTAGTTCCATGATCGACCTTAGCGATGGGCTTGCACTCGATCTTCATCGCCTTTGCGCTGAAAGTAAATGTGGCGCAACTCTCTTTGCTGATCAAATCCCCATTGCTGAAGCTGCATTCCAGATGAATGATGACAAAACGCCCTTAGAACACGCTTTGGGGGATGGCGAAGACTTTGAGCTTTTATTTTCCCTACCTGCTATTGAGGCCCAACAATTACTAAAAGACCAACCTTTACAGGGTCTCCGCATCACCCAAATAGGGGAAATCTCAAAAGATGGGCTTTTCATTCAAGAAAAAGGGCGAAAACTCCCGCTCGAAGCGTTAGGATATATTCATCAATTTGATTGATTGTCCTTCCTTACCTTGGAGACTTCCCAACATGCATCGCAACATTCTTTTCTTCACAGCTTTTTTCTCTTTATCCAACTTCCTCTTTGCTGAGGAATGGCCCGCTTGGCGTGGCCCCAGAGGCGATGGCATTTCTTCCGAGAAAAACCTTCCCCTCAAATGGAATAAAACTGAAAACATTCGCTGGAAAACTTCCATCCCAGGCAAAGGTCACTCTTCCCCCATTGTCATCAACGATCGCATTTTCCTTTCCACCTGCCTTGAAGATAAACAAGAACGCAGACTCCTTTCCATTGATCGCAATTCAGGCAAAGTTCTCTGGGATAAACCTCTTCTAGTTTCCGACCTCGAAAAGAAGCATGGCGAAAATAGCTTCAGCTCCGCTACCCCCGCATCCGATGGCAAACACCTCTGGATCAGCTTCATGGATTTCCCCGCTGTTCGCCTTTTTTGTTACGACCTCGAAGGCAACAAAGTTTGGGAACAAAGCCCAGGCAAACTTCTCTCACGACATGGTTTCTGCTCTTCCCCTGTTCTTCACAAGGATCTTGTAATCCTCAATTGCGATCAAGATGCTGAAGGATATATCGTGGCTTACGAAAAAAACTCCGGTAAAGAAAAATGGCGCGTTGATCGTCCCAACAAAACCAGAAGCTATTGCACCCCTGTCCTTATCAACACCGAAAAATTCCCCGGTATCACCCAGCTTGTTCTCAGCGGCAGCAAGTGTGTCACCGGTTATGATGCAGACACTGGTAAACTTCTCTGGATCATCGATGGCCCCACCGAACAATATGTCGCCAGCCTTGTATTTATTGACCAGATCCTTTTTCTTTCCACCGGGTTCCCTGAGTATCACCTCATGGGCATCAACCCTGATGGCCGAGGCAATGTCACCAAATCCCATGTTGTTTGGCATATCCCCCATAAAGAAAACGGGCCAAAGGGCGCTTCCTATGTTCCCTCCCCCATCGCTCATGAAGGACATTTCTATGTCGTTTCAGACGCTGGTTATCTTGGGTGCATCGAATCCAAAACAGGCAAACGACTCTGGATGGAAAAACTAGGCAAAAAGCACCACGCTTCTATTGTCTATGGCGATGGTAAGTTTTATATCGCTGATGATGATGGCAATACCTGGGTTGTCAAAGCCAGCCCCAAGTTCGAGATTCTTTCCAAGAATGAACTTGGCGAAATGTGCTACGCCTCACCTGCGATTTCCAAGGGCGAAATTTTCATTCGTACCTGGAACTCGCTATACTGTATCTCTGACAAAACCAGTTCCGCAAAAGCGAAATAGGATCTACTTATGACTGAAGCTTGGATTGTTGATGCAGTGCGATCCCCCGTGGCTCGGGCCCATCCTGAACAGGGCGTTTTTAGGTTCGTCAGGCCCGATGATCTCAGTGCTGATATTCTGAAAAGCCTTGTCGAGCGCTCTGGCATTGACCCCAATCTCATCAACGATGTTTTTTGGGGCTGTGCCAGGCAAATCAACGAGCAAGGTTACAATGTCGCTAGGCAGGCAGTTTTGATTGCTGGCCTTCCCCTCACAGTTTGTGGCACCACCGTCAATCGAAATTGTGGTTCCAGCCTTGAAGCACTTCATCAAGCGACCAGGGTAATTCTAACCGGCGAAAATGATGTTGCAATTGCAGGGGGCGTCGAACATATGCATAAGGCGGGATGGGATACCATCCCAGAACTCAGCCCACAGATGCTGAAACGCCATTGCGCAGATGCCTTTCATATGGGCATGGTTTGCGAACATCTTGCATCTAAATTCCAAATTACCCGAGAGCTTCAAGATGCTTTTGCTTTTCGCAGCCATCAGCTCGCTGCCTCCGCTTCCAAAGAGGGTTTATTCAATAACGAAATCATCCCCACTTGGGGCCATTCCATCACCGGGGAATTTCAACCTTTCGCAATCGATCAAACCATTCGGCACGATACTTCCTTGGAAGCACTCGCCAAGCTTAAGCCTGCTTTTTTAGATAATGGAACCATCACTGCAGGCAATGCTTCACCTTTCAGCGTGGGTGCTGCTGCAATCATGATGATGGCGGATCAAAAAGCAAAAGAGCTTGGGCTAACTCCCTTCGCAAAAGTCCGAGCAATGGCAATCGCAGGCAATGACCCTTTGTACATGGGGATAGGGCCCGTGCCCGCAATTCAAAAAATACTTCAAAAAACCGGTCTCTCTTTAGATGAGATCGAGATCATTGAAATTAATGAAGCCTTTGCAGCGCAGGTACTTTCAGTTGCCAAAGAATTGAAGCTGGATCCTGAAAAAATCAACAAGCTGGGCGGAGGGCTTGCTCTGGGGCATCCATTGGGTGCATCGGGTGCAAGGATTATCACCACCATGGTTCACGAAATGAAAAGGTCGAATGCCAAGTACGCTCTTGCTGCAATGTGCATAGGCGGTGGGCAGGGAATTGCAACCCTGCTAGAGCGCGTTAGTTAGCACTAAAATCGGGTGGATATTTTTTAGATGGCGCAGAACTTGAAGGTCGCTTCGTAACTTCAGGCGTCATTTGTTCAATCACTTCAAGCAACAGCGAGGCTCGATCTTCAACATTCACCAACTGCAAAAGTAAAATTTTCATATCCACACTTAATGGCAGAGCAAAACTAAATACATCACAAAGATTTCCCAGACTTAGATCGCTATTCACCAACCGGTCAAGTTGCTCTTTGGCACTGGGTTGCTGCGTAAACCACTTGGTCATCCTCTTTACCAATCTGGTTCGCATACGATCTGCATTTTCTTCTGAAGAGTTAGGCACATCGTGCAATATTTCAACTTTTGCAGTACGGTAAAGCTTCCCATTATTAACTTCGCTTATAATTTTAGCCCTAGATACCCCTTGTAATAGCAAATTAAAACGGCCATCAGGTAATCGCTCTTCCTGAAGAATCTGCCCAATACATATATCAGGATAAATGGGGGATGCGCTACCACCGAGGCCGGCAGTTGGCTGCAGTAAACACAACGCAATCAAACGATTATCTTCCAGCGCATCTTCCACCATCTGCTTGTAACGGGGTTCAAAAATATGCAATGGCTGAATCACTCGCGGAAATAGCACCACATTGGGCAGAGGAAAAAGCCTCACCTTACCATCAAAATTCTCCAATATTGTAGGATCCATGCTCATGACCAATTACAATAACTTAATGATTAATAAACTCAATCATTATTATAGTCCGCATCAATATTCGTTTTCGACATTTGCAGTACATTCTTTGAAAAGAGGCTGATTTTGTTTTCTTCCCAACTAAGTGCCACTGCTTTAGAAAACTTCTGCAGGACATTATCCCGGGGCCTTCATGCAGGGCTCGACCCCATTCGAATTCTACGCATGGAAGAAAAAAGAGGAGGCTCCACCCTTTCAAAAGCCTCAGGCAACATTGCTGATTCTCTTTCAAACGGCGATTCCCTTAAAGAAAGCTTTGATCAACATTCCCACTTGTTTCCCCTCCTTATGCTTTCCATGATTCAAGTTGGTGAAGAAACTGGCAGCCTTCCGGAAATCCTTAACGAACTTTCCAGGCACTATGGCGAACAAGCCATGCTTCAACGCAAACTCAAAAGCCAGATCACCATGCCTATTTTTCAATTCGGTATGGCTATTGCTGTCATCGCAATTCTGATTCTTGTTCTCGGGTTTCTTCCCAAGGCACCGGGCCAGCCAGATTACGACCCGTTGGGCTGGGGATTACAAGGCGCAACAGGTTCCATCGTCTTTTTGGGGATTATCAGCAGCATTATAATCGGTGGGATTTTGCTTTGGAAAATCGTACTCAACAACGGTGCATTCAAGGCTAAAATATCAGCAATCTTTGTCAACCTGCCCATGGTTGGCGCCTACCTGAGAGAAAGTGCCCTCGGAAAATTTTCCATCGGGCTTGGCTTAACTCTCGACTCACCTATGTCTGTAAAAAAGGCCCTTAGACTTAGCATGGAAATCACCTCCAACGATGCCTTTATTCAAGCCTGCCAGCCTGTTCTTGCCTCGGTGAAAAAAGGCCAACCCATCGTCCAAGCGTTATCCCAATGCAGCATTTTCCCTGAAGAGTATCTTGCGCAAATTGAAGTCGCCGAAGAGGCGGGTTCCATCCCAGAAACCTGCAAACGCCTTGCACTCCAACACTCTGAAGAAGCAGGCAGGCAGCTCTCCCTTATTTTTTACTTGATGGGTGGCGCTGTCTGGCTTTGCACTGCTGGGTTTATTATTTTTATCATTGCAAGAATGTATGGATCCTACATCAATACTCTGGGAGGTTAACGCTTTCCTTCATTTTCAGGTTTAAAACTCGTGGTTCGAATCGTGCTTCCAACCCGGTGCTCAATAATAGCAATATCACATAACCCCAATGCAGTTTCTCCCAACAACTTGGGTGCCTTCTTTGCCAGGTCTTTAGGCAGAAAACTAGGCTCCTTTAAATTAAGCCGGTACTCCTGTTTTACTTCCAATTCTTCGGGCAGCAATTGCTTTAATCCTTGTAACGCATGGCGATGAGTGCATAGCACAACTGTCTTTTTTCGCGATAACAGCACATCGCGAAACTCATCAAAATCCTTGCTACGATAATTCTTAAAATCTTCTCTCCCCAGATAAAAAGCAACGGCATTACATTCTCTCGGATAGCAAACCACTGCCTGATTTTCATCTGTGCAAAGTTCCCTGATAATACTTTTTGCCATCAGAGGCGATCTATAATCCGCATACCAAGGCAGCGCAACCCCTTGGGTAAATCCTAGTAAAAGGAACAATCCCCCTGCAATCACTTGAGTCGATTTCTTTTGTAGATAATGATTGCGAACCAAGAAAGCACCAAACATCAAAGCCAAGGGCGGAAATGCTGGAAGAATATAAGTGGGCAATTTACAACCCGATAGGCTGAAGAAAAACAAGCACCAGAAACCTGCGAGCAATAAAAACCCAATCTCTTTCGAACGAGTGGCTCTTTGCTCTAAACTCACCGATTGTATTGATTTTATCCAAGGCCATAACACAAACAATAAAGGCAACATTCCACCTAGCAACACCGGAATATAAAAGAACACTCCTCGTTGATGATCAAACGGTTCCAAAAATCGCATCACATGGTGTTCCCAAACAAAATGCGATAGAAACTCCGGCCTCCGAATAGCTACGAAAATAAACCAAGGTAAAAACAATGCAATTGATAACCCAAACCACATAGCCCATGCCTTCAAGGATGGTTTTACAAATCTTGCATCAATTCTTGTGATCAAATAAAAACAGGGAGCAGTCAATACAATTGCAATCGGCCCTTTCGTGATCATCCCCAAGGCTGCAAATATCCCTGAGGACATCCACCATCCCATTTGAATTTCATTTTTTCGAATCGCAAGAATACCCGAAAATAATATTCCAAGAATACACATTGCTAACAAGCCATCCAGCACCAGCAACTTGCCCATGATTATAAATCCGGGGCACAGTAATAAAAACAAAGTCCCAATAAACGCTTCCCGCGATCCAACGATTCTTCTTCCAAATTCATAGGTCAAAATCAATCCAAGCAATAACGCAAGTGCTGGCACCAAACGGGCCTGCCAAACTCCCACTCCAAATGCTTGATATGAAAACATCGTAAGCCAATAAAGCAGAGGTGGTTTATCGAGGTAGGGTTCACCACCTAATAGCGGTACGAGCCATTCATTATTGGCGAGCATCTCGCGTGGGATTTCTGCATAGCGGGTTTCATCAGGTTCGAACAAAGAAAAATCAAGCCTGCTAAACAAAAGGAGAAGAGCAAGAATACATAAAATCAACCGATGTGAAAGCATTCCTTTTTCTGGCGATTGGGTATCGCAAGTGGGGAAAAGAATTTCACACCAAAGGTGCTTAGTCCAATCGTAAATGTTATTCGGCTTACCGATGCCATCCATGGCTTATCCTCGTTGAATACAAGGATGAATCATGCCAGAAAGGAGGGGTAAAGGTCAATGGAAGGCTAGGCTTTACCAGTAATAATCCTGTTAAGATAAAAGCGTAATGAAAGGGTGTGATAAAGGAACCAAACCAGAAAAACCTGCAATAATCCCAGCATCTCGAGGGTTATTAGCGAAGAAACCCAATACACCTTGGCCATATCATTGAGGGGATTCATCATAAAAGCATTCACAAAAGAACTCAAAGAAAACAGAAAAATAACCCCCATCAGGGCAAAACCGAGCAGATGGGAGGAATAAGCCATACCTGGTCGGTTGATAATTTCAAAAGCCCGATTGTAAAGAAAAGTAAGGACTGCAAACGCACTGTAGTAACTTATCGATCCAAGGATAGAAAGAATAAATCCAACCCGCAAGGTATCAAAAGTTTTTCCTGCGCTAAAAGTAACCGCAGATGCCAAAAAGAACACAAGCGCAAGCACCATCAATATTAAAAAACTGATTGCGAATCCTGAAGAGCGAAGTGCCTGAGATGCCTTCATGAAAAAAACACCGCCGACAATAAGCAGACCAAACATCACCAAGAGGGAAAAAATCGTGATCACTACCAGAATAACATGATCGTTATCAATGTTGTTTTGGAAAGGTAGAGAAAAAGTAACCGTACTAAATTGAAGTTGAATGTTTACAAAATGCATAATGCCCGCAATTGCAGTCATCATGGTTGCAATTGCCAAATCACCAATCTGCGAAAAAGCCCCTGCAGCATTACCATTATCTATCGGGGGTGCCTGGCTGTAGTTTTTATCAGGAAAAACAGGGCTTACATCTGCCTGAAAAGCGCCCAGAGGCACATCATTAGATTGAGCCATGGCTTGAGGAAAGAGTTCTGAGTAGGTCGATGCTGAAAACCAATCCACTTGATCCGTAGAAACATCGTGAAATGGTTTCAACTTCCCTTTTTGCTTAAGCTGAAGCATTTCCGGGTGATTGAGTGGGCCGAAGGTTTTACCCTGAATCCGCAAATAATAAGCCATGATTTCCCTTTTTATAATCACCTCGACCTGGCAACCATCCAAATCAAAAACGCTAAAAGCAGAATGATCCCGCCCGCAAATAACCCAGCTAGAACAAACAACTCTTGCTTTTTTCGATACTCATCCATCCTGTTGATCGTTGAATCAAACAACCCCTGCAGATCTTTTGGTATCTTAGCACCCGCACTTTCCGCCTCTGCATACATCCGCTCTAATTCCGCTATCCGTTGTGCACACTTGCCATCAAGAACAACTTCGAGTAACGCCTTCCTTAAGGCAAACAATTGCATGTCTGCAAATTCCTTTACCTTAGAGTCGTTCTCGTATTTTTGGAGCCACAAGTACAATGGCTCAATTCTTGCCCAGTAGCTATCTCCTTGTTTTACCCCCACTCGACCTGCAACAGCAGCCCAACTTTCATAACACTTCTTTGCGTTTTGATAATCCTTGGCCCGCATATAAGACATACCACGATTTGCTAGATCCGTTAACTCTTTAGAACTATACTCTTCTTGCTTTTTGCTTGTTATCGTTTCAATTTCGTTAAGAACTCCGGGTGCAGGCGGGTTAATCCAGTTCTGCTTAAATTCCTCTTTCGCCTCGAACATCTCCTGAATATCACCCGTTTGTGCAGATTTTCTGATCGTATTCAATAATTCCACCTGCAATTGCTTTTCTAACACCGCAAGATCTTCGATAAGTGTTGCATTTATCCGATCCAGCATTGCGATTTCACGCAAAGCCTTCACCCTTTCGCCTACGGGCGCCCTTTCCAAAACCAACTTCCGCAAGTTACGGTATTGATGCTCCAATGATTGATATTCTGCATATGCTGATTGCAAATTTTCGATCACTTCCATTTTTAAGGGTGATCCCACGGGCAAATCCTGAAAAGCAGCCATCATTTCAAAATCAATCCGACCCGGAAAATTCAATTGCGCAACCTGATCTTCAATCCTAGGCTCGATGTTGGCATATTGCATTGCTTCAGATCGAAGATTCTTATTAAGCAATTCTTCTAAACGAGCTAAATCGGTGTTGATCAATTCACATGCACGCACATAATCCTCCGCAGCTTCCCTTACTGCAGAACTAGGCGATCGCTCTTTAGATTCGGTGTAATTCTTCAGAGTCATTACAGCTTTTTCAATTCTCATAAACGCACAAACCTCGGTTATTTACTCAGTACCAACCCTGAAATCTCAACAATTTGATAATTAAACGCAATTGCTTCCAGATGCTTCTTCAAGTCTTCAGGCTTTCGTGAACTCATTCCTACAGCTTTATCATAAATGGTTTTGGTAAAATCTTTACGGCGTTCCTTATTCTCTAGAGCCTCCCCAAAAGGACCAAAGAACTTATACTTAGTAAGATCGTTCTGCAAATCCTTATCGCAAGCCTTTATTAAAACCAAGTCTTTGACCAACTCAGAAAGTAATTCAAGTTGTAGAGCATGAATTTCTAAGCGCACAGGATTCTCATCCCGTGTTTTAATTGCGATATCTTGAATCAACTCCTGTGCTTTTTTCTGTAACCCCTGCCCACTTTGTTTAGGCTTATTCTTAGGCTTTGACTCAGCATCTATTTTCAAAAATTCGAGAACGGATGTCGCATTTATTTGCGCTGTTTCGAAAGCAAGCAAAGCTTTCTTTTTAACCGCATCATTTATTAAAGAGCGATTTATTTTAGATTTAATTGCTTCAGTTCTTTTTAAATCTGAAAATTGTTCAAGCATGAATTTCCCAATCAGATCGTTGCCTATCTTAATGTCATCCATAATATTGATGCAAGCTTCAGTATTTTTGTGAGTTGTGGAAAGTGCATGAAGGCGTTCAATACAAAAAGACCAAGAAATAACCAGTTCAGCAATCGATTCATTAAAACGATTCTTGTTAATCCTGTAATCAAACTTGATGTTTTGTGCTACATCCCCTTTTAATTCGCCTAATGCTTTTAGACAATTAGAAACAGCCTGACTTCTATCGCCTTCAGGAATTTTCTGCAACTTAGTTAGCAACTCCAAAAGTTTTGGCTCATCGGGCAAAGAATCAACCAATGTTTTAAAAGGCATAATAGCCTCTTCGATCATCTCGAATTTTTTCGAGAAGTCTTTCGCTTCATCCACAGCTTTTTTGAGCTTTTCCTGAAAACCTAAGATAGATCCATCATAGTTCGATTTATCGTTCTTTAATTCATTTTGAAGTTTGATTATGAAGGTCTGAGATTCTGAAGAAATTTTGTCTACTTCTTTTTGATGATCAATCTTTGGAAAATAGATGGTTCGAATAGCTTCACTAAGGGCTTTATTTTCAACTTCAAGTTTGTCTCGATTTTCTTGAACCAAAGCGATTGCTTTAAGGTCTGGAGTAAAGTTTATCCAACCTAGAAAGAGACCAAACAAAAACATCAAAATGACTGCTGGAATTATAATTTTAAGAATTGCGAAAATACCAAGAGACTCTTGCTGTTTAGTCGCTATGTTCTTGAAGTCGGGTGTAATTACTCCAGGCACATCTGACTCATTAGAAAATAAACCAGCAATAAAACGCGCCTGGGCCCAATTATTGCCATCAATGGAAAGCAAATCGATCGCCTGCAATTGATTCGCCTTGGCCATGGATTGAAGAGAATCAATGGAGAAAGGCCCAACCTTTGAAATGCCACTTTTGATATAGTAACGAACCATAGGGCGCCTTATTTGTTGTCTTTTTTCAATGCTTCGAGAAAATTTTTATAAGATTCAAGAAGTTTAAGAAAATGCTCTCTTTTTTGATCTATTATTGCCATTTCTTTCTTAGGGTCTTTATCAAAATTGCTTGTTTTTATGACTGAGAATAAACTTGGGGAATAATAATCGAATGCAAAAAACAAATTAATATTTTCCCGATTTGGTTTTTCAAGCAAAGTTTCCAACCCTTTTAAATCCCCTCCTAATTCTGTAAAACCTGTAGGCTTGCCGTCTTTGTCTTTGGGTTTTTCTGTTATTTTAAGTTGAACAATAACTTTCTCTTTATCCGCTTTTTTCTGATCCTTTAACTCATCCACCCATTTTTTTCCAAACTCCAACTTATACTTTTCACTTTTACTTATTTCTTCTTTTCTCTTATTAACAAAATCAATCAATCCATCATTAAGGGTTAATGGACTGCCTTTTAACTTATCCTGTGAAAAATCTTTATTGATCTGCTTTTCTAAAATGCTTTTAACATTCTTAAACGCAAGCAATGGCGCCAATTCACTTAGTTTAAAAACCGGATTTTGTTCCAATTCTTTTTCTTCAATCGAAACAACTTTCTCCGCTATATCTTTGTCTTTTCGTTTTCGTTTTGCATCATTAAATTGACTATCAATTTCATCCATTTTAATATTGATCAAAGCATTTTCTTTAGCAACTATCGTATCTTTCACTTCAGGAATTTCTTTTTTTAATGCAGTATTGGTCTTAGTTGGTTCAACAAGAACTTCCTGAAGTTTTTCAGAAGTTTCTTTAAATTCTTTCGTAAAAACGCCATTTAAAATAACCCAGACACTTAAAGAAGAAAAAATCGTGAGAATCAGGGTTATTACAAATGCAATTTTCATGAACCCAAGTTGCAGTCTAGATTGGATGGGAATGGAAGTCATTTTTTGACTCCTGTGATTGATAGTAACTTATCCACTTGAATCTTTGTAAAATCCCTAAGGGGTTTAACTAGTTGCAGGGGATCTTCAGGGTTTATCTTAACTTTTTCTTTACCCAGATATTTCTCAAATTCATCTGCAAAACTATCCCAGTCTTTTTGATTGATTTCAGATTTACTAATTGAAAGGGTAATTCTGCCATCTTTGATTGTTTGATTCGTTTTAGGAAAAACCAATGGCATCAAACGCTTTTTATTATTTAGATTCTGAGCAAGGTATTCTTTAAAGTTTTTCTCATCTAAGTACTTTGTGTTATCTTCAAATAATAAATCAT
>QWPF01000051.1:4669-17527 GCA_003671255.1 Planctomycetota bacterium | reverse complement strand
CGCTCATTGGAAGAGGATATATTGTCGGCTCTGTAAGACATGGGGAAATTAACCAGACTTAAACTAGTTCTTATGGGCTTTGTGGCAGCCTGTGCAGGAAGTGGCCAGCTTGCCAATGGCTGCATCAGCGCCCGCTTTGTTCATCGCAGCGATGGCTGTTTTTAAAGCAGTAGTTTCATCCAAATAACCTTTTGACATTGCGACCCAAGAGGCAGCATCGCCCTTTGGTGGCTTGCTTTTACCCAGCATGGTAGCAAGGGAAACAAGTTCATCTGAATCATTTTTAAGATTGGCCCAGTTAGGGGTGGGGGCTTTCAAGCCTTTTTGAATCTGTGGAAAGAGACCGCCAGCTTTGTTGGCTTTTGCCATGATTTCTTTGATATCGGTAGCCTGAGCGAATAAAAAGGCGCCAAGAGAAAGTGTGGCCAAGGTGGCGATGGAAAGGCAAGCGGTAAACTTCATGAGCTGGGTCCTCCAGGCAAACAATCGTGCTTCAAAAATAAAAGCAGGCCTCAGCATAACCTGTGGACCTGCTTTTTGTGAACGCCAATATTTGGCTAAAGCTTACTTATGAACATCGTGGCAAGCCTTGCAGTTAGCAGCAGCGCCAACTTTTTTGCCTGCATCTTTATCGCCAGCTACCAAAGCCTTGCTAGCAGCAACCAAAGCGCTAGTCTTGGCTTTCCAAGATTCAGCATCGCCCTTTGGGCATTTGTTGGCTGCCAAGGATTCGCAAAGTTCAGCGAAAGCCTTCTTGTCAGCATCGGAAGCATCCTTCTTGGAAGCAGCTTCGCAGCACTTCTTGAAATTGCCACCCTTCATAACTTCCTTGATGGACTTGGAGTCAGCAGCTGCATTGAGGCTGAAACCAACAACAGCTAAAAACATAGCTGCAAGCGTAAACATCTTAACATTCTTCATTCTAAAACCCCTTGAAACGAAATCCCCTTCAAAGCACCAAACACCCACGAGAAAACACCGAGTTTTCGCTAAAACATGAGTAAATCGAAGCCAGGCAGGAGTAAAATAAGGCATATTATCCCCATTCCACTACCTACTTTGATAATGCCAGATCAAACCCATGTCAATAATAATAGTAATGAAATAATTGAAAATTTGACTTTTATCGATGTGGATGTCTATAGCATAGCAATTATCTTCGATTTACCGAGTAAAAACCCGTAAACGCTATCGATTTGTCAACAATTACAACAGTTATTTTGCAGCTTTGAGAAGCGAAGCAAATTCTACAGCAGTAACTTTTTTCGCAGTTCCATTTGTCATCAAAACCCAGCCCCCTGCAGTAGCAGCATCTTTTTCATAGGCAACAATAGTACCTTCGCTGGTAGAAGCATTCCCCTCACCCAGCATTGGAATGCCCCAAAGAACTACCATTTCGCCCGTCTTGATGGCCCGATAAGATATGGGAAAATTAGGTTCGAAAGAGTTTAAATCCGCCAACTGCTTTGGAACACCACTCCCACAACGCAACAAATCTCCCAACTCTTTCACGATTGCTTCCTGAGGCTCCATGCCAGGCCCAACACCCCCTATTTGACTACTACAGCCAAGCATCATAACCAAAAACATACCACTTATTATAATTCGAAAATTAGAAGTCATACTTTTCTCGATTAATATCTGGAAATAAACTCAGAATAGAAAATTAATAGGCGATTTCGCCACCAGCTCGAGTACCCATGGCCTGCCAGGTAGTATAAGTAATACTATCATTGACAAATCGAACTGAACCATCTGCCATGCACACCCCAACACCACCACTATGGTAACTACTCGCAGCAACATGTTGATAAGCGATTGCAGTGTCGCCACAATTGTATTTTTGAGTAGTGGTGTTATTCGTATTGATATTCCAGTTAGGTGGTAGAGTGTGATTATAGGTGGTAGTACCAGTAAGATTTCGAGCAAACTGCAATCCAACATATTTGATTGAAGAAGTCCAGGGGTTTCCGCCCGCAGCACAAGATCCCATCGCCCTAGGATCTGATTCTGATGCTGCAGTAATTGAAGCACCCAAAATCATGACAGTATTATCACGAACATTGGCAACCGCAGGCCAAGGATGGGTAGAGCGCATCACTTCAGCAAAGAGAGCAGTATTACTGGTGCCATCAGTTATTTTAATGATGGTAATCCCGGGCATAAGGCTCCCAGCAGGCTTTGTACCAGAGAAAATCCCAGCAAGTTGATTGGTTTGTGTTGCAATTCCACTAGCCCCCAAGCACGCCAAATAATTCAATCGCCCCTGATACCCTTGCGTTCCATCAACATCGTTCGAACCTCTTTGCGATGCAGATGGATCGGATGGGCACATATAAATAGAAAGATCCTGAGTACGGGCAGGCAAATTCACCTTGGTAATCACAGGCGATGTTCCCAATGGGGTATCATTCCAAACACTATAATTTAAGTTAAATTGATTGAACTTGCTGCTCTGTTCCACATAGGCCAGAATCAATGCTTGGGGACTGGCATCGTTGGAATAAATGGTGCCACCAATATTAACGGTTCCATATCTTGGGGGCAGCGTGCCCGTGGTGTTTTCGTAGTTATGTGAGGCTAGGCCAAATTGTTTCAGATTATTCTGGCACTTCAAGCGGGCCGAAGCTTCCCGCACTTTTTGCACCGCAGGCAACAAAAGGCCTATAAGAATTGCTATGATGGCAATTACCACCAATAATTCAATCAAGGTGAAAGCATTACGAATGATTTTCATGTTAATAATCCAACATTTAAGTATTCTTAGAGCTGAGCGCTTCTAAAAATAAAACGATATTTGAAAAAACCATCAATGATATAATACACTAGGCCATGCTGTGAAATAAAGAAAAATAAATGAGGGCTTCGATTTTTACAAAAACTTCATCAACCCCTGATGCAACCTCACTTTTAAAAACCTTGGCTATAAACCTAGGTTTTGATCTCGCAGGGATTGCGCCTGCCTCTAAAGCTGATGGATTCCAACACCTCACCTCCTGGCTGGAAAATGGCTTTCAAGGCCAGATGGATTACATCTCTAAACGAGCCCCCGCCTACCAACATCCTGAATCCCTTCTCCCGAATGTTCGAAGCATCTTGATGGTTGGGTACAACTACAAGCACCAGCTTCATGCAGATTCTGGCACAGGAAAAGGGAAGGTTGCGAAATATGCCCATGGGAAAGATTACCACGAGGTTCTATGGGAAAAACTTGGATTGCTTTTGCAAGAATTCCAGAAAAGCTTTCCTGATTGCAAAGGTCGCGGAGTAGTCGATACCGCACCGCTATTGGAAAGAGATTTTGCAAGGCGTGCAGGGCTTGGGTGGATTGGCAAAAACACCATGCTCATCAATAAAAAAGCAGGCAGCTTCATGGTGCTTGGAGCGCTACTTTTAGATATCGAATTAACCCCAGACAAACCCTTTGAGTTTGATCATTGTGGAACATGCACCGCTTGTTTAAGGGCCTGCCCTACAGAGGCCTTTATTGGCCCTAAAGTTCTTGATGCCACCAAGTGCATCAGTTATCTCACGATAGAAGTTAAAACGGAAATCCCGCACGAACTTCGTGGCAAGATGCAGGACTGGATATTCGGTTGCGATATCTGTCAGGATGTCTGCCCTTGGAATAAGAAATCCACCCCTGCAAATGATTGGAACTTATGGCGTAACCCCGAGCTTGAATCGCTTGATCTTGTCGAGTTGCTAGAGATGGATAACGCAACCTTCAGGGCCAAGTTTAAGGATACACCTCTTTGGCGCAGAAAGCGCAAAGGGATATTACGAAACGCATGTATTGCTTTGGGAAATATAGGCAGCAAAGAACATTTAGAAGCATTGAAAAAGGCCCATCTTGAAGATGAGCCTTTAATAAAAGAAGCAGCGGCATGGGCGATTACAAACATCCACAAAAGGTTGGGCCTTACGCCTAATCCAGAGGAATGTTGATATTGTTATCGCCCGCTTTAATTACAGCTTTGAGGGTGGAAGTATCCACCTTGGATAACCCGGCAGGCAAGATATTGGGCCCTGCTTTACCATCCTCAAGGTTACGGGGGCTGCGCTTGACCACCGTAAGAATGTATTCACCTTCGGGTAAGCCGTCAAATGCGGAATAAGTTGTAATTTTCGCAACCCCATCCTGATTTGTCATCCCATCTCCAATTCTTCCGCCTTTAGGTAACCCTGGTTGATGAAACACGACTTCTGCTTCACTAAGTGGCTTGCCTTTTTGCGTCACTTTTACATTGGTGATAAAGGTTTGTTTGCGTTTGGTTGTCGCTACTCCGGTTTCATCCGATTCAGGAATTCGAAGCGCATCATCCAGAATGCCGTCCAACAACAAGTTCGCGACAATCGGGCCTGATTTTTTCATGGTTACCCAGGCGAAATGATCAAATTCGCCATAGGCTGTGCCACGCAACTTACTTCCGCCACCCGTAGTAGCAAGACTGTAATAGCGCATGCCGTTGCGTTGAAACTTTTGATAGTGATGAACATGGCCAGCAAAGACGGTTGCATTTTTACCAGCAAGAAGTTTTTCAAAATCGAGCCAGCCATTTTGTTCAACAGAAGCTTCGTTCCAAAGGGGCTTGTGTAAAAAGGTAAGGATCCACTTAGCCTTGGAATTATCATCGATTGCTTTTTTCATGTAATCAAGTTGGGCTTTACTGAAGCGTGAAGAATTTTCATTCCCTTTCACAGGTGGATCTTCAGAGCTTAAACAAAGAAAGAGCACATTTCGATAAACAAAATGGTAGTAGGGCGCACGATATTTTTCCCGATACATCTTTTCCTGCATTGCATTGGTGATGTCGTGATTGCCTGGTACATAGAAAAAAGGCATTTGCAACTTTTTTACATAGGATTGGAACTCTGTCCATTCTTGCTCAACCTTGTCAGATTTTTCAGAATATCCTTCGATAAGGTCACCTACCGACATGACAAATTCGGGTTGAAGCAAATTGATCTGCTGCATGGCTTGGGAAAAGATTTTAGGGCGATGGCCACCGGTTCGGTCGCTGACAACTGCAAAGCGGAAGTCATCAGGGTCGTTGTTCATTTTCAAACTAGTCCAGGGGTTTTTATCCCCGATTTGAACTTGAAGTTCTTTTTCGAGGGCTGGCTTTTCAGAAAGAGCAACAGCAGCAACAAGCACTACCCCAACAAATCCAAAAACCATAGTTCGCTTCATCATGAATCTCCTGCAAACAAAATATCTGACATTAATAACTAATTTGCAACAAGTGATAGCATCAAGCAAGATGCAAGTGATCAAATCGAAATAGTTTTATCGAATATTCATATAAGAAGGGGCAGTGAAGGGGTAGTAATTATCGGTAATGCGTGCATAATCGTAACACTTTAAGCAAATTCTTCAGGCTGATCAAAGCCCTGTAATTGTGGAAATTCGCAAAATAGTTGAAAATGAAATTATTGTCTTTTTGAAAACTATTGCAATTTCGTAAGGTTTAATCATGGCTCGTAGAAATCTCGAAGGGTTAAGAATAGTCATCACAGGTGCATCGCAGGGCATAGGCAAAGCACTGGCATTGGAAGCCGCTAAGCGAGGCATGAGAGTTGTTGCTGCTGCAAGAAGCGCTGATCTTCTTTACGACCTTGCTTCAGAGGCAAAACCCGGGATAAAGGGTTCGCTGGCAACAGTGGTGGCGGATGTTACCGAGGCTTCGGGCAGGAGCGCGATGTTACAATGTGCGATCAACAATTTCGGTGGGGTGGATGTATTAGTGAATAATGCTGGTGTAGGAGCAACGGGGCATTTTGCAGAGGGCAGCGCTGAAACACTTCGAAAAATCATGGAAGTGAATTATTTTGGGTTGGCAGAAACCACGCGAATCTTCATTCCCGAACTAAAAAAAGCTTCACATGCTGCTTTCGTAAATATCTCATCAATCGCAGGAAAAAGAGGTATTCCAGCCAGAGCAGACTATTCTGCTAGTAAGTTTGCAGTGCAGGGATTTAGCAACGCTTTAAGAGCGGAGCTTGCCAAAGACAACATCGATGTGCTTGTGATCTGCCCAGGTTTGACTCAAACTAACTTTTCAAAAAACATGATCGAACAAAAAGCAAAAATGAAGATGGATCATATGCGTGGCATGACTTCCGAAGAAGTTGCAGTGCATACTTTAAGATCTATCGAAACAGGTAGAAATGAAGTCAGCCTTACAGCAAATGGAAAGCTGATGTCATTTGTCAGCAGATTTTTCCCTAGGCTTGCAGATAGAATTGCCAAGAGGAAAGTGATTGCGCTATTCAAAGAAGAAATGACACAGCGCAGGCTTAAAAGGCAGGAATTGAAAAAACAGCAGGTTTAATCCCCTTCTCCGCCTCATTTCAAAAGACATCCCCATTCTTTGATAAAGCAACCGCTTGATTATTGACGGGAAAACATATAAATTACAATCTGATGCAGAAGTGGCGGAATCGGCAGACGCATCGGACTTATTAGTTTGAGCACCGGGTTGGGAAACCTCCCGTGTGAATTCAGTCGAAGTCGGGGAAACCGCAGCACCAAAAGTGCCGGCAATCCCGAGCCAAGCATGGGGTTTATCCTCATGAAGGTGTAGAGACTTGGTGGCTGAGGCCTAAAGCCCGAAAGGGCCATGGTCAAGGGAAAGTCCAGACCCCAAACCGCAAAAGCGGGTGGCGGAAGCCATAGTGGTAAGAAAATCCGAAGGGGTGAAAACTCCGTGAGGGTTCAAGTCCCTCCTTCTGCATCTTTATAAATCACTCGGGACTTAGCAATGTCCAAATCTTATGAAGGCGATGGGCTACAGTTTCAATATCCAACCACTTGGACATTGGAACGCGAAGAAAACGAAAATGGATGGGGCATTACCATCCAAAGCCCCGGAACCGCTTTTGTTCTTATCGTTTGCGATCAAGATATGCCTGATTCGGAAGAGTTGGCAGATGCAACTTTGCAAGCACTTAAAAACGATTACCCCGGCCTTGAATTCGATCCTGTGATTGAAGACCTTTGTGGCCAGCCCTCCGTAGGCCATAACATTCAGTTCTTCAGTTTGGATTTGGGCAACAGTTGTAAAACACGGTGTGTTTACAGCCAGGAAGGTACGATTCTAATTCTTAGTCAGGTAAGCGATTTAGAGATTGAAAAATATGGGCCCGCAATGCAGGCCCTAAGTTCTTCTCTTAAAATTGATGATGAATAACCTTTGTGAAAAAGGCTATTACTTACCAACTAGTTGGCTAACACCAGCATCGTAGCCCGTAAGCAAATTATAAAAAGAAGAGTAAAAAGGTTTGTCGCCTTCAACTGCAGGGGCAAAGCGCAAGCCATTGCTAGTCATATGATCCATCAGTGCGCCTACCGTAGCACCTTTGGCACTCCAACGGCCATTCAAATGATTAACCGCATTGGGCTCTGAAAGATTTTTCAGACCCTCATCAAGGTTGTTGGCAAATCTCCTAGATTGAATGAAATCACCGGGTGAAAGGTCAGCAGCCATATTGTTTATAATTTCACCAAGGGAGCTGATTGCATCTTTAAACTTTTTGTAAGTATCGGGTTCAAGGCTGCCTGAAGAAGCCTGCCGAACAGCTTCGGGGGCAATACGATTGATATTATCGCGAGGGCTTTTAAATTCGGGGCCTCGTAAAACCATGGGCCAAGGAAGATCTTGACCTTTAAAAATGCCAATACTACCTGCAGCGGTTCCTGTAGTTAGATTAAGGTGCCTCAAAATTTCTTCAGAAATTGGCATCGAAGGCCCTTTTATCCTATTGGTGATTTCTGTTTTTTGAATCGAATTGAAAATCGTATTAAGGGCTTTACCCGACCAAATATCACCATTGGCAGGATTATTCCTAGCAAGGCGAAGAGCTTCTTGTCGATCTTTTTCATCCAATTCAGCTCTAGTTGGGGTATTTGCTTTTTCGTAGGCATCTTCATCAAATTTGGCACGCCTATTAGCAATCTTGGCGTTTTCAACTTGTTCTTTACCCAAGCGAGCTTGCTGGGTGGTGAAATAATATTGGGCATTGGCATTGGTAAGGGAACCAGCGCCTTGCAAATAGCTACCACCGCCTCCGCCACCACCGCCTCCGCCACCAAAACCGCCGCCAAAACCACCATAGCCACCACCACCACCGCCATGACCACCACCACCCGTAAACTGGGCATAGGTGTTAACAATTGGCTGGGCAACGCGAGGAACTGGGGGCGAGTTAGCTTGGCCACCTGCGCCTGGAACTTGTGCCAGAGTTGGTTGGGCTAAAAAGCTAATTCCAAATAAAGTACTAAGGATAAGCTTACTTGCAATTTTAGTATTCATGACTTCACCTGAATTTTGGTTAAATTACTGCTTATATACCAAAGTTAATTAATCGAACGGGAAGGCACAGTGCCTTTAGGCACCAGCTTTTTCCATTTTGCAATCGCTTCTTTTCGCTCTGCTTCATTGGCAAGCGTATCAAATTTGATATCACGACCCTTGGGTACCAACCGATGCAAATGCCAGTTTGCAAGTGCGCGAATTCCCGATTTATCACTGCCAAGATAATCAATTAAAACTTCATAAGTTTCGGGTTCTTTAAGCTCATCATCACCAAAGGAGTGAAGTAGATCAATAAATATCTCCGCCTGTTTCTTAGTGTAATGGCGAGCAGATATCATAAACTCGTAAAGCTTTAAATCTTGGCCAGGCTTTCGACCAATCCAATGCCTAAGCGCAATGATGCCGTTCTCGATAACATCATAGTTTTTGGTACTTACAAAAGACTTGAAGAATAAATCGATCTGATCAGTTGCAAGCATCATGTTCACAGCAACAAAACGATCAGATTCCACTTCCGAAACAACCAACCCAGAAAGCACTTCGGAAAGAGGCTTCCCAGCAAAAAACTGATCCCTGAACTTCAAAGTTGAACCCACTCTAGCACTTACAAGATTGTTGGAAATATCAGGAGGCAAAGTCCAGTCGGGAAGCTTATTAAGTTTTGATTTGATTGGATGCGAACCATCTGCACTGTTCCACGATAGCATTGCAGGGCCGGGGGGAGCAGACATAAAGTGTGTCACGCCATGATCTGAAACTTCGCTAGTACCCTTGAGGGCGACATATACTAAATCATATATGGGCTTTACTTCTTCCTTGCTTAAAGGATTAAAATGGGTCCCTTTAGGCCAACGACCAAGTTCTTCCATGGAACAAGTGGAACCGGGTTCGTTCAATACAACTTGACCATGATCTTCATCATCGAACAATGTAACGCTACATTTTACAGAACCTTTTTCTTTGGTATTAGAAAGCTCGATGCGACCGCGTTCAAAATCAACCGAGAAATCACAACCCTCTTTCTTGGGGAGCAGCTTGATTGCGGTTTCCCTGATTGGTAGGGGAGAAGTGCCTGCAATATCACCTCGGAAGGTGAGTTTTACCGTCTTTTCAAGGTTTTCGATGGAAACGCCTGCACCTGAAATAATTAAATCGCCTGCGAAAAGTTCTTCTTCATGCTTGGCAGGTTTCCAAGTGGAGGAACCCTTGGCCAAAATAAGAAGCGAACCATCTTTACCTAGGCAACGGGCAACAGAAACCCGTTTAGCATCATCCTTGGCTTCTTCGTAAACAATGCGCTTTTTCTTAAAGAATTGTCTGAACTCTGCAAAGGCGTAATCAGAAGATACGCAGACAGTAACCAAACCAACCAAGATAGATGCAAATAGCAGTCTGATTAATAAAGCTTTTCCAACAAAACCTGATCTGCAAGAATTCATAATTTGCCTCGCAAAAGAATCAACTTCTAAATTATACGCTTGAGCCAAATAAAAGAGAACTCAAAGCAAGAAACTATTTTGCGCTACTTACTTCCAGAGGAATATCCACGGAAGAATTTTTGCCTGAGATCTGATCTACAACCTTAAGTTTGACCGTGAATTTACCAGCCCTATTCAAGGAAATATAAAACTGCAAAGGCAACAAATCCAGATCCTCTGCCACACCTTTTGAAATCTCCGCAACCGGTGGCTTTTGCACCGTTGGTTTGCCATTGGAATCAAGAATCTCCATGCTTATCTTAAGATTAGGTTGCTTTGCCTTGTCGCGTGCAAAACCAACAATCGACAAATTCAGCCACAAGTCTTCACCAGTAGAAAAAATCGCAGTCGCAACCTTTTCATCCCGGTCTGCGGTGGTGCGAATGCGAACAATCCCAAGTTCTGCCTTGTTTAGAATAAACTCTTGAACAATACTCGCTGCCGCCTTGGTTTTCTTTTCTGTTGCAGTAACTTTAACGGTGTATTTGCCATCGGGTTGGTCCATCCCAATATTTAACTGGGTAAACCCGGGAAGCACATTCCCACCAAGGGAATCAATAGCATCAATATCTTTGGATTCGTGTTTAAATTCCAGCCTGCCATCCACCATGACTTCTGTCAGCAGGGAATAAGAAACTTTGCCCTCTGCATCACTTTTTACACCTTTGATATCAAAGGCTAGATAGAAGTTATCACCATGCGCAAATTTATTCGAGGCACGGGGTAAACCCGGTACGCCATATAACAGCCTAGGGTTCTCAATGGAAATTTTCCCGGATTGCTCGGGTAGCATAGCCAAAAGACAAGTCAAACCAACAGTTACAGTCCACATGCGAAAAGTCTCCGCACAAAGCATTAGAGGTAAAGGAAAACTATACTAGAAGGTACACTTTATAAATATTTTTCTCTAGTGGAATTATAGAATCGACCCATGATTTTTGCAAGTCAACCCGCCAAGGTTGGAGCAATCCACATAGTTTTACAGGGTTCGTCAAACTACCTAAGAGTTAATCTCGGCAAAGGAATCCCGGGCAGCCTTAAGGGTTAAATCGATAATTGCATCATCGTGGGTAATAGAATTAAAGGCAGCTTCGAACTGACTGCAAGGCAAATAAACGCCCCGATCCATCATGGCCCAGAAAAACTTGGAGAACATTTTGGTATCAGATAATTTAGCAGAATCGTAATCTGTAACAGGTGTTGAGGTGAAAAACAGCGTCCACATACTGCCAACCCGGTTGATAACATGGGGTATTTTGGCAGCAGAGGCAGATTCTCTGAGCCCAACCTCTAAGCGTTGAGCGTACTTTTCAAGTTTCTCGTAGGGCGGGTTTTCCTTAAGTTCCGTTAGCATCGCAATACCCGCTGCCATCGCCAAGGGGTTCCCAGAAAGTGTGCCCGCTTGGTAAACAGGCCCCGAGGGCATGACCTTCGCCATGATTTCTTTTTTCCCACCGTACGCCCCAACAGGCAAACCACCCCCAACAATCTTTCCCAATGCCGTAAGGTCGGGCTCAATCCCCAGCAATTGCTGTGCACCACCCGCAGAAAGCCTGAAACCAGTCATCACTTCATCAAGGATAAGAACAGCCCCAAACTGCGTAGTAAGGCTTCTAAGCTCTTTCAGAAATCCCCCGGAAGGAGGAACCAAACCCATGTTACCCACCACCGGCTCTAAAATCACACAAGCAATCTTGTCACCCATCTTAGCAAAAGTATTTTTAAGCTCTTCAATATCGTTATAACGAAGAACTATAGTATCTGCGGTGCATCCCTTGGGAACCCCAGGGCTACTCGGCACGCCTAGGGTAGTAGCTGCGGAACCCGCCTGCACCAAAAGACTATCCACATGGCCATGATAACAACCAGCAAACTTAATAATCAAATCACGGCCTGTATATCCCCGCGCAAGCCTCAGGGCACTCATCGTTGCCTCGGTGCCTGAATTGACCATACGAACCATTTCAATGGAAGGAACCATAGAGATGATAAGCTCCGCCATCTGCGATTCCATCTCCGTAGGTGCCCCAAAACTACTTCCCTTGATAGCAGTTGTCTGGATCGCTTCCACCACCTTTGGATGCGCATGGCCTAAAATCATCGGCCCCCAAGAACCAATAAAATCGATGTATTTGTTGCCATCGATATCAAAAAGATAAGGGCCAGCAGCGTGATCAATAAATATAGGCGTGCCACCCACTCCACCAAAAGCCCTTGCAGGACTATTAACCCCGCCAGGAATAAGCCCTTTGGCCCTGTCAAATGCGCTCTTGCTCTTCGATCTTTGCATCGCTACTTTTCCCTTAAAATAAGAACAACTATTGTTTCAACTCCGCATTGATTTTTTTAAGAATGGCATTGGCTTCATCAAAATACTTCTTAATGCCTTTCTGATCCGAATAAACTGCAAGTATATTCAAACAGTTGAACCTGCCATCAAGAAGAAGCGACATAGGCGAGGCAGCGTTGGCAAGTGTCTTTTCAATAAGCTTGTTTCGTTCAGCCTCAGGGTCGCCTTTAACCAGCCCAGCCAACTCCTTGATTTTACGATTACAAAGCAAGTAAGGCTGCCTTAACGCTGGATCAAACAAGCAAGCCCGATCCGTATCTTTTTCAAACTTCTCCTTGCATTCCTTATACCGGGCGATGGCCAAAGCGTTGTCGCCTAGGAATTCAGTACGAAAAGCTAAGAAGGTAGATGCAAGCGATTCAGGCATATCGGGAGTATTTCCTGAATCCCTGATGGATCGAATATAATCGGTCCAGATTTCCTCGAACCTAGGCTGCGATGCAAAAAGCTTGCGCCTGTTATTAGCAAGCACAACCCACCTGCCTTTGTAATTTTGAGCAAGTGCTGCCCAAGCCTTGTCTGCATCCTCAAACTTACCTTCGGTTTCTAAACTAATAGCCTCAAAAGCCTTGCCTTCCACTTCTTCTTGTACCCCAAATTTGAAATTCTTTGCAGTGATCTTTAAATACTGCCTTAATAATGCCTCGCATTGTTCCACATCAATTTCATCTGCAAGGCTCTTGATTTTCTTTTCCCCTTCCTCCTTCACGTC
>QWPF01000051.1:0-4659 GCA_003671255.1 Planctomycetota bacterium | reverse complement strand
ATAATCATCAATGGGGCCTTCCCGTGCCTCACCTCTGAACTTGGCTTTTGTCGATTTAACCACAGAATCAATTTCATCTTTCTTCATAGAAGCTAGGATCAATTTATCCATTGAAGCAATAATCAGTTTATCCGTAGAAGCTAAGATCAATTTTTCCGCAGAGGCTATGAGCGATTTTGCAGAAGGAGTACGGATGAAAATCTCGTACATAGTCCAACTGAAAACAAACATGACTGCAAGCATCATGATTGAAACAAACAGGCAGGATCTAAACCAAGGAGTGCCCTCTTCTTTTTTTCCTATGCGGGCTAAGAGTTTGCGTGCCTTCTTGCGCTCGGAAGTTTTGGTAAGGCCAGAGCCATCAGCATAACTTTTTGCGAGATCTTCCCCCACGCTAGTCTGGGCTAATATTTTAACCCGGATCTCCTCTAATATTTTTGCAACAACACTGGCACTAGGCGGTCTATCTTCAGCCTTCTTTTCCAACAAGTGCAAAACCAAAGTATCTAAAAACTTGGGAATCTCTAAATTAATCCGAGAGGGCCTTTCGGGTTTGGATTGCACATGATGCAAAAACAGTTCCACCGCATTATCACCCCTAAACGGCCTCTTCCCGGTCAATAATTCAAATAACACCACCCCCAAAGAATACAAATCCGACTGCCCCGTCACCTTGCTTTCTCCCCTGCATTGCTCAGGAGACATATACGCCGCTGTACCTATCGCACAATTCGCACCCGTCAACAAAGTACCATCCAAATCCTTGGCTATCCCAAAGTCGGTAAGCTTCAAAATCCCCTGCTTCGTAACCATCAGATTCGAAAGCTTTATATCTCTGTGAATCACCCCGTTATCATGTGCATGCTGCAGCGCATTACATATCTGCTTCCCAAGGTCAATCGTTTCATCCCAAGAGAAAGCGCCCTTTCTGAGAAGTATTGCTTCCAGCGTTTCCCCATCGATCACTTCCATCGCGTAATAACGCAAGCCTTTGAACTTACCTATGCCAAACAATCTAACGATATTAGGATTATTAAGATTTTTTAATATTTCTGCTTCGCGCTCGAAACGCGCCACCAGCGAACTACTCGCATTGCTGTTGATTGCAGACGACATAATCTTAATGGCAACACGGTGGTTGTTTTTGATATAACGAGCGAGGTAGACAGCACCCATGGCGCCGCTACCCAGCTCCTTTTCGATCAAGAATGGTCCGAACTCCTGTCCTGCAAGCATGGGCAACCTCATGGTAAGGAGAGAGATAAGATGCCTGCGCGCTACGCCCGAGAACTAGGCCTTGGCGTAATAGTTATTGGCAGCACCAACAGCAGCACCTGGGTTAACCTTGACACCCTGATTGGCAAGTGCCTGTTCTAAAGCAGCCAGTGCTAAAAGCACAACTGAAGGCTTGCTGTTATAACCCATCAAGCCGATGCGCCAGACTTTGCCTTTGAAATCACCCAACCCGCCTCCGACTTCAATACCGAATCTTTCAAGAAGGAACTTCCTTCCTTTCAGATCATCAACACCCTCTGGAATGCGAACTGCATTCAACTGGGGCAACTGGCAGGAAGCATCAGCAGTGTAGTGAAGGTTAAGGGCTTCAAGCCCGACTTTCAGTGCTTGATGGTTATGCCAATGCCTTTTCCAGCGATTTTCAAGCCCCTCTTCAAGCACGAGCCTAAGCCCCTCATGAATTGCATAAATCATACTAATAGGAGCAGTGTGATGATAAACCCGATCCTGCCCCCAATAACTCATCACCGTGGTCATATCAAGATACCAGCTTTGAACTTTGGTCTTTCGGTTTTTAATCACTTCTACCGCTCGATCACTAAAAGAGATGGGCGACATTCCCGGTGGGCAGCCCAGCCCTTTTTGCGAACAACTGTAAACAGCATCTACACCCCATTCATCAATATCCAACTCAATGCATCCAAGCGAGGTGACTGCATCAACCACCAAAAGGGTGCCATGCAGATGACAAATATTTGCGATTTCTTGAATGTTGGCTTGCATAGCTCCGGTAGATGTTTCCGCATGAACTAGCCCCAACACCTTTGGTTTTACCCTAGCAACGGTTTCGCTAATTTCATCCACTGAAAAAGTCTTACCCCAAGGCGCTTGCAATGTAGTTACCACCGCACCGGTTCTTCCAGCAACATCGATCATACGCTGACCAAAGAAACCCATTGCGCAAACTACAACTTTATCGCCTGGCTCTAACAAATTAACTAGGCAACACTCCATCCCCGCCATCCCTGTTGCACTGATAGGCAATGTCACTTTGTTTTTGGTTTTCAAAACCCCTCGAAGCATTTCCTGAACCTGAACCATGATTGAAACAAATTCGGGATCAAGGTGCCCCATAAGCGGATTGACCATAGCCCGAAGAACTGCTGGGTGGGCATCACTTGGGCCAGGCCCAAGAAGGATTCTTGTGGAAGGTTGTAGAGGAGCTGGAATTTGCATAGTTTCATCCAAATTTAGATTGTTACTTGTTTAATGAGGCATTCCCTTGGGGGCCAATCTGCCTCATTCTTTCTTGAACCATTGCGCTGATTTCTTTAAATGCAGGGTTGGCGGCTGTTTCAAGCCATTCATACACGCAAGATTCCGCAGTTACCAGAATCGCACCCGCCTGCTGCATTCTCTTTAACGCAATCTTTACATCAATAGCATATCGGCTTGAGACCGCATCGACACATACAAACACATGAAATCCTTGGTTTAAAAGATCGAGCACGGTTTGCATGACGCAAATATGAGCCTCGATACCTGCCACCACCACTTTGATTCGGGCATCAGATTTCAAATATTCGAGCGCCCCGCCCTCGCCCACCGCAGAAAAAGTCTGCTTTTCCCAAACCTTTGTCAGCATTCCCCTTATTGGTTCTACCGTTGGCCCCAATCCCTTCGGATATTGCTCTGTACCAAGCACAGGAACCCCAAGAACTTTCGCTGCATTTACTAAAAATGAAGCATTCCGGATCACCTCTTCCGCCATCATTATTTTAGGCAGCAACTTCTCCTGCATATCCACCACTAATAAAGCGGTATCTTCAACTTTCAATCGATATTGATGATTCATGAATAGTCCAATGCCTTGCTTGTGAATCCCAAAACAAAAATCTATCACCCTACTTGATTCGATTATTCATACCAACGCAAGAAAAAGCGCTCCACCCACCATATTAACAACGCTAGGCTTCGATCATTATCATCCCGAGATGGATCAAATTCACTAAACCCCACCCCCACGATTTTCTTAGGCTCGATCGCTTCCATAATCCTAGTCAAATACATGGGCGTCAATCCCATCGGAACAGGCCTGCCCGTTGCAGGGAAAAAAGCTGCATCCATCACATCACAATCGATATCAATGAAGATCCGCTCCGCCTTATTAACTGTTGCCATGATTCGTTGAAATGCCAGCTCCGGATTAACCGCTATATCGATAGCGGAAATATTATCTTGAAAGAAAGTGTCGATATGATCTTTAGTAAGTAACTGTTCACGATGCCCCACATTGACAATAGGCAATAGCGGGCGTTTTGCAAACAGCACAAAATTACCATGCGAAGGAGTATCCAAGGTGTTATCAAAGTGGTGGATATCCAAATGTGCATCAAACTGAAGCACCAGAGTATTGGTCTCGCACAAATGATCGTAAACAGGAAGGCAAGCAAGATGATTGCCACCCAGCCAAATGAACTTCTGGTTTTTAGCCCTGATGGAGTCTAGGCATTTGGATGCGGTAAGCCGCCAGTTTTTCAATTTGGAAAAATTATCGAGCGAAATCTCTCGCAGTCGGATATGGTCACGCCATGCAAGAGCACGCGTCGTGACTGTTTCACGAAAAGAGTCTCTGAGGATTTCGCGGATTTCATCCGCTAAAATCTTGGCGCCTTCTGAGGCCCCGGAGTTGCCAAATAGATCAAAGGGAAAAACAACCACCCGGGTAGACATTGCTGTGTTTCCTGTGCCATGATAAATAAAACAACTAACCTCTATTATTTTAGTGTTTCCTTTTCCTTTCGCCATGATTGTTTACATTACCCAAGGACGCTTACCCATGGATGATCACTTTTATGTTGCAGATGATGCGGTAATCACAGGCGATGTAACAATCGGGAAAAATGTAACTATTTGGTTTCAAACCATCATCCGAGGCGATGTTGCACCCATCCGCATAGGGGCAGGCACCAACATTCAGGATTCCTCCATGGTTCATTGCGAATACCAATGCGAACAAGTAATCGAAGAAAACATCGTGGTTGGGCATAAAGCCATTCTCCATGGCAAACAAGTGGGTGCGGGCACTCTAATTGGCATGGGTGCCATTCTTCTTTCAGGCAGCATCATTGGCGAAGAATGCATCATCGCTGCAGGCGCAGTAGTTCGCCAGAATGAAAAAATACCACGAAGATCTATGCTGGCAGGCGTTCCCGCAAAGATCATTCGGGAAGTTACCGAAGAGGATCTTAAACTCAGCAGGAGTATTTCGCTTCGCTACATCGAGTTGGGGCAAAAATATGCTCAGGGGCAATTCCAATGGAACAACCGAACCCATCGCATGGCTGCTTATCCTTTGAAGGGTATTTGAAATCTATTCCATTTCATTTATGATGCCCTTATGAACAGCGAAGCTAACACCCC
>QWPF01000050.1:8484-17901 GCA_003671255.1 Planctomycetota bacterium | reverse complement strand
CATCTGGTGTGATCAATATTTTTGCCCCCGCATCATTATTTCGATCAGCAACAGCATCAGCGCTATAGCCGCCGAAAATAACACTATGAATCGCGCCAATTCTTGCACAAGCCAGCATTGCAATTGCAGCTTCAGGAATCATTGGCATATAAATCGTGACTCGATCGCCCGACTTGGTGCCAATGTTTTTTAATACATTTGCAAATTTACAAACCTCCCGATGCAGCATCTGATAGGTAAGGATACGCTGTTCGCCAGGTTCTCCCTCCCAAATGATTGCAGCTTTATTATGCCTTGGCCCATGAAGATGGCGGTCGAGGCAATTCGCGCTGATGTTCAGCTTGCCCCCAACAAACCACTTTGCATGAGGCGGATTCCACTCTAAAACTTTGTTCCATTTTTGCATCCATTGAAGAGTCTCGGCTTGCTGGCCCCAGAATTTCTCTGGGTCTTTCGCAGCGTCCTGCCATAGCTTTTCATACTCGGCCATGCTTTTAACATGGGCATTTGCAGAGAATTCTGCGGGGGGAACGAATGCCCTAGTTTCTTTAAGAACGCTTGTAATATTACCCGACGATGGTGACATAACTTAACCTTCGATTTTATTTGGGAGTAAAACTCAAAGATCAAGTATTCGAATTTCTCTAGCAAGGTCAAGCCGAAACAGTATAAAAACTTGATCTAGCCCGAATCAAATCAAGTTTTCAACAACTTTGGGTTTTAAACTGCCAATCTTGTTGACCCGGGCCAAAATCCATCAAATAATAGCAACTTGTCTACTCACCCTTAAAGAGGCTTCAATCATGAGCTATTTCAAACTTTCACTCAAACTTTTAATGGTAACAGTTATGAGTCTATTGGCATCCATCAATGCGGTTTCTGGCCAAAGTAAAACTGAGGGCGGACTTCAAACTTTATTTATTGGAACTTACACAGGGCCAAAAAGTGAAGGCATCTACAGCATGCAATTCAACCCAGAAAATGGGAAACTCTCTAATCTTTCTGTCGCTGCTAAAACCGAAAGCCCCTCTTTCCTCGCACTTGATATCCCAGGAAAAAAACTTTACTGTGTTAATGAAGTATCTATCTTCAAAGGAGAGAAAGCGGGCGGTGTTTCCTCTTTCACCCTTAAAACCGATGGCAAACTAGAACTTGTCAATCAGGAATCCAGCGTGGGCACCGGCCCTTGCCATCTTTCAATTTCCAAAGATCGAACCCATATTATTGCTGTGAATTATGGTGGCGGAAGCACTTGCATGCTGCCCGTCGACACTATGGGCAAGCTTTCCAAAGCTTCAGACTTCATCCAGCACAAAGGGACTAGGATGATCAAAGGAAAGCTCGAAACCCCACACGCACACTCCGTCCAGATTTCTGCGGATGGAAAATATGCGGTGATCGCAGATTTGGGCTTCGACAAGATTTTTATCCACGAAATTGATACCAAATCAGGGAAACTTACACCTTTTAAAGTTCCTTTCCTTGAAACCAGACCAGGCGCTGGCCCTAGGCACCTAGCTTTCCATCCTTCAGGTAAGTTCCTTTTCGTCGTTAACGAATCCAACTCAACCGTAACGGCTTTCCGCTGGTCCCCCGAAACGAACGATTTCAAAACCCTTGCTACCGCTTCCACACTTCCCAAGGATTTCAAAGGCAACAATTCAACTGCTGAAATCGTGGTCCATCCCAATGGAAAAACCATTTACGCATCCAATCGGGGCCATAACAGCATTTGTGTTTTCAACTTCGATTCTGAAAAAGAAACCTTGGAAGCTACTGGCCATGGCGCTGAAAAAATCAGCACTCCCAGAAATTTCACCCTACATCCATCAGGCAAATGGTTACTCGTAGGCAACCAAGCCAGCAACTCCGTTGCTGTTTATAAAGTTGGCACGGATGGGGCTCTTTCCTTCTCGGAACTTTTCCAAGATATCCCCAATCCCATCTGCCTTCGGTTCTGGATTCAGTAAAGATTGATGGTATTAGTTGCAAAATTCCTTAAAATAGTCATCATGGATAATTTCCCTTGCGGGATTGAGCAACTGATGCCTGATTCTTTCCTTCATCCTGAGTCTGATTGGAACTCTGGACAGAATGCATCTGGGCAGAATTCTAGCCCTCATGGTTCGTCAAACAAAAGCTATCTTAAGCGCTATCGGATGGAACTTGATTTCAACCCAAAAGACAGGGTATTTGTGCCGGAATTGCCAAAATTTTACGCTTGGCAGGAATGGACTTGGAAAGTCCAAGAATCTCATGCGAATGTTATTTTCGATAGCTTCAACAAGGAAATGGATTGCAAGATTTTCAGCAGTTTTCATACCCCTGGTGGGTGCAGCATGCTGATGCGGGAAATTTGTTTACGAGCTGAATTCGTCCCGGAGGCAACCTGGCTTATTCTCTCGCCCGATGGGCCTTGTGGCTCAATTCAGGCTATTATGCAAAAAGGAAAAACCTTGGCTATTCAAAATGTTGGTGTTATTCCACAGCATAGAAAAAAAGGGCTCGGAAAAGCTCTTCTTCTCAAACTTATGTCTTCTCTTGAAAGCTACAACCTGAATAAAATCACCCTTGAAGTTTCCGCACAAAATCTGGCAGCTATTCAACTTTATCGAAACTTGGGCTTTCGAAAAACAAAGCTGATCTACAAAGAGGTTTTATCTTTTTTTATTCCTTCTTGATGCTTTTCTAACCAAATCGCAGCATTTAACAGGCGAGGCTTACCTTGGCAAAACAAGTTTTTCAACACACTTTCGATAACGGCCTTACTCTCATTGCCGAAAATATGCCCCATGTCCGCTCTGCAACCATCAACATCATCGTTCCTGCTGGTTGCGCTTATGATCCTCTCAACATGCCCGGTATATCTTCCGTCCTATCTGAAATCATTCTGCGTGGTGCAGGCAAAAACAATAGCAAAGAACTTTCTCTTGCAATGGATGGTATTGGCCTCGACCGCAGTTGTTCTGCCGGAACCAACCACATTCGCCTCTGGGGTGCCACCCTTTCCCGAAACCTGCCTAAAACAATTGATCTTTTTGCGGATATCATTCTTAAACCTCATTTACCCAAATCCGATATTGAATCGGTGAAATTGCTGGCAGCTCAGGAAATCATGTCCATTGAAGATGATCCCAAACAAAAAGTAATGCTTGCGCTTCGGAAAACCCATTTCCCTTCTCCTCTGGGAAATGACAGGCGTGGCACACTTGAAGGTTTAAAAGCCATCACCCATGATGCCCTAACCAAGTTCTGGAAAAAGAATTTCAGGCCTAGTGGCACGATCATTTCTGTTGCAGGAAACATCGAGTGGGAACCCTTGAAAGCACAGGTTGAAAAGTTGTTCGGAAAGTGGAAAGGAGGCGATGTTCCAGCTTTAAAACTTTCACCCGGGAAAGGTGGCACCAGCCACATAACCAAAGACACACAGCAAGTCCAAATTGGTATCGCATACCCTTCCGTTACTTACGGGCACAAAGATTTTTACGCTGCAATCGGCGCAGTGAATGTTCTCAGCGGGGGCATGAGTTCACGGTTATTCACTGAAGTGAGAGAAAAGCGCGGCCTTTGTTATTCGGTCTGGGCTTCCTACCAAAATTTCAAGGAGGTTGCCTCGGTCATCTGCTATGCAGGAACGACTACAGATATGGCACAGGAAACTTTGGATGTAACCCTCAAACAAATCGGAAACTTAACTAAAGGAATTAAGGAAGAAGAAGTTAAAAGACTTAAAATTGGGCTCAAATCTTCCATGCTAATACAGGAAGAGTCAAGTTCTGCAAGGGCTGGTTCCATCGCGGTGGACTGGTATTACCTTGGCAGAGTCAGGCCACTGGAAGAAATCCAAAAATCAATTGATTCGATTACGACCAAATCGATTTTGGCCCATGTTAAAGAATACAACCCAAAGGAATTCACCATTGTGACCTTGGGAAACAAACAACTAAAGTACGGCAAATAAGCTGTCATTTATAAAGGAACTACCATCGTGACATTTCATCAGCAGCAATGCTCAAACGGTTTGACAATCATAGGCGAAGTAATTCCAGAAGCCCGGTCTGCAGCCGTAGGATTTTTTGTGCGAACAGGTTCGCGCGATGAAACCGTGGAAGAATCAGGCGTAAGCCATTTCCTTGAACACATGCTGTTCAAGGGCACAAAAAAGCGCGATGCAGCGCAGGTCAACAAAGATTTCGACAAAATCGGCGCCAATTACAATGCGTTTACCAGTGAAGAAAACACTGTGTTTTATGCATCAACCTTGCCCGAATACCATCAAGATGCAACCGAAATACTTGCGGATATTCTTCGCCCTTCCTTACGAAGTGCTGATTTTGAAATGGAAAAAAAAGTCATCATCGAAGAAATCGGAATGTATGAAGACAACCCAGGCTGGATGGTTTTTGATCACGCACGCAAGTTATTTTTTGCTGATCACCCTTTGGGCAACAGTGTACTCGGAACAACCCAAAGCATCATCGATCTAAAACGCGACCAGATGCTGGATTATTTCCAGCGAAGGTACATCGCTTCCAATATCACCTTGGTTGCCTCGGGTAATTTCAATTGGGATACTTTCCTTAAAAAAGCAGAGAAACTTACGACTAATTGGAAATTCGGCATGGCTAGGCGTGATCACATTCGACAAACATCGGGTTCTGGCGAATTCAAACTTCTAGAAAAGAAAACAACGACACAACAAAATGTGGTCATGATCTGCCCTGGCCCACCCGCCGCATCACCTCTTCGCTATGCTGCAAATTTATTCGCCATGATTTTAGGCGATCAATCTGGCAGTAGGCTTTACTGGTCTCTCGTGGATAGCGGGCTTGCAGAATCTGCAGATTGCTCGTTCCATGAATATGATGGCGCTGGGGCTTTCTATACTTCTTTTTCATGCGACCCCAAGCAGACTCATAAAAATCTTGAAATCGTCATCAAGCAAATTCATGAACTCATCACCAAGGGGATTACCGAAGAAGAACTTGCACAAGCAAAAAGCAAGGTGCTTTCCCGCATTGTTCGGGCAGGAGAGAAAACCGCAAACAGGCTTCAAGAAGTTGGTATGACTTGGGTCTATTTGCGCAAATACAAATCAGTCGATGAAGATATGCAAACTTACGAAAAGGTAAACCTCAGACAAATCCAGCAACTGATCGAACGCTATCCTTTACTCAGGCTCACCACCACATCCATGGGGCCCTTGGCAAAATTAAAAATGCCCGAGATTCCCAAGCAGCCAAAAGTTCCTAACGCACAACATTCATAACAACCGACTTGGCTGCAAATTCGGTGTTCTTTCCCTCTTGTTTGGATAACACGACAAAAGGGTAACTCCCGGGTTGCACCCAGGAATCCACCTGAATGGTTACATATCGTTGTGTCTCTTGGGGATTTACCAGAATGCCGTTAAGGCCGATATCTAAAACTCTTGCTCCATGAGGAAGGCCTTTTACATCGAGAGGGACTCGTGCTGCGAAGCCATTGCCTCGCTCAATTTTAACAAGAATTTTAACCTCGGTGCCCGCCCTTACAGTCAACTCTTCCGGGCTGACCATGGTTTTTAAGTCACCCTTGGGGCCTAACTTGGGTGCATCGAATTGCAATTCTTTTTCAACTTTTAATCCTCTGATTTGGGTCGAAGATTTAACTGTCCATTTCCCATGATTAATTGGAGGGGCTTTCGCATTTGTTTGTGCAAACATGCTGAAGCTCGCAGCATTTTCACCTTGTGGAATCAACAACGCAGGCGCATGAAACCCCTCTGGAAGTCCACTTATTTTTATTTCCACCGCTGCATCAAATCCATCAAACCGATCAATCTCCACATTCACCGGCGTACCAGAACCTAAGCCAGGGCTTGCGGCCATTGGAGTAAGGCGGAGGTTGTAATCTGGTTTTGGATGCCTGACTAATAAGCGGTAACTGGCTTCAGGACCAAATCTTGCCTGCATCTCTCGAACCCTTACGCTGTAAATTCCATCCTCAGGGGGATCAAACTCTAGCAAGGAATCTTTGCCTTGCTTGGGCCCACCATCATCGTTTTGATGAAAAAGGGTGATCTGGGGCAAGCCATTCGGTGGAAAAGTGGTACCAGGCGGGTTCAAGGAAACTTTATAAATAGGCTGGCCCAAGTAATGATGAATGGGAGTTGTTCCTTCAAAAGCCATACGCTTGTTATCCAATTGAAAGAACCTGCAATCATCATCAGGGTTTCGTGGAAGGGCCCTAATTTTCATCAAATCGGTTCCAATAACGACATAATCATTCACTGCAAGTTCGTTCCAAGCTTCGATACGAATACCTTGAGTAGCTGAATCATGATCACGAAAGATAGTGTAAGTTTTGGAAAGCCCCCTCAAGACGACTCTGGGCAAAGGGTTTCCCATGGGGTCTAAAATTTCAAGATAAGTATCAACATTGGAACCAAGCCTGCTCGCCATCGTTTCTACAATGATTTTATGGCCTTTTTTAGCTTCAATTTTCCAAACATGCACATCTTTTTGATCCGCAAACAAACCATTGCCCACGCTGGGAACTTGGAGCACTTCATTTTGAGTATGAGTTTTTTCCAAAACATCAGAAGCGACAAGTGTTTTCCCGGGGACAACAGTCAACCCTGGAAACAAAGTTTCAAAAGGAACTTTATCCCCTTCTTTGTAAGAGTTTGGAATGGTGGCCTTCAAGATATTTTTGCCTGTAAGTCCAACCCCTTGAAGAGTCCAAGAGGTTTCTTTCCCTATCTGGGCACCCAAAGGAAAAATGGAAGTCACAATCGGAAAACTGCCAACATGCAATCGGTACGAACCCAAAGTTTCTCCGCCCCGATAATCACGGTCTCGAACTTCAATAGAGTATCTTCCTTTTTGAAAACACGCATGGGCCAACCAACCTTGCGTAGATTCAGCAACAACGGTTCCATCGGGTGCTACCATTTGCATAACGGGGGCAAAAATCTTGTCATCTTTTTCAGTTTGAATTTGCACTGCGATTTCTTGACCGGCATTAGCATCAATATAAAACCAATCACAATCCCCCGGTCGCTGCAGCGATGATTTAACACTTACAGGTAAAGCCAAAGCCTGCCCTGTAAGGCGAGAGTCATTGGGTTCATTTTCTGCAGTCCTTAAAAACCGGTCGACCTCAAGATCAATTTCAAGAACCAGCCCTTTCGAACTTTTACAGTTGATTTTACAAATCCCGGGGGAAGCATCAGCATCAATTTGCACATCAAGACTCAAACCGTCTTTAAGTGATGATGCTACCGAAGAAAGGGTAACTCCCTTCATGTTTGATGAAGCAACAAAGGGTGCTTCAAAATGATCTGCCTTGATTGCAATCGTTACTTTTTTACCCAATGTTGAATAAGTGGGCGTGATGCTTTTTAGTAGGGCTTTGGGTTCCATAAAAGGAACTAGGGGCCTTATCGAATCCCCAGTTTTCAAGTCAAAAAGATCCAGCTTCCCATCAACTCTTGCGATGGCCGTAGTTAAACCATCGGGGGATAAACTTAGTGCCAGAGGAGTATCAGACAAAGGCTTGAACGCTTTGATTTCAGATAGCTTATCAGCATTCCAAATCTTCCAGATTTTGTCTTCACCAATGGAAACAATTTTAGTCCCATCAGGTGTCCACACAGCCTTGGTAACGCCCGAGGTATGGGCGTATGCGGATACAATTAACTTTGAAGAATCTTTTTCAAGCGCCCAGACTCGAAGGGTTTGGTCAACTCCCGCACCCAACAATTGATTTTTCACAGGGCTCCAAGCCAGAGTATAAACCCAATCGGTGGAATCACTAAGCGCATGAAGCTTTTTCCAAGTTTTCGTATCCCAAACTTTGATGGCACGGTCTGCGCCAGTTGAAGCAAGCATGGTGCCATCTTTATTGAAAGCAACGGCATAGACGGAATCGCTATGGTCTTTTAATTCCTGAACTAATTTGCCCTCAGGTACTGACCAGATTTTCACCAATCGATCATAACTGCATGAAGCAAGTAATTTCCCATCGGGGCTAAAGCTAAGGCTTTGAATCAAATCGTTATGAGCTTTCAACTGAAAAAGTGGTTTTACAGAGGTGTTATCATTACCAATGCTGTAGGTTACGATTTCACCTGAAGTGCCAGATTTACCATGCGCAACAGCAAGTGTTTTTCCATCATCAGACAAAGTAAGGGTGGAAACAATTGCGCTATCCATTTTCAATTTTGAAAGAACTACAGCGTCAGAGACCTTTAGAAAAAAGACATTATTCTCTTGTGCTGTAAATACGACTTTGCCATCTTTTGCAAAAGCAACGGCCCGAACAGGATTGGGTTTCCCTAAAGGGAGTTGCGACAAAGCAAGTATGCTGGAAAGCAGAACTAAGCATTGGCCCATCAACATTGTCAAACCTTTTTATACTTAGTGGTTGAAAACAAATTCTTTGGAAGTAAGAACAGCCCACACAAGATCTTCAATTGATTCCTGTTTAGATTTTGGATCCTTCGGATCAGCCTCTGCCATTATTTTTAAAAACCGCAAAAGCTCATCCGCATTAGGCTTCCTCGACAGTGCCCGAAGAAATACTCTTTCAATAATCTTTTCACTAGAAAGATTCTCGCTAATCCATTGAAGCCCTAGGAACTCCTTCGATCGCAGCTTTTCGTTAAGTGTATTACCATTGAAAACATGAAGAGCCTGGCCAACAGTGGAATCCTGCTGCCTTTCGCAAGAGCAGGCCTGCGCTCTTTCCGGCCTGCCAAAGGCGTCAAGAAACCTGGAAGCAACCGAGGCATCGGGAAGCTGCAAAGCCCGCAATCCTTTGGGATAACCAGCATAGGCTGTTTTAGCATCTCCAGCCCGGCTTAAAATTTGGTTGAAGGGAGTGGGCACTCCAGTTACCTCAGAGCAGGCATCAAGTAAAATCTCAGCTTTTAATCTTCGAGGCAGAAACCGCGAATAAAAACGATCGTCATTTTCATTCATCGCATTGGGAAGTGAAGACCGCTGATACGCTGCGGATAGCACTATTTTCCGCATCAGCTTTTTCATATCGTAACCATCTTTGATAAAATCTTCGGCCAAGGCATCAAGCAATGCTGGGTTGGAAGCTGGGTTGGTAACTCTTAAATCATCTTCTGCTTCAATCAGGCCCCTGCCCATAAAGTTGCGCCAAACCCTGTTTACAATTGCCCGCGAAAAGAATGGGTTTTCTTTCGCAGTCAGCCACTGGGAAAACACCACCCGGGGATCTTCAGAATTACCAGCCTTCATGGGCGGTGCATCCAAAGGGGCACCAGGCATCGCAACACCTTTCCTCGGGTGCAACACTTCCCCCACAGGATAAGTTTCGACTATCACTTCGTTTGCAATATCGCCGTTCTTTATACCGATACGCGCAAACATACTTGCCATCCCCCAGTATTGATCTTGCGTC
>QWPF01000050.1:0-8474 GCA_003671255.1 Planctomycetota bacterium | reverse complement strand
GAAAGTAACTGCGGTGGTTTCCATGAGATCTGTAACATCTTTATGAAGCACGAAATAATTGGCAGCACCTTTGTTGAGATTACTACCCTTAACGGTCAACAAAGATTGGGCGAACTGATCCCAAGGGAGATTATCAGCGACAGACTTTCGTACAAATTGATAAAACGCCCAGACAGCCTGCTGATTAAGATTCCGAGTCGATATCAACAGCATATCCGACCATTTGTAGGCCCAATAATCCGTCGTTTCTGGCCTTCTTAAGAGGGAATCAACAATCAACTCTCTTTTATTTAAACGAGTATCTTTTACAAAATCGTCCAACTCTTTTTCCGTAGGTAGGATGCCTGCCATGTCTAAAAATAGCCTGCGGATAAATTGTGAATCGGTGGTCTGCCCAGAGGGAGGCAATTGCAATTCCTGTAATTTGCGCAACACAAGCTCATCAATGAAGTTGTTCCTTGGGCTTTTGCTCAGAAAATCTGTGGGCAGTTTATTGGGGAAAGGCGAAACGATAGCGCCCAAGCCCGCATGGTTGGCAAACAAAGCGATAACACTGGCTTCGCCATTTCCTGCAACTTGAACTGCGCCATCCTGATCAACAGAAGCAACCAAATCTTCACTTGAAGAAAATCTGGCCCAATGAGAAACATCACGAACCCTACCATCCGTGTATCGGGCTTGCGCAATCATCCGAAGTTTATCACCTGATTTTAGTCTTAGCTTGGAAGGGATGATTTCCACCGCAGCAACTTTTGGCTCATCGGGGGACGATGGCATGGTTCCCTGCGAAATCCAATCAGAAAGAAGTTTGTAATCAGGGTGATCACTCGGAAGTTTTTTACCCCCGCCATGTGGCAACTTCAACGAAACCTTGGCAAGCAAAAGGCTTGAATCAGGATTAGCCCAATCAACTCTTCGGGCATTCGCCTGCCTGGTAAGAACAAATAAATCTGCAGCGGGATCGTAACCTCGAAGAGATAACTTCAATCCGCCTTTCCCTGCAAGGGCGCCATGGCAGGAACCTGAATTACAACCAGCACGGGTGAATGCGGGAATGATTTCGTTTTCGAAGCTGATTTTTTTAGGGACAAGGGCATTTTTAACGGTGACTTTAGCGGTGGCGTCTCCCTGCTTGGTTTTAACTTGTAAGACGGCTTCGCCATCTGCTACAGCTTTAATTTTTCCTGCTTGATCAACGGTAAAGACTTTGGCATTAGAAGAAACAAAATCCGCAGCGGTGGAGAGATCTGCAACCACCAAACCATCCTGCAAAAGGCCTACAAAAACAGACCTTAATTCGCCCTGCCCTTGCAATTCAATCACCTCGGGTAGCACCTTTACAATCTGTGCATTAGCAAAGGGCCCTGCCAGAAATAACACCAACATTGCGATCATTAAGTTTTTGCACATGTTAAGATAATCCGACAAAGGTTAAAGGCACTTAAAACAGTTCGCGAATCGGGTTGAGATTAAAATCAACAAGGGGCATTGGTCTGCCTTGCGGCCCGGGAAGTTCATGATGGGGATCAAGATTAAAAGCCTTGAAAAGCGTTGCAGCAACTTCGCCTGGTAATACGGGTCTGGTTTTGGGCGCATATCCAAGTTCATCGGATTCCCCTATCACCCTGCCACCCTTGATTGGCCCGCCACCCATTAATATTGTCCATACTCCAGGATGATGATCGCGCCCACCTGCGGGATTGATTTTTGGTGTTCGACCAAATTCACCCAAAGCTGTTACCACGGTGTTTTTCAGCAACCCTCTTTCCGTCAGATCTTCCATCAATGCACTGAATGCCTGATCAAAATTGGGTGCGACCAATTTCGACATTTCGGTAATGTCAGTGAATGGCCTCGATCCATGAATATCCCAAGTGATTTCATCAAACACGGTTTCGAACATATTCACCGTTACAAACCGAACACCCCGTTCGATCAACCTTCGGGCAAGCAGGCAAGATTGGCCAAAGCGGGTTCTGCCATAACGATCGCGCATGCTATCGGTTTCTTGATTCAATGCAAAAGCTTCACGCGCTGTTGGGCTGGTCATCAACTTATAGGCAAGGTTGAAATTGTCATCAAACTGCTTGGATTTAGAGTCTTTTTCGAATGCTGCAACATTCGCATCCACTGCATCACGCAATTTACGCCTGCGATCCGCCCTTACCGAAGTAATGTAATCAGGGGGCAGCAAATCTGGAACTTTGAAATCTTTTACAGAAGGATCCGCATCCAAAACAAATGGATCATGCTGCTTACCAAGATAACCAGCAGTTTGCCCATGAGGCATGTTACCACCCGTTCGACCGATGGGCTTCGGGATAAGTACATGGCCAGGAACTTCACCCCTTTGCCCTTTTAAATAAGTCATGACGCAACCAGTATGGGGATGCTCAATGCCCCCTGTAAACAGTCTGCCTGTTTGCATCATTTGGTGGCCCGTATCATGCACTGCACTGGCGGTATGATAAACCGATCTGATAAGCGAAACCTTATCCATATGGTTGGCTAATTTTGGAAAGATCTCGGTGATTCGAACGCCCGGGGCATTAGTTTGAATGGTTTTGAAAGGGCCTCGAATTTCTTCAGGCGCATTTGGCTTAGGATCCCAAGTATCGATATGGCTGGGCCCGCCTACAAGAAAGAGCATAATGCAATTTACATCCGAATCGCCAACGGGTGCTGGCGCCGCGGCCTTGGCTGCCAAAAATTTAGGGTAGGTTAAACCAAGCAAAGGAAGAGCCCCTGCATGAATAAAATCCCTACGGGTAAATCCATCGCAGAATCGGGGACCTTTTTTAGCATCAATTCTAATCATTTTGCTCTCCAAGATGGCGGGCTGTACACCTATTAGGCTAACTGCATTAATTATTTCAGTCAATCAAACAAAGGCCGAATCAGAAAGTATCTTCACCTTACCCAGACTGCAGAATCGGACTTTTGCACTTTCTTCGCACCGTTTTGAAGTTTTCACATTTATTTTAAGGCATCTAACCCTGCAAACTTGTAAAAAGATGATTATTAATCATTGGAACCGATAGATAAACCATGGCACAAGTTACACCGAACTATTCAGAACAAAACCCTTTGCTCATTTATGAGGAACGGGAAAAATCCCTGCTACTTAAAAACAAATCGCTAGCACGGTGGGAAAACCTACTGGGCCAATCCAGAATCCTCTGGTTTGTTTTGTTTGGCTTACTTTGCTGGCTCAGTTTGGGCAGGCAGGAATTTTCTGCTTGGTTATTATTAGCCGCCATTCCACCTTTTGTTGTTTTGCTTATCTTGCACGAAAAAGTAACCCGGGCTTGGCAGGATGTCTCCCGCAATCTCGAATTTTATCAATCAGGAGTTGCTAGGCTTAAATACAAATGGCAGGGTAAAGGCAGCCAAGGCTTGCGATTCCGCACTGCAAACCACCCCTATGCAGATGATCTGGATATTTTCGGTTCGGGTTCACTTTTCGAATTGCTCTGCATTGCTAACACCCTTGTGGGACAAAAAACACTTGCAGAGTGGCTGCAAGGCCCCGCAGATGCTACTGAAATTATTCGCAGGCAGCAATCCATTCGAGAACTTGCACCGTTACTTGATTTAAGGCAGCAAATGAATGCCCGCGCAGGAAACAGCAAGAACCCTGCAGACATTGCTTCCCTTGTTTCATGGGCAGACCAGCCCCCGCATTTATTATCCAAAATCCCGCTTTTCATCGCTCTCGCTCTTGCTTGCTACTCCTTATTTTCCATCCATGCTTGCGTTGTTTTAGGCCTCGGTCTCTTCCCAGTTGCCATCGCAATTTTTGCAAACATCATCCTCCATGCCTTCATGGCACGCGGAATGGAAAAAATCTACCAAGGTGTTGACCTACATACCGGCTCTTTTGGGGTATTATCCCGAGCGATGGCGTTTCTCGAAAACAGCTCTTTTAATAGTGCAATGCTCAAGGAAATGAAAACCAAGATTCAGGATACATCTTCAAAAAATCCTCCCTCCGTTCTGATTTCAAACCTGGCTGTCTGGATTGATCTTTCCAATGCCCTTAAAAATCTCATGTTCTCTCCCATTGGATTTTTACTTAATTGGAAAATCGTGGTTGGGTATGGGCTCGAAAAATGGCGCACCACCAATGGCAAACATATACACGATTGGATGAAAACTATCGGCAAGTTTGAAGCTCTTAATTCTTTCGCCAACTATTCCTTTGAAAATCCAGAAGATATCTTCCCTGAACTTTCCCCAGAAAAATCCTTCTACCATGCAACCGCCCTTGGCCACCCCCTCATGCACAAAGATGCTTGCGTGCGCAATGATCTCGAAATGGATTCGAAGACCAAACTCATGATCGTCAGCGGTTCGAATATGTCGGGTAAAAGCACTTATCTAAGAACCGTGGGCATCAATACTGTTCTGGCTTTTGCCGGAGCATCCGTAAAAGCTAAAACCATGAAAATATCACCCATGGCACTGGCTGCGGTTTTAAAAATCCAAGATTCTCTTGCAGAGGGAAAATCGCGTTTCTACGCAGAAATCCAGCGCGTTAGGCAGGTAGTGGACCTTGCAGATGGCACAGTCCCGGTCTTTTTTCTTTTGGATGAAATCTTCAGCGGAACCAATTCCCACGATCGAAAATTGGGCGCATCAGGCGTGCTCAAAGGGCTTTTGCGTAGATCCGCAATTGGCATTGTAACCACCCACGATCTTTCTCTCGCTGCAATTGCAGATCAATCAATTTCTGATGCAAAAAACACTCACTTCGCAGATAGGTTTGAAGAAGGAAACTTGAATTTTGATTACACCATGAAGCCCGGGGTTGTAAGGCATTCAAATGCACTAGAACTGATGCGAGCTGTTGGATTGGAAATCGATCCCGAATAAGAATTGATTTAGACTTCGTCTTTGGGTTCTATTTTCACAGGCAACCCAGGCAGCGGCGCAGCTTCTGCAACTTTCCGATATCCCAGAGAAACCAACACTTCAAGTACCTCACTCCAAGTGGGGAATGGTCTGCGATTAGATCGTTTGTATTGATCCATGGCATTCATGAATGCCACCTCATCGCTGTTGTATTCTTTTTCAAAAGTTACCGGATCAACCATCCTGCGTTTTTCAGATTCAATTCTGCGATCCAAACCCGTGCGTCGTTCCACTACAACGGGAATAAATTCTCTCCTGCGATCGGAAGTCGCCCTTTTTTCACGCATCGGATTTTGTGATACATCCCCACTTGCGGAAGGGTTCGCTGAATTTTCAGAATTGTTATCTGCGACGGTCATGATTAAATCAAAAACTTTCATCAAAAACTTTTCAAGGAGCAATAAAACCTTAGATACCCTAGTATAACCTAAAGACAATTGATGCCAACAACCAAGCTGATAATTTTTAGAATTACCCAATCACTTTACTGCTTCGCTTTTCTTTCCAGCAAATAATCGCCCAATGCAAGTTTCCAGCCTCTTAAGGGAGCAAAGCCTAGCTCTTTCGATCGCCATGATTGCATAACGCTATACCCAGGGCGGGCTGCAGGGGCATTGTAATCCTTGCTCGAAATAGGAGAAATCGAAGCCTCAATTTGGCTAAGCTCAAAAATGGTTTGCGCAAACTCATACCAAGAACAGGATTCTTGGTTCGTAAGATGCAATAATCCTTGCGCTTTACTCTTGATCAATAAGGCGCTGGCCATTGCCAGATCTTTGGTATAAGTGGGGGTGCAATACTGGTCTGATACGATTTTCAAGGGCTTCCCTTGTGCAGCCACTCGCAGCATCGTTTCCACAAAATTCCCGCCTTTGCCTCCGCTGCCCCATACACCATATAAGCCACAAGTTCGGATCAATAAATGGTTAGGGCAATTGGCACTCACCACATATTCGCCCGCCAATTTGCTTATCCCATAATTGCTTACCGGGCCAGGTTTATCGTTTTCCTCATAGGGTTTATTTCGTTGGCTATCGAGGCCAAATACATAATCGGTACTAAAGTGCACCAAATATTTGCCCTTTGCTTTGCACCACTGCGCCAGCTCTTTTAATCCCCACGCATTGATTCGCATTGCACTATCGGGCTCGGTTTCTGCTTTATCGACAAAGTTATATGCTGCACAATTCACCACCACATCCGGATTGATTTCATCAAGGCATTTACCAATAGTTTCAGGAACCCCTAAATCGATTTTGCTTCGATCCAAGGCGATCGCGCCCTCACCCAAGGCAGGGCAAAGATCTCTTCCCAATTGGCCAAAAGCTCCTAAAACTGCGTATTTCAATGCATCTCTCCTTGATTAAATCTAACTCCTACTGACTTAATTAAGCTATCATGGTATTTTTCACCAAAGATTGGAAGTCGATTTGCCCTTAGATTAGGAATGATCATGTACCTATTTAACTTTCTGCTCCTCAGCTCGATGCTTCTTTTGGGAACCGGAGCTATTAAACCCCTCGAAAAGAAAGCCTCTTTCCGTTACCCAGAAAATTCTAACACCCCTAATGGAAAGCTTACTTACATCAGTAACATTCCTGTCCTTGAGGTTAAGGGTACTCCCGAGCAGATGGGGGAAGCCATTGGCAAACTTGCTGTTAAAACCGCGCCCAAAGCCACCAAATACCCTCGCGATGTTTTAAGCCACTTCGGCGTGGAGTTCATGTGGATTGTTTTTGCGAAGGCTGGCCAACGCATGGCAAATTACTTCCCTGAAGATTACACCAAAGAACTAAATGCGATGTCTACTTCGTCTGGGGTTAGTAAAGAAGATCTCATCGTGGGCAACACTCTTTTTGATTTAAAGAAAGTTGTGGCATGTTCTGGAATAACTATTGAGCCCGCACAAAGCTCAACAGGCGGCATGCTTTTTGGTCGCAACCTCGATTACCCTTCCCTGGGTTATATCAACCAATACACCCTCGTGACGGTTTACAAACCAGAGAACAAAAAGGCTTTTGCTGCAATCGGATTTCCCGGCCTTATTGGCTGCCTTTCAGGTATGAACCAAGATGGCTTGTGCCTAGCGATTCATGAAGTTATCGACATCAAAACGGGCCAGAAAAAGTTCAACTACAATGGTATCCCTTATGCCATGTGTTATAGGCAACTGCTCGAAGAGTGCTCTACCGTGGACGAAGCTTACGAGCTTTTAAAAAAGCTTCCCAGAACCAGCACCACCAATCTTTTAATTGCAGATCGAAAGCGCTCTGCGGTTTTTGAAGTGACCCCCGATAAAGTCATCGAGCGAAAATCTAAAGATGGCGTTGCGGTTTGCTGCAATCATTTCTGCAGTTCTGAAATCAAACCTTTTTTCCCAATAAATGTACGACGATCTTTCCAGCGATTCACCCTTCTAGAGGAACTTAGAAACAACGAAAACAAGGTCTCGCCCTCGCAGGTCATGGAGTACCTTGACTCCGTCAATCTAGGCGATGATACTCTGCAAACGATGGTTTTTGAACCGGGCACCCTCCGATTACATCTGGCTTTCCAGAATGTACCATCCTCTAAAGGGCCATTTCACACGCTCAATCTTGAACCTTTGTTCCAAAAATAGCAGTTAAACAGTCGGTTTTACCGCTTTCATGCTCTTCCAACCCACTTATTCGCTTTTGCAGGGTTGCATGATCCTATAAGATATCCTTAAGGATTTAACTTCTGCGCGGAGCGCTTCCCTCTCTTCAGAGGCTGCCCCAATGAGCTTTGGCTTTTTTAGACTCGCTGTGTTTTCCCCCAAGCTAGGGCTTGCTGATTGCGCATTCAATTCCGCACATACCATCAATCTTTTACAACAAGCCCAGTCTCAACAATGCGGCTTGGCATTATTCCCTGAACTTGGAATCACCGGATACACTTGCGCAGATCTTTTCCATCAAACCGCACTCCTAGAAAAATCCAACTCTGCAATCCTCTCAGTAATCGAAGCAACTAAAAAAGTCTTCGACGGCTTGGTTCTTATAGGTGCCCCCATCTCTGTTGATTCGCAGTTGTTTAATTGCGCTATCGTTATTCACAAAGGAAAAGTTCTTGGCATTGTTCCTAAATCCTACCTTCCCACCTACAAAGAATTTTACGAAAGACGCTACTTCTCCCCAGCTATAAACCTGCGCTCTACCGAAGTTCTTTTGTTCGGGCAATCCATCCCCATTGGCGCGGATCTATTATTTGCTGCTGAAGATTTCCCCGAACTAATCCTTGGTGTTGAAATCTGCGAAGATCTTTGGGTCCCCATTCCTCCGAGCTCGTTTCAATCGCTTGCTGGTGCAACACTTTTAACCAACCTTTCGGCAAGCAACGATATCGTTGGCAAAGCGCCTTATCGAAAAAATCTGATCCTCGGGCAATCTGCCCGAAGCATGGCTGTTTATGCTTATGCCTCAAGCGGAGTTCACGAATCAAGCACCGATTTAGTTTTTGGCGGGCATTGCATTATTGCTGAAAACGGCCAGCTTATAGCTGAAAACACTAGATTTAATCGAGAGGATAGCCATCTTATT
>QWPF01000005.1:8769-65950 GCA_003671255.1 Planctomycetota bacterium | reverse complement strand
CCTATCTTGTGCTTGAGTTTATCAAGGGTAAGGATTTAATGAAGATCCTTGAATCTAATGGCCATACTCCTTTCCCGATTGAAAGTGTTATCGAGTGGGGCCGCAGTATTTGCGATGTGCTTCAGCATATGCACTCACAAGTGCCACCTTTGGTTCATCGTGATTTGAAACCTGAAAATGTTATGCTTCTCGAAGATAAAAAATCCATCAAGATGATTGACTTTGGTACAGCCCGAGACTTAGGCAAAAATCAAAAAGACAGGCATGCTGCAAAGACTAAAGTTTATACCGAAGGGTATGCACCCTTGGAGCAAATTGCAGGTAAACCTGAACCACGAAGCGACCTTTTTGCCCTTGCGTGCACCCTTTACCAATTGGTAACGGGTAAGGTTCCCGAAGGTTCCATTACAGTTCATGAAATCGATCTGATGCTGAAAGATACCGCCAACCCTATTCCTGCCAAATCGCAATGGCTTTACGAAATGATTAAAGTCAATTTAAGCGAAGATCCTAATGAACGTTATTATAGCGCTAGGGAAATCAAGGCAGATCTGGAAAAAAAGCAAGTAACGAAGGAAGTGCCTTGTTCGAAATGTGCTTCTATGAATCAAGTTCGTCAGCCTTTTTGTGGCAAATGTGCTGAACCCTTAACCGACTCCACACCGCCTTGTTATTACTGTGGTAAAAACAACAGAATGGGTAGTCGATGCTGTATTCATTGTGGTAACAGGCTTCGATAAGCCTATGGTTTAATATTATTTGCTTAATGCTTTTAGAGGTGATTTTTCGATGCATACTGAACCTTCTTCTAATGATCATGAAACCCAAACTGATTCGAATGGGGATGTTCCTCTTGCAATGCCCGTTGATAATGCAGATCAGTTGACAGATGGCTTTATTCCCATGGCTTTGCCTGTCGAGGTGGCTGAAGAAGTTTCTGCAGTCAACATTTCCCAAAGTGAACTAAGTGATTCCCCACCATTCATTTCATCCGAAGAACCAGTTGCTCAAAATTATTCTAAGGTTGAAGCAAGAATAATTCTTTGCAAGGTGTGTGGTTCTCAAAGGTTGCAGGATCATAATTCATGTCAGGATTGCGGTTATTATTTCACAGAGCAGGAACTTGCAGGCGATGGATTAACTGCAGATGATTCTGGTGCAGTCGTTGGTTCCGAAATAGTGGTTGCAGGCAGATACAAGGCAGCTAAAATTCTTCGTGAATTTGCGGGTATAAAAATTCAAGCGGGAGTGGATATCACGGCCCCGGGCGGTCCCGTCGATGTTTTGATTTATTCCCAAGCCGATGTGGGTGATCAAAACGAGGTTCCTAGTGCTGCACCTCCGGAATCAGATGAGTCTGATGATTTTTTACCAAGCTTTGATGATGCTTTGCTTTCTGGAACAAGTGGAATTGAAGCAACGCGAGAAATGCCAAAGTTGTTGATGTGGCCTAATTTGGGTTGGTTGAGATCCACCTTGGATGCAGCAGAAACAAACGGCTTGCCCAAAGTTCTATTTGGCGGCACTGAAAATGCGACTAATTATCTTGTTGTAGAAGTTCCAACTGGGAAAGATTTGTGGGAGATCTGGGACGATGAAAGCCAAAACGCCGGCATAAGGTTTTCTTACTTGCAAGACCTTGCTCGAATTTTGGCATCGCTGCATAAGGTCGGTGGTTTTCTCGAGTTTGTAAGGCCCGAAAGTGTTGTATTGACCAGCGAAGGTAAATTAAAACTTAAAGATGTGCTCGAAATTCTTCCTTTGCCTTTTCCACCGGGCAGCCCAGTGCGCGGCACTTTATACACGCCTCCGGAATTGTTGGCGGGCAAAGGTTGTACTTCGCCTAGGCCTTCCCTTTATAGCTTTGGTGCGCTGATTTATTCTCTGGAAATACTGCACCGCGAATTGAGTGAAAATGATTTCGAGAAACCCGGCGTGCCCAAGCCTTTTATACCTCGATTCCCTGATATTCACCCAGCCTTTGGTCGGTTGATTTCCAAAACATTCCGTACCGAAATTCATGCCAGATTTCCCACTGATGAAGCTGGAAGAGATGATAAAAGCGGGTTTACAGAACTCATCGCAACGCTGGCCTCAGTAGGCCGAAGTTTGGAGAGGGGCAGGCTTGAAATTGCTAGTTGGACAACCACGGGTATGGTTCGTACAGGCAATGAAGATGCTTTTGCTCTCATGCATGCCACTGAATCTCGTCAGGATGATCTAACAGATACAGCATTGGTGTTTTTAGCAGATGGAATGGGCGGTTACGAGGCGGGTGAAATTGCTGCAGCCATGACTATGCAGATCCTCAGGCAAAGCCTTACCTTGCATAAAATGTTCTCTCAATTTGCGGGAGGTTCAGCCTTTACTAATGACGCTGCAAGCCCTCCGCCTAAAGGCGAAAGCCATGCCCCTGCTGAACTTGATGTTGAGGCTTGCAAGCAGTTGTTTAAAGCAGCGCTTAAAGAAGCGAATCGGCAAATCTTTACTGCTTCCCGGGCCCCTGGTAGCAAAAGGCGGGGCATGGGTTGTACTGCAGAAGCTGCATACATTGATGGGAAAAATCTGGTCGTTGGCCATGTCGGGGATAGTAGGGTTTACCATCTATCCCAAGGTGAGTTAATCCAAGTTACCAGAGATCAAACTTTGGTAAATCGACTTGTTGAGTTAGGTAGCATTACTGCTGAAGAGGCAGAGGATCACCCCCGGAAAAATGAACTTCAACAGGCAATTGGCGGTCAGCCTGATGTAGAAGTTGGGATTTATCATGCCCGAGTTCTTCCCGGGGATTGGGTGTTTGTTTGTTCAGATGGTTTAACCAATCATATTTCAAATAATGATCTTAAAACCATGCTTGCCAATGAGGCGCAATCTGCGCAAATGGCAGCAAGAAGGCTGGTTAATCTTGCAAATATTGAAGGAGCAACGGATAACGCAACCGTGGTTGTAATCCGTTGTACCTAATTGAAATTATTTGTTTAAATTGGCAAGAATCCTTGACAGGGTAAAACCGGTTGGACTATAAATAGACTGTTCAGTCTAATCGTAGTTTGAGCTTTATATCATGAATCAAAGTCGTATTGATATTTCATTCATTCGCAAGGAGCAGATTGTCGATGCTGCTGTTTGTGTGATTGCGCAGCAAGGATTGCAGAACTTTTCGCTTTCTGAAATTGAAAAGAAAGCGCGCATGAGCCGGGGTCAGCTTACTTATTACTTTCCTGCGAAGGAAGATATTTTGCTGGCTGTTTTTGACCGCTTCCTTTTCTTGATGCAACTCGACTTTCAAGTTCAGGATAAAAAAACTGGAAAGCCTTCTGCTGATCAGCTAGAAGGTTGGGAGCGCATTTCTCGAATTATTGAAAATGTGCTTGCAAGACCCGTGGAGGGCGATGGTTTTCATGCTCTCCAATACACTTTTCTTTCTCAAATATCACATAGAGCCGATTTTCGCTTAAGGCTCAGTGCTTTGTATGAAGAATGGCGCATTAAAATAACGGGAGATTTAATCCAAGAGTTTGCTCCCGTTACCAATTCCTTGGATTTGCGCAACCTTGCGACTTTGATCGAGGCTGTTTTGCATGGGCTTTCCATGCAAAGGGCCGCTGATCCCGATGCCTTTGATCCTAAAATCATGTGCGATTTGGTTTTAAACATTTTATTTACTTATATGAAGTCTAAGTTTGGTCTTAATAAACAAGTTGCCAAAAAGAAAAGATCTGAAGGAGTTCCTCGATGAACATTCTTAATACTTCCCAATCGGTTCCAAAAAATAATAATGCTAGTTTGGAAGAACGGGTTAAATCGCTCAAAATTAATTCTGTTGCAGAATCTCAATCGATGCCTAAATCTACCCTTTTTGCATGGGGCCTTTGCGTCATCATGATGGGTGTAGCAGGATTGATGGCTTGGAGGAGTTATAAAATGACTCCCACTGGAGCAGATTCTGGCCAGCAAAAGTTTTCCAGTCAATCAAGCAAATCGACGGGAACAGATACGGTCAAAACTGTTGCTGAAAAATCTTCGCAGCCCCCTGTTCAAGGAAAAGAAAATATTGTTCTTGAAGCCAAAGGGTATATCATCCCCATGCATCAGATTCAAGTCAGTCCGAAAGTTCCCGGGATGATTGAAAAGCTTTATGTCGAAGAAGGGAAAAGAGTAAAAAAAGGCGATATTTTGGCTGTACTTGAATCCGTTGATTACAAGGCCGATTTTGATAAAGCTAAAGCTGTGTTGCAAGCTGCAACCCAAAGAAAGTTGGAAATCAAAAATGGGAATCGGCCTGAAGAAATCGAGCAGTCGAAACAGGAGTATCTTGAAAGCCTTTCAAACCTTGAGCAACTACGATCAGACTTGGTTAGAAATCGCAGGCTCACAGGGTCTGCTTCTCTTTCTCAGCGCGAAATGGATGTCGCTTCATTTAGTTTTGAAGGGGTTGAACGAAAGTGCAGCAAGTTGAAATCCGCTTATGATTTAATGGTCAAGGGGCCAAGAGAAGAGAAACTCAAAGCGGCAGAAGCTGAGGTTGATCAAGCGGTTGCTGATTTAGCGAAGGCTCAATGGAGGCTTAATAATTGCGTTATAGTTGCTCCTGTATCGGGCGTGATTCTGACAAAAAAATCCGAGGAAGGAAATATTATCAATCCTGCTGCTTTTAATATTTCCGCATCCCTTTGTGAAATGGCAGATCTCACAGATCTTGAAGTTGATCTTTCCATCCAAGAACGGGATGTAGCTTCAGTTTTTAAGGGGCAAAAATGCCTGGTTATGCCCGAAGCTTTTCAAAATTATGCACCATTCTTAAAGGCCCATCCTAAAGGCTACGAAGGTACGATTTCTAGATTAATGCCTATCGCTGATCGCGGTAAAGGTGCCATTCCTGTTCGGGTTAAAATTAAAGTTGCGCCCGAAGAAGAGGGTGTTTATTTAAAGCCCGATATGGGTGTGATTGTTTCTTTTATGAAAGATCAATCTTCCAACTAAGCAATCTTAAAAAGGATGATTATGTCTGAAAATATTGTTGTTCGAGTTGAAAATCTCACCAAAAGCTTTAGCAGAGGCAGTGAAAAAATTGAGGTCCTTGAAGAGTTGACTCTCGAGGTCGAATCCGGGGAATTCTTGGCTCTTATGGGCCCTAGTGGTTCTGGTAAAACAACTCTTCTTAATATCATTGCTGGTCTTGATACCCCTACCAGTGGCACTGTTACCGTAGGGAAAAATCTTATTAGTAAGATGAGTGAATCAATGCTTGCCTCGTGGCGAACCAGGCATGTGGGCTTTGTTTTTCAGTTCTACCACCTCTTACCGGTTTTAACTGCATACGAGAATGTTGAACTGCCATTGCTTCTTTTGCCTATGACTAGGGCTCAGCGAAAAGCCCAGGTTATGAATGTTCTTGATCTTGTTGGGTTGTCTTCACGCATCAATCATATACCGGGTCAACTTTCTGGAGGGCAACAACAGCGTGTTGGTATCGCTCGGGCGATAGTGACCGATCCCGAATTGATTGTTGCGGATGAACCTACTGGGGATTTGGATTCAAAATCTGCAGATGAGATCCTTGACTTAATGGGGATTCTTCAGAAAACTTTGGGGAAAACCATCATTATGGTTACTCATGATCCAAGGTCTGCTGCTCGTGCACAGCGTGTATTGCAACTTGAAAAAGGCAAGCTCGTCAAGGATTCCAGAAACTTTTCTTATGTCACCGGCAACGCTGGTATTTAGGGATTAGATTCATGAACAATGTCGAAAAGTATCTTTTAGAATTTCTTGATAGCCCGTTGCAATTGGGTGCGTTGGTTCTTGGTATGATTGCTTTCCTTGCAATCATTGTATTTGCAAATAGCTATCTGTTTTACTTTCGTCTTATGTTTTTAAATCTTAGGCGTAATATTATTCGTACCAGTCTTACTGCAATTGCTTCGATTGTTTTGGTGTTTGTTGTCACATTGGTCTGGACTGTGCTTTGGTTTTTAAACTTGGTCACTTCCGAAAAGGCCAAGGATTTCAAGGCGATAATTACTGAGAAATGGCAGATCCCCAGTCAGATGCCTTATGCATATGAAGCGAGCCTTTCAGAGGGCGCGCCGGGCAAAGAGGGGGATTATAAGATTGACAAAAGTGTTGATGCGATGACCTGGCAGTTTTATGGTGCGACCATTGATCCTGAGAAAAAAACCCGCGATAACATCATCTTCTTCTTCAGCATGGAGCCTATGAAGATGACCAAGATGATGGACGGCATGGAAGAATATAGCACCTCGCAATTAGATCAACTCAATAAACTTTGCGAGGAAATGGTCAAGGATAAGCGCAAAATTATCGTAGGCACTGAACGATTGCAGGCGATCAATAAAAAAGTCGGCGAGCGCATCAAGCTTACAAGCTTTAATTACAAAGGCATCGATCTTGAAGTTGAAATCATTGGTTCATTTCCAGAAGGCCGTTATAACCAAAGTGCCATTTTAAATCGTGATTACCTTAACGATTCTATGGATGACTATAACAGGAAAAATCCAAATTCGAAACACCCTATGACTAATCGAAACTTGAACCTTGTTTGGATCAGGGTTCCGGACAAGGATGTTTTTCAAAAAGTTGAAAGCCAGATTACTGACTCTCCTTCTTTTACAAGCCCTGCGGTGAAAGTGGAGACTGCTTCATCGGGGATATCTACTTTCCTTGATGCTTATCGAGATCTTCTTTGGGGACTCCGATGGATTTTGGCGCCTTTTATTCTGGCAACCATGGCACTTATTATTGCTGTTGCAATCAGCATTAGTGTGCGTGAGCGAAGAAAAGAAATCGCTGTCATGAAAGTCATTGGGTTTACGCCCATGCAGATTCTTTTTCTTGTGCTTGGTGAAGCGGTTATGGTTGGGGGATTTAGTGGCCTTTTTAGTTCTGTTGCAACTACGGTTTTTATAAATAATGTGGCGGGAGGCATTAAGTTTCCTATCGCATTCTTTCCTATTTTCATGATTCCCATTGATGCTATCTGGTGGGGGCCTGCAATTGGAATCAGCACTGCTCTTGGGGGCAGTTTACTTCCTTCCCTTTCGGCATGCAGGGTAAAGGTTTCTGAAGTGTTTGCTAGAATCTCTTAAGCTATCGGAGCCTTTATATGAGTCTTTTTTCCATACTTGCGACTTCCCTTGTTTCCATTGTTGGTTTTACAATTTTGCTCGCTTTGGTTGGTAAGGTTCCCATCAATTATAGCATTCGAAATCTTATTGTTCGTTGGCCCATTTCTCTTATGACAGCTCTTGCTTTCACCATGGTGATTGGCGTTCTAATTGTGATGCTTGCTTTTGTTAACGGAATGTACAAATTGACCGAAAGTAGCGGGCACCCTGAAAATATCATTGTGCTTTCTGATGGGGCCACCGATGAAATCTTCAGCAACTTGGGCTATAGCGATGTTAGTGAAATTGAATTTAATCCTGGTGTGAGCCGTGATGAATTGGGGAAACCCCTTACCAGTTGGGAAACTTATGTGATTGTTAATCAACCTATTCCCTTGCACGCTCGTAAAGGCGATAGGCGCAGGAGATTTATTCAGGTCCGGGGGATTCTGGATCCTGCAAGATCCGGAAAAGTTCATCATCTGGTTTTGAAGTCTGGAGACTGGTTTTCCACAGGGGATACTGGCGGTGGGGTTAGGGAAGTTACTGTTTCAGAACCTGGTAAGGAACCCAGAAAAGTTAATGCTACAGAAGCTGTTTTAGGTCAAGGAATTGCCAAGGAAATTGGCCCAGATTACATGAAGCCCAGTCTGGAGGTTGGTGATGTTTTTAACATGGGAGATAAGTATTGGGTTGTAGCAGGCATCATGGATTCAGGTGGTTCTACTTTTGATTCTGAAATTTGGGCCAAGTGGAAAACTGTTGCTGAAAGGTTTGGCAAGGTTACTTACACTACGCTTGTAATTAAAACTGATAGCAAAGAAGCTGCATATGCCACTGCAACGGACATTGTCAAAAATTTTAAGAAGGCGGCTTTGCAGGCATTTGTTGAAACAGATTACTACGACAAATTGAACAACACCAATAAACAATTTCTTGTTGCGATATTATTTGTTGCTGCAGTCGTTGCAATTGGTGGCGTTTTTGGAATTATGAACACGATGTTTGCTGCGATTAGTCAACGAAGCAAGGATATTGGCGTGCTAAGGATTGTTGGTTTTGCTCCCTGGCAAATACTCGTTTCTTTTTTTCTTGAAGCCATTCTTCTCTCGTTTTTCGGTGGCGTTTTGGGATGTATCGTTGGAAGTTTTGCTGATGGATTTTCTGCAAGTAGCATCATGAGCAGTGGCGCTGGTGGTGGTAAAAACATTCTCCTCAGGCTTACCGTAGATATGAAGCTGATTTTTAGTGGAATACTTTTTGCGGTAGCGATGGGAATGGTAGGCGGGTTTTTGCCTGCAGTTTCCGCAATGAGAATTAAACCGCTGGAGTCTCTCCGTTAACCGGGGCTTTAATTTCCCTGCAGGCTATTGCCAACGATTCCAGATCCACTGTTGAATTAATTTCTTTACCAAAATTTACGTAGACAATGTTGCTTGCCTTGGTTGTTGGATTCGGGGCCCGTGAGATAAATACAGGGACCACCGGGATTTTCAATTCGTTGATCAAATCGAGTATGCCAGGAATCCAAGGCCCATTCAAGGACAGTGATATTGCATGCTGTTTGCCAATGTTTTTGCGGATTCTTGCAATAATCAGGTTTAGTTCCTCTGGGGTGCATTCATTGGAATTCAACCATGCCAGACTGTGTTTTTTTGCCAAACGATTGATAAAGGATGGGATGTTTTCAGCGTCGAGCTTTGCATTGAAAAGATTTCTTGGCGTTCGGTCAATTGCGGAAAGAATCAAATAGGTATCTTCAAGGCTGTTTCCTTCATGAACAATCAAGACTGGGCCATGGCTTTTTAAATTGTGTAAACCATGGGCTCTTAAACTGTATTTTGAAAAGAAGAAACCCCATAGGATGGTTCTCAAGAAAAGATCAGGCATGCGGATTCTTATAATAACAAGGGTGGCTAATGTAAAAAAAGCCGCAACAAGAAAAAGGTATCTGGGTAGAAAATGATTGTCGAACATTGGTGTTTGGCTTTCGTTTTGTTCATACAATCTTCGGTGTTCCACTCCACCAAGCCGATAAGATTTTTCAACGATTACAGCACCAATAACCACATCTTCGGAAAAGTTGTCGATGGCAGTTTTTGGAGAGGTTTTAAAAGATGTTTCCGTCTTGTTACCATCAGCATTGGTAAAGCTAAGCCCGTAACTGATCGGTCTACCATGGTCGAGTTGGATGGACTCAAGTTTGCCCTCAGTTATTTTGGTTAGATGGATCTCTGGGCAAACACCAGACAAATGTGCCACCTTTACAATCACAAAGAATAAAAAAGATGCAAGAATTGCCCCAGTGACATTGATGAGATTGCTTGTGGCTATGACATCCCCTTTGCTTGATTTTGGGGCGCGATCTTGCAGCAGGGTGAAAAGTGGAACTACATAAAATCCTGTAAAAAAGCCTGTGGTAATAATGAAAGCAATTAGAAAGTTAAGATGGTCTAGAAGCAGGGCTTCACCTATCAACCCAATGATCATCCCGGTAATTCCAATGGGAATTAGGCCCATTTCTATTTTTCCGCCTGATAGGTATCCAACTAATGGGCTGCCAAATCCAATCCCAAGTGCAACCATGCCAACAATTACACTAGTTTCTTCTTCAGTCCAGCGTGGCAATTGTGATTCCCCATGCATGTAAATAGTGGCTCTGCTAAATGCAACAATGAAGGTGAAAAAAGCGATACCAATTACAGCTATAGCTAGAGGCCTTGAACGAAACATTTCTTTAAGATTGGCGTAAACGGGTTGGTAGAGGTAGGGAGGAAACTTTCTGCTCGGGTTTGCAGCAGGAATTTTTTCAATCCAAAAACTTGCGATAGCCCCAATCATTGCAAGTATGCACAAGATGATCCCAATCCAATATTCCTGTCCTTTATAATGGTAGGATAAAACTCCACCAAAAACGGTCCCCATGATTACCGCAAGAAACGAAAGTGATTCAAGCAGCCCGTTGCCTTTGGAAAGCATGTGCGATTTTAGGATTTCAGGCATGATTCCATATTTTGCAGGTACAAAAAAAGCACTATGCATACCCATAAGAAATACGGTTGAAAGCACTATCCATGGTCCAGAATCATAATCCTGAGTACCTAGCCAGAAACCAAGTAGCGCAATTGCGGTAATGAGAACCTCAGCGATTTTCCAAAAAATCAAAGAGCTTTGCTTGCTGTAGCGATCTGCAAGGTAGCCTGCCAAGGTGCAAAAAATAGCCCAAGGCGCATAAAAAAGTATGGGCATCAGGGAAATTGCCTGCGCCTCGTTTAAAGTCGATTTGTTAATTGCAAAAAACATTGCTGATGCATGAATTGCTTGATCATTAAAAGCTGCAAGAAACTGAGCCACCAATAAAGCTATGAAAGTTCTTGAATAAAGAGTGTTAGCTGGCTCATATGTTTTTGCCATGTCTATCTTGTTGAAGCCTGTTGCCATATTCAATTGCCGTTTTAAAAGTAACCTAAATCATCCATTTCAATTGAATAGTTATACCAAGACTTGAAGCTGATTGGAGATAAAAATTTGAATCCATTATTGTTATACATTGGTAAGTGCCAAATACCGTTCTTTAAGATTTGAAGTAACACTATAAGCTTCGGAGGGCGACCTTCGTGCGAAGTCGGGGTTTGCGATACCATCGACTACTATTTGGATACCTACTTGCTTGCCCCAAGTCATTATTTCCGAGTATTTTGCTTTGCGATAGTGAGAGTTAAGTAATTTTCTGGTGCGAAGATCTGGGAATTCGAAGTCAACTCCTGCCTCCCATAAGGAAAAAAACTGAGAATTTTGTTTGATTGGATGAGAAAGAGTCTCAGATTGAAGGTTCATGAAAGAAATAGTGGTTCTTTTTACGCCTTTATCTGCGAGAGATTCAAGTAAGGGGAAAAGGTTTGCTTTTGTGTCATTTAAACCGGGGATAAGCGAATCTAGGGAAACCTCGAAGGGTATGCCTAAGTTCTTTAGTGTTTCCAATTGTTTAATTCTAGAAGTTGGAGCAGGAGAAAAAGGCTCGATCAATTTTGCGATTCGATCGTTTAAGGTGTGAAAAGGTAGGAGCAGTTGCACTTTTTCTTCTAAATAAAGCAAAGTTTCGAAGAGTTCTAGGTCAAGCATAGTCCGGGTTTGAAACCAAATTTTGAAACCTTGATTTACCAAGAATTTCCCCAATGCTATTGCAAGAGTTCTGGTTTTTTCAAAGGGCGCAAAAGGCTCGTAGTTTTGTCCGATTAGGATTGAATCTGGTAACTTTTTGCAGAATTTTGTTTCCCAGCTAGCGTTTCTTTCTGGTTGCCTGGGCAAACTGTAATCAAGCATTTCAAAATTCATGCTTAATAGTGGGTGGGAAGGTTGAAAGGGGCAGTTTTTAGCAAGATTAATGCCATAGATGCTTTCTTTTGCGGTATCGAAAAGATGGTACAAACTTCGTTCGGGTGTATCGTGAAAGCGGACCTCGGGAAGTTTTGGAAAAGGAGTCCTTGGTTCATAAAGAAATGAAGAACTCTTATTTTTTGCTTTGACCATCCTGGCCTCCAATGTAAAGAAAAATCATTAATCCTGCGTCTAATGTAAAGCAAAAAAGTAGTTTGAGAAGCTTAGCAGGGAAAAAAACAGCGTGGGCTTGGATTGTTCAGCTGACAAAAGTTGTATCTAATTGACTAAATATGTTGACAAAACATCAAAATAGGGATTATTTTTGCTTTAAAAAGGAATGAAAACATGGGGGATTCTGTTAAAATCGGCATATTTAGTACAAAGCGGTCAAATTGCCAATATTCCCTATATTTCTGATTGTGGTCTTATGCTAGGCTTACAAACAGTTGCAAATTGCTTTGCTATTCCGATTCGGTCGGGTGTTGATTTGTGACAGGTGATTTTGCTGAATTGATTAAGTTCATGGATTCTATTGACCAATTTTTATTAGCTATAAAAACCAAGTCTCTTCACTTAGGAAGATTCTTGGGCTTGCTCAATTTATTGGTGGCTTATCGGATTACCGATGAAAGTGGGCAAGTTCTTTCCAATGGTTTGACATTCAAGCAAGTTTCAGAGAAATTAAAAAAGAATCGTTGGAATCCAGATGATGTTGAAACTCTTGGTTTGAAATCAGCGGAGTTGCCTCAAAGAGATAGGCTTCGCTTTTGGTATGTTGCCATTGTTCGAGCTGGAGTTGGTGGTTCCAAGGCAAGTATGGAAGCAGATACGCTTGCAAAAGCTATCAAGAAAATAGGTTATGAAGCTCAGTTACCTGAAAAGAATTAGTCCTTTCTATATTGCTTGCGATTGACCCATCATTAAATCCCCTTTATATTTTCCATATAACAACTTAATCGTATTTAACATTGAGCCCTAGAAGTTCAAATTGTTTGGAGAAGGAATGACTACACAAGAGCAGCCACACAACCAGTTGGTTCAAGTTGACTCCATGAGAATGTCTTTTGCGGATTTCGCAGAAGTGCACGGAAAAAAAATCATTGTCGCAGCAATTTCATTGATCTTGCTTAGCACAATATATTTTACCGTCACCTATATTTCAAAAAATGCCATTGAAGAAGAATCAAAGCGCTGGGCGGGTTTGGGTGCCAGTCAGCAATCTGCGGCACTGCAAGAGTTTGCCAAAAATAATTCTGGTACGAGTCAGGCTTTAATAGCGAGAGTTGAAGCTGCCCGGGTTTTGCTTGCCCAAGGCATGACTCTTTTTGCAAGCACCAACCTCGAGATTAAAAAAGAAGCTACGAACAATATTGAAAAAGCCATCGAGCTATATGATTTGGTAATTAATGACCCGTTATTGAATCTTGAACTCAAAGCGCAATCCCTTCTTAATGCAGGAAAAGGTCACGAGGCACTCAGGCATTTTGATAAAGCAAAAGATTGCTATACGCAGGCAAGTTTGTTGGCCGATAAAACAGGGGCGGGTGTCCTTGCGGTTAAATACCTGAAAAATCTTCAGGATAACCAGGTTGATTTGGCGACTTTCTATAAGAATTTTGATTAATTATAATGGATGAATTTGAACCAATTGATGATATTGATACGGATGAAACTGAATTTGCAGAAATCGAAACCCCTGATGCTGAAGCTCAGCCTCCTGCCCCGCGTGAAATAGATGTTCATGCCAAAATAAGGCTTGAAAATGTTAGACTAGATCAATTTCTTGTCATGCAATTTCCTGACTATAGCCGTGCTGTTGTTCAAAGGGTGATAGAAGGCGGCGGGGTAACTGTTAATCAGAAAATAGCCAAGTCGAGCTACAGAGTCAAGCATGGCGACTTCATCAAAATAATACCTCCTGTCGCGACGCGTTCAGCACCTCAGGCCGAAAATATCCCTCTGGATGTTGTTTACGAAGATGAATACCTCGCAGTAATCAATAAACCCCCCAATATGGTTGTTCACCCTGCCAAAGGCCATTGGAGTGGAACACTGGTAAATGCTTTGCGATTTCATTTCGAAACATTAAGCACAGTTAATGGGGATTATCGACCCGGAATAGTTCATAGGCTAGATCGAGATACTAGCGGCGTAATTCTTGTAGCAAAGCATGAACAGACACACCGCGAGTTATCAATGTTGTTTGAGCATAGAAAAGTGTTTAAGGAATATATAGCAATAACTTCAGGTGTTATAGATCGGGATAGCGATTACATTGAGGCGAAAATAGCGCATCATTCGTCCGACAGGGTGAAAATGATGGTTACCGATGATGAAGAGAATGAAGATGCGAAAGAAGCTTGCAGTTATTATGAAGTAATCGAGCGGTTTAAAGGCTTTACTTATGTAAGGGTGCAACCCAGAACTGGGCGAACCCATCAAATTCGGGTGCATTTGGCGAGTATCGGTCATCCTGTTTTAGCAGATAAAATCTACAGCGGACGCGATAGTATACACATGAAAAGCTTTGCTCCGAATCTGAACGAGGAAGAAGATTCCTTGCTTCTTGGACGCCAAGCCCTTCATGCATTTCGATTGCGGTTTAAGCATCCGCGTACTAATCAGTTGTTAGAAATAAAAGCTCCAGTACCCTCAGACATCCAGCAAACGCTGGAAGCGTTAAGATTACATAAAAAGGTTTGATGCCTAGGGTTTTAGCAAGGTTCGCAGTTCTTCCCTCAGTGCTTCAATGGGAATGCGTTTTTGCTCTAAAGTATCTCTATTCCGCCAAGTAACAGTATTATCCTGATTCGTTTGGCCATCAACGGTGATGCAAATAGGTGTGCCTATTTCGTCCTGCCTGCGATATCTTCTGCCAATCGCTCCACCATCATCAAAGAACACTGCAAATTCTTTTTTAAGATCGCCGTAGATAGCTTTAGCTTTTTCAGGCATCCCATCTTTATTGACGAGTGGGAAAATTGCAGCTTTGATGGGTGCAATTCTTGGGTTCAAGCGCAAGACAACCCTGGTTTCTCCTTCGATTTCCTCTTCGAAATAGGCTTCGCAAAGAAAAGCTAATGTGCCTCGATCTGCTCCTGCTGAAGGTTCGATCACATGAGGAATAAATCGTTCCCTCGTTTGATCATTAAAGTATCGAAGATCTTTGCCAGAACCCCGATGTTTGGGTTTGCCATCTTCGCCTTGCTCGACAATTAGTTCATCACCAGATCGGACTAACTTGCCCTCCATATGGCTCTTAAGATCGAAGTCACCCCGGTGGGCGATGCCTTCGAGTTCCCCAAATTCACCCGGAGGTAAAAAGGGAAACGCATATTCGATATCAGCAGTGCCACAGGAGTAATGGCTTAATTCTTCTTTGTGGTGGTCGCGTAATTGTAATCTGGAAGAAGATAATCCAAGATCGGTGTACCATTTGTATCTACGATCGCGCCAGTATTTATACCATTGGGAAGATTGGCTTGGATGGCAGAAGAACTCGATTTCCATTTGTTCGAATTCGCGCGATCTAAAAGTAAAGTTTCGAGGAGTGATTTCGTTTCGAAAGCTTTTGCCAATCTGGGCGATCCCAAAGGGTATTTTTACTCTGGATGAATCAACTACATTTTTAAAGTTAACAAAAATCCCTTGCGCAGTTTCGGGCCTTAGAAATGCTGAACTTTCTTCGCCACCCATTGCTCCAACAATTGTCTTAAACATTAGATTAAATTCGCGTGGCGGAGTTAGTGTACCCAAAATTTTTGCATCAGGGCCAAGCACTTTGTCAAAATCGGTGATGGTTACAAGCGAAACCAGGGGCCCATCCCAAGATATTTCTTCCAATGATTTTGCGCGAAGGTTGAAAAACTTAAGAGCTTTTTGTTCTGTTTCTTGAAGCCCTTCATCCCCCCCTGATTGCGTTGCAATAAATACCCTTTGTTCTTTTGCAAGTGCCCACCGACCCCGCACCTGATCATGCCTATAGCGTTTTTTTGATTCCTTGCAATCAACCATAAAGTCATGAAATAGATCATAATGACCGGAACATTTCCAAACTTGGGGATGCATAATGATGCTGCAATCGATACCTACCATTTGGTGTTCGCACGGCGCCCCGTCGCTGATAAGAAGTTCATTGTGGCCCGAAATCATATCTTGCCACCAAGCTTCCTTGATGTTTCGTTTTAATTCGACTCCCAAAGGGCCATAATCCCAAAACCCGTTAAGCCCGCCATAAATCTCACTCGATTGAAAAAGGAAACCTCTTCTTTTGCAAAGTGAAACAAGTTTATCCATATCCATAGATGTTTTCCTTTAATTGGAACCCGATGCGATTTGTAAAATATAGCACCTATAATTGCCCGCTATTTTAAATCGCTAGCATTAATACCACAAATAGTCATTCTTATTCTAAGGGAATAGGAATTAAGATGGGAAAAACAGTTGAAAGAATAGATTTGAAGTTGTCGAAAGATATCGATTAATCCGGTCTTTTCAAATGTATGGATTGCTTTTTTATCAGTGACCGATTTTGGTCATGTCACTTTGGTTGTTCGGTCAAAGCCCAAAACTCATCGAAAATTCCTGATATCTGCAACTCGTTTTTCGAGGGCATTCCCGGGCTGATTTTTAAAATCGCATAGTCCCCCCAGCGTGGGAATAAAAGCGCATTTGTCGCTTTTAAATCTTCAGTGCGAAAAGTATGTCCACTATTGATCACTACATAATTCTTACTTGAATAGGGACTGGGAAAAATAAAAGCAGGCATGTTTTCTGCACTTGTGTATGTCTTTGTTTTTATCACAATCGAAGATTTATTCCATTGGATTGGAGCCCCGGGCAAAACTTTAGCAATCAATGCATTTGACCCGCCATCTCCAAAAAGAATCAGGTTTTTTGTTTCAAGATCTTTTGTAGTAACCATGGAATCTTTTTTGATCGGAAGCTCCGCTCTGAAAAATAACTCCCAATCTTTTTTGAATCGTTCAAGTTCTTCAATCGATGCTTTGTGCACTAGTTCATTCCATGGCGTGCCACTTCCTGTTACACATAAAAAACCCTTGGTAAATGCGTCGTCAATAGGGCCTTGTATCCCGGGAACCTTGGTATTCTTTACCACACTCTTAGGCGCAACTATGGCCCAGATGTCCTTATCATTCTTTTCTAGAATAATTTTCATGGAGCCATCAACTGATAGCGGCGTAGCGGAGATTTTTTGCCCATCAAAAGTTATTGCAATTGATTTTCCTGACAATGTCGTATTACTTTTGTCGCTTGGTAAACTGATTGCTACTTTTGTAATGTTTTCGCTCTGTAGTTGATAGCTTTGCCCATTAAATGATGCTTCAATTCTTGATCGAAGATAGTGCTTTTTTAATCCGAGAATTTCCACCCAATCACATTTTGGGTACTTTAGTGTGTAGGTTACGAATTTGATTTTTTCCGGATAGACTGCCCTGCCCTTGGCTATGTGCGGTGCATATGCAGCAAACGCTTTTTGTTGCCATTCCGGTGGAAATTTATGTTCCAACCCCGGCGCAATAAGGTGTTCCATAGGTATACCAAAACTTTGAATGTGTTTTTGCATGATGTCTGCAGCTTGCTTTTGTTTATCAATCTCCCCTGAATAAGCGACCACAGGAATGTTGAACGCGTTTTCAGCATAAAGATAGGCATCGTAAATACTCAAGCACGATTCTTGTTGTTGAGGAAGTATCGCAGGCAAATTCGGAACATAACCGTGTGTAGTTGTAAAACCCGCTCCAGGGCCCATCAAGCACCAGCGGTCTGGTTGATGTAAACCCAGATGCCAACTCCCTGCCCCACCCATGGAAAAGCCCCTCACAACAAATCGTGAGGTGTCAATCAGGTGCTCTCGACCTAGGCGCTTTTCTTGTGCTGTAAAATTTTGGATTGCTTCATTGAGATCGGTTTCCCCCGCCCAGCGGTAAGCATTGTTCCCCCTGCCATAAATCGAAAGTTGAATAAAATCCTGATCGTTTGAAAGAGCTTTTTCACCACGGTTTTCGTAAAGAAAATTGACCTCGTTTAGCTTTTCGTTTTTACCATGTAATACGAGATGCAGCGGGTACTTCTTTGTTTTGTTGGAACCAAAATCTTTAGGGTAAATGATTGCGTAAGCTTGTAAAGAATCATCGATTGTTGATCGGTAAGCTCGTGCAAGAGGTGTGTTGAAGGTGGATTGCCAGGGTCTTTGATTGTTTTGTAGCTTTGAGGCTCTGGCGATGCCTTGTTCCGCAATAAAATTGGCCCTCTTGAAGATGTCTTTTTGATCAAAATCTTTGGTTCGAAAAAGCCAATCGATAGCTTTGATGTAAATTTCGATATCAGGTAAATCGTGCTCGTAAGTCTGGTTTTTTTTAAGTGATTCCAGTTCTTTAGCAATAAGATTTCTTTTGGTAGTAAGGTTGGCAAGTTCCTCTTTGAGATTAAGTTCTTTAACTTGTTTTTTCCCGGTTTCCTGTTGCGAAAAGGAGGGCAAAGGAAATATAGCAAGCCCCATTAATAGCGTTATAAAAACAAGCCTGGTAATGCGTGTCAACAGCATGAGAATTTCTCTGTTTTTGAAGTTGTAGTTCTGGGTAGGATTATCTAGTCTCGCATCGAATCGCGCAGCAAATCGATGGCTTCTTTAGGGCAGGTATCTTCGAGCCTTTTACCTTTTTTTTCTAATGATTCAGAAAAACGAATTGCAGTATCTTGCATTCTTTCGTGGGTTTCTTCTGATCCACCTACCAAATAAAAATGTTCGCAATTAGTTATACGCTGGTGATCATCCTTGTTATCAAGGCCCAATCCAACAAAACCTAGCACTTTTGCTTCATCTTTTTTAGATTTTTTCTTCATAGTTCTTTCAATTTACCCTAAGAAATTATCATCTCATTTAAGTTTCGCATGGATTTTTGTAAAATCAATCCCTTCTAACCAATTTTTGACAATAATTTGATGTTTTTCAATTGGGGCGAAGACAAAGCATCTTTCCGCCATCTTTTAAATGAATATGACACTTTATATTACAAAATTGAATGGGTTTTAAATAAAAGATGGCAATTTCTTCGTTTTTGCTATTTAATATAATTTGTTGGTAGAGTTTTAAATCAAATCATGATGCGGAGTGTTATTCCGCATCATGATATTTATTTGTATGTGGTGAAGAAATGACAATAGAACGCGTCCCGATGACCCGAGAGGGTTACGAAAATTTAATGGCCCAATTAAATCGAATGCAAAATTCGGAAATGATTGAAATTGCTACGCGTATTGCCGATGCTCGAGCTCTGGGTGATCTTAGCGAAAACGCAGAATATCATGCAGCTCGTGAAGATCAGGGTATGCTGCAGGCAAGAGTTGATGGTCTTAAAGATAAACTCGCTCGAGCTGTTATTGTGGATTTAAGTAGCCTTCCTTCGGATAAGGTCGTTTTTGGCGCACGCGTTGTTATCAAAGATTTGGATTCAGGCGAAGAAGAAACTTACGAGTTCGTTGGACCAGGTGATGAAGACTACGACAACAATAAAATATTATCATCCAGTCCTCGCGGTCAGGCTTTGCTAGGTAAGAAATGTGGTGACATGGTTTCGTTTAAGGTGCCCAAAGGTATATTGCGTTACGAAGTGAAAGAAATTTCTTTCCCATAGCCCGTTTTTTGGTTGTTTCAACAATATTTTTTTTTGGAGAAAGTCAATTGTCATCCTTATTTAAAAACAAATTGTGGATAAAAACAGGTTCTGTGATTTGCACAGCCATAGTACTTGTAACAGCGATAATTTCTAATGCTGATACAAATCTGCAAACTGCAGGTGCAATGGCTAAAGCAGTTGATGAGTTTTCAGCTTCTTTGTCAGCAGATCAGAAGAAAAAAGCTTTGTTTAGTTTTGAGGATTCAGAACGAACCAATTGGAATTTTGTTCCACTGCAAGATAAAGCTAAAAATCCTACGCGAAAAGGTTTGCGTATGGAAGAAATGTCAGCGGATCAAAAGCAACTTGCACTAAGCATGGTTCAAGCGGGTACCAGCAAAGAAGGTTATTCCAGAGTTCGAGGAATCATGGGGCTGGAACAGGTTTTAAAAGAAAACGAGAAAAATGGCACCAACATCCGGAGTTCTGAATGGTATTTTGTATCTGTTTTTGGGACGCCTGCTGCAGGGAAAAAATGGGGCTGGCGTTTTGAAGGCCACCACCTTTCTTTAAACTTTGTGATCGAAGGTAATAAAGTGGTTAGCGCAACGCCTTCCTTTTTTGGGGCTAACCCAGCTTTGGTATTAAATGGTGGTAAAAAAGGACTTCGAACGCTTCCAGAAACTGAAGATTTTGCAAAGAAATTGATTGCGACCCTTTCTGATGAGCAAAAGAAAATAGCCTTTACCGATAAGTTGTTTGCAGAAATTGAGCAAGGTAAATCTGTAGCCCCTGCTTTTTCAAAAGGGTTGGAATCTGGCGCATTAAATCCCGAGCAAAAGAAAATCGTTCAGGATTTGATCCAAGCCTATTCAAATCGATTTCCAGTCGATTTTGCTGAAAAAGAGGCGACCAGACTTGTTGGCCCTGATTTTGCAAAAATTGATTTTAGCTATGCCATTGATAAATCAAAACCGGGTGACCCTTATACTTACAGGCTTCAAGGTCCCGACTTTTTAATCGAATTTTTAAATATGCAAGCCGATGGCAGTGGAAATCCCGCTAATCATATTCATAGTGCTTGGAGAGCTGCCAAAGGGGATTTCGGCACTCGAAATTAACCAGACCTGCAATAGACGGTTTTTCCGACACCAGCCGGTTTATTCGGCTGGTGTTTTTTTGCTTTTGGGATTTAAAGTTTATTCTGTAGGAATACCAAGCATTTTAAGGCGTTTGTCATCTATTTGAGTTTGGTGTATTAATTGGCATACTATTTGCATATATAACTTAGCATTTATTTACTTTATGCTTAACTTGCAATTAAAGCGTTTCGCCCAGATCTCTTTATTGTTTGTTAAGTATTTAAAAAATCGAATGTTAAAGTCGAAGGGGTTTTCGCCCAAAACCCCTTTTACCTTTCTTGTTATAAAATCTTTATTATTGTGCATAGCCACATATCACTACCTTTTATAAAGATGTTTTGCTATTCCAGCGATTTGAAATCCCTTTATAAAAATCAACTCTTCGATCCCGGAAAAAGGGCCAGTTCCTACGGGTTTCTTCAATCATCTTTCTAGAACAGCTAGTTACAATTACTTCTTCCTTCTGCTCCTTAGAGTGATGCAGATAGCCCCCGTATGTATTTAATACATGGGAATTTCCCCAAAACTCTAAACCTCCCCCTGCACTGTTTTTTTCTTGGCCTATTCGATTCACTGCTGCAACATAAATCCCGTTTGCGATCGAATGGGAACGATGCATTGTTAGCCAAGCTTCTGTTTGCGCTTTGCCGTAGATCTCTTTTTCGTGAGAATGCCAGCCTATAGCAGTGGGATAAAAGATAATTTCTGCACCTTCAAGTGCAGTAAGTCTGGCAGCTTCTGGGTACCATTGATCCCAGCAAATAAGAATGCCTACTTCAGCAAAAGGAGTTTTAAATGATTTAAAGCCAAGATCTCCCGGAGTGAAATAATATTTTTCGTAAAAGAGTGGGTCATCAGGAATATGCATTTTGCGATAAATTCCAATGATATTACCATCGGGGCCAATAACTACAGCAGTATTGTGATAAAGCCCAGGTGCCCGTTTTTCAAAAATGGACCCAATAATAACGCAGCGGTTTTTTTTGGCACAACTTGCCAGCGCATCGGTGGTCGGCCCTGGAATTGGTTCTGCCAGTTCAAATAATGAGGGGTCCTGAATTTGGCAAAAATAAGGAGTTAGGAAGAGTTCTTGCAGGCAAATAATCTGCGCCCCTTTAGATGCAGCTTCGTCTATCCCAGCAAGCGCCTTTTCAAGATTCCTATTGGGATCTTGCTGACAAGCCATCTGGATTAAACCGATATTAAAAAGATCATCTTTTTGCATGATGTTTTTCCAGAAACTCAGGCGCAATGCTCTGATACAGTATAAAATACCTAATGAAACATTATTGAATAAGCTATTAAAAATCTATTGTTCAGTCTTGGAGTTGATGCGTGCAGAATATTTCTTCCAGAGAGTTACACAAACAAATCCAGATGCATCTTGAAAGCCTCAGGCTTTCGGGTGTTGAATGGCTCGAGAATAATAATAATTCAACCTTGCAAATAAGTGAGGGCTTGGCCCATAAATCTCCTCCTGTTGATGGTGAGGCAGCAGTAACAAATCTTCCCTTGCCTGAAAAAAGTTCGACTCATTCGGTTTTGCATTCACTTGAGAAAAAAACAGGATTATTGCAATTGCTCAAAGAGGAGGTTGCAAATTGTGTGAAATGCCCTCAACTTGTCCAAACAAGAAAGAATACGGTTTTTGGTGTTGGTAAAATAGAGCCAGATATTTGTTTTGTTGGGGAAGCCCCGGGTAGTGCTGAAGATGAAAAAGGGTTGCCTTTTGTTGGTGAAGATGGTTTGTTGTTGGATAAAATTCTGAAGGCCTGCGGTTTGTCGCGTGACGAAGTTTACTTTCTAAATATTATAAGTTGCAAGCCCCCGGATAAGCGATTGCCTTTACCTAGCGAAGTTTCCAACTGTAGAGGTTTTCTTGAAAAACAACTGGCATTGGTAAAGCCAAAAGTGATTTGTTGTCTTGGGTCATGTGCTGCAGAAAATCTATTAGATACTAAAATTCCGGTCAATAAATTAAGAGGGAAATTTTATGATTGGAAAGGTATCCAAGTTTTATGCACCTATCATCCTTTATCTTTATTGCGTACCCCTGAAAAGAAAAAAGAAGTGTGGGAAGACATGAAGTTTTTGATTTCTCACCTTGGAAGAGTACTGCCAAAACTAGGCTCATGATTTTTCATGAGCCATGATTTTTTCCATAACTAATGAAAAATCGATTGGTGTTTCAATGAAAGTGTTGCCATTCCTTGCAGGGATGTGCAGTGGTTTCTTTTTACCCACTAGAAAAATAGTATGAAGAAAGCGTCTGCACAGTTCTGATTCAATTATCATTTTTGAAAAAGTTTCTTTAATGGAAAGATAACTATCCAATTCGATTATAAGGTGTTTGAAATGTTCCCGGTTGTAAACAGTAAGGGCTTGTTCAAGATTGTTTGCTTGCAAAATTCGAAACCCCCTGTTTTGCATGTAAGCCTTGATCAGTTGCCTTTTTTTATCATTACGAATCACCAAAAAAATAGTCGAACCGTTTTCTGATGGATTTACGCCATACTCCGCTTGAATTTTTTTTCTGATGGATTGAATTGCAATTTGAACTTGAAGAAAGTCGGAGTAGCGTGATTTTGGGTCGATTGAAATCATGTTTTTAATAATAGGCAATGTTTCTGAGGGGAGTGTTTTTTCGAACTCTGTGTTGAAAATAAATTTAAATTCATTCTTGTTATACATTTCTTTTCTTTTTTGATAAGAACCTGGGAGGAGAGATTTTCCTGTAAGAAGGTGATAAAAAAGACACCCTGCAAAAAAAATATCTGATTGACTAGGGCCGGAAGATTCTCCTGAATGCCTTGCTAAACCCGCATAATCAAAGGACAACGAATTCTGGTTATTAATCTGCCCTGTTTGCGGGTCAAAAATTGATCCAAAACGAAAATTGTTGATTTTAGGGTGGGAAGGATTGTCCAGCAGTACTTTTGCCCCTGAGAAATTCCCGTGTGATATCCCCATCTTTTGTAAGAATAAAAAACCTTTGCTTAGTTCTTCCATAATAAGACAAGCTTCGGGGCAACTAAGAAAAGTTTTTATTTCAAGCCAGTCATAAACTGACCCGCCTTTCATCCATTCTAAAGATAGGTAGGGTGGTATGTTTTTTGTGCCTGGAAATAAATCTAAAGTTTTAACAATGTTGGGGTGGTTAATATCTTTGAGTATTTCGCCCTGGCGTAAAAATTTAAGTATTTCAACATTGTTATTGGCGTGTCTTTTTCTGAGGACTTTTAACGCAACAAGTTCTCCGGTATCAATTTTCCTGGCTTTGTAAGTTCGCCCCAATTTTCCTGGCCCAATCGGAAAAAGAAGGTGATATCCGTTAAATAAAAGCATGGTGCCATCACCTGCTACAATCTTACTAATCTGCCAATCAGTCAAATGGTTATGTTCAGTTAAAATTTTTGGATCAATAAACTTGCTGTTACTTATTCGGGTATGTGCGAGCACTTCTTCGGCAACAAAAGGAGAAATAAGGCCAAGTTTTTGAGTAATATGGACAAGTGCAGTAAATTCTTCGATTTCCATAAGAGGTAGTATTGCATGAAATGAACAGAAATTCGAGGTTATGTGAGAAAATTGCTTAAGTACATGATAAATTGTCAAATTTGGTATTTATGGGTAAATGCTGAGAGTAGGTCGGGCAGTTTTTTACTGAGAAAGGTATAAACTCGTATTGAAGAAAAATCTTATCAAGGCTATCAGGATCGCTTGTAGTGGAACAGTTTAACAATTTGGGCGTAGTAACATTAAAAGTTGGTAAACAAACATGGGTTTTTATCAAATAAGAGTAGGCAAGCGAATTATCGTGCGATCCTTGCTAATTGGGTTGATGGTTGTAGCCCCAGGATGCGCATCATTCTGGGATTCTGTTACCAGTAGGGATTTTCGGATTAAGAATTTATTTCTTCCGCCTGATCCGCCAATGGTAGTGTTAGAAAAAAGTGTGGACGGCGATAAGAGATCTGCAGCGCTAGCTTCGCTTAAAGAACCATTGTCGAATAAAGGTACCGCGGAAGAACAAGAAAAAGTATTCAAAATACTATCAGATGCTGCATTAATAGACCGTCAAGCAATATGTAGGCTTCAAGCGATATCAACCCTTCGTACATTCAAGGATTCGCGCACGCCCGAAGTTTTAAAAGATGCTTACTATAGGGCATCAAATTTTAATCCAGATACTGCAACGGTAATAAAATGTCAGGTGTTAAATTCATTGGGTGAAGTGCGAAGCCCATCAGGCTTGGAGTTATTGGTTAAGGTATTGAAAGAACCAGCAGTGGTGGGTTCTGAGCAGGATCGCCAGCAAAAAGTTGATGAAAGAATTATAGCTGCCAAAGCATTAGGTAAATACAAGGAATATCAAGCATCAGAAAGTTTACTTTCGGTATTACAAAGCGAACAAGATGTGGCATTGGTAAATTGTTGCAGGGATTCATTAGAAAGTATAACAGGCAAGAATTTTCCTGCGAATTATGAAACATGGGCGAAATATCTTCACGATACTTCAAACAAAGAGCCCCAGCCCGGTTTTCTGCAGAAGATATTTCAAACATCGGGCAGCAGTAAATAATTATTTGTCTTTAATCGGTTTTTCTGCAGGGAATAAAAGGATAGTGTCTACAACCCCTTGGTAGGTAATGCCTAATGGGTCTAAAATCCCCGTGAGCCACACTGCTAAAGGGATATTATCAGCGGCAGGAGCTTTAACAGGTTTTTTGTCTGCATCAAGGATCATCATAGCAGCAAAAGCTTTTTTGTTGATTTCAAATTTAACATTATATTTCTTAGTAATTTCATCAAGTAATTCTTGAAGAGGCTTTTCAACGCCTTCCTCTTCTTTGATTTTAGTTTCAAGTATTTTTTTAAGGATATCATTCGGAACTGGTGCATCAATCGTTGGAACCGAATCGGGAGTTGTTGAAAGGGATTTTTTAATATGAAGCATGGGTTTAGTAAAATCCCGGTCGCGCATGCAGATGATTAATCCATTATTAGCAGCTAAAAATAAGCGATCATTGGTACGGTTGACCACGGGAAAAACAAAATCGTGAACATCCCAAGTGGTTAAATATGCGCCATTGGTTCGATCGATGATCACCATTTTTCCACTTCGATCGAGAGTGTAAAGGAATTTAGAATTTGCAGCAATAATACGGTCAGATTTTTCTTGGGCAGAGGTGAATCGATTTCCGTTATTGATGTTCCACATGGGTAATCCGGTTTCACGAGAAAGTTTAACCAATCCATTTTTTTCACCAGTTACAAATATTTCGTTATCGGTAACAAATGGGCGATGGTGAACAGTGCTGCCAATGGTGTAGCGCCAAAGAAGTTTCCCGGCTTGCAAATCAAAAGCGTGTAAACAGGCATCCATGGAGCCAATATAAGCAATTGATTCATAACGCGAAGGCGGAACAATCACTGCCTTATCTGCGGAATAACCTGGATTTGTTTCAAGGGTGGTATGGCCTAGATCTGAATGGATGTTAAGGGCAACTAAGTCGCCTTTAATACCAACAGCAGAAACAATTTCTTCTGTAACGAGAAGAGGGTAATTTAAAATAAGTCTGGTTTGAAATTCCCAAATGAGTTTTGGTTGCGGCCCTCTTGAACGCGTAGACCCTACACCATAGGCGGGCGCTAGGGCGTTAGATTCCGGATTATCATCGGGAACATCAACAATGGCTTTTTTGGTAATTCGATTAAAAAAGTCTGATTTTTCATAACCTGAAAATTGACCATTCTTTTTGAAAAGAGGCAAAGCATAACAATAAATTCTCCCATTTGATCCAGAGAGAAAAAGATGGTGCTTGTCTACGGAGGGAGGTGCAGAAATTGATAACCCAAAGCTTGATTGCCAAGCTATACTTCCGTTTTTTCTGTCCAAAGCGTACAGGTCATTTTCGTTGACCGCAAAAACAAATTTATCATTAAAAGCAAGGTTGTAAAAAACTTGATAAGGTTTACCGAAATTTGTTTTCCAAATGACTTCACCAGTTTCCGAATTAAAAACAACAATCGTGCCGCTTCTAGTTTGAGCAATTATCTGGTTTTCTGAGATCTGAACATCGTGATAACCATCACGCTTTCCTTCCATGGGAGAGAAGGCACGCCACATCATCTTAAGATTTAGCCTGTCAAGAACTTCTTGGGAGGGGATTTCGGGTTGTGAAAAAATTCTGAGATTGTCAGCCGATTTTGCATTAAAAGCAATAAAGAATAAAGCGCAGGTTAGTATGAATATTCGCATGATAAAATCTCTTTAAAAAATGGTATCAAAAGGAATCTACCACAGGATTAAAAATGAGTTAAGAGTTTGAAAATATAAAAATTAAAACGCCCTCTGATTATCACAGTTTGGGTGAACCTTTACGGTTATTCCTTTTTTTCTGGAAAAATTCAGAAAGAATGCTTGAGCATTCGTTTTCAAGTACTCCGGAGACTACCCTGCTTCGGTGGTTAAGCCTCGGGTCATTCAAAAGATTATAAAGGGAATGGCAAGCTCCCGCCTTGGGATCCATGCAACCATAAACGACCCATGGAATACGCGATTGAACAATGGCCCCAGCGCACATGGGGCAAGGTTCGAGTGTGACATACAATATGCAATTCTCAAGGCGCCATGATTGGAGATATTGTGCTGCTTGGGTGATGGCGATCATCTCTGCATGCGCGGTGGGATCTTTAAGCAATTCTCTTTGGTTATGAGCTTTAGCAATGATGCCCGCTTTAGCAGAAACAATCAAAGCGCCCACTGGCACTTCGTCTTCCTGTTCAGCAGCTCTAGCTTCTTCAAGAGCAATTTCCATATGCATCAAATGGAATTGATGCATTGGATCGGAAAGTTCAAGATTGAATTGATCCATATCCATGATAATCTAATTTCAATATTTATAATAATGGGTAAAATTAATCAATTACATTAGATTATAACCTATGTTGCTTGAGGTTTAAAATTTACTTTTTAAAAGATTGTAGGTGAGACATGTTTTCCCTTGAAAAGATTCAAGCAAAATTAAAAGAATTCGGTTTAGATGGCTGGTTGCTTTATGATTTCCGGTTTTGCAACCCATTGGCAAGGCGGGTTCTAGGGTTATCCGAAAAGCTTTTTCTATCCAGGCGATGGTTTTATTTTATTCCTGCAAGTGGTGACCCTGTAAAAATTAATCACAAGATCGAACCAGGTGCGCTTGCTTCCTATCCTGGTATTTCAACTATATATCTTCGATGGCAGGAATTGGAGTCTTCTTTAAAAAATGTTTTAGAAGGCAAAAAAAGAATCGCTATGGAGTATTCCCCCAATAATGCCATCCCGTACCTTTCACGAGTTGATGCTGGAACAATTGAATTCGTAAAATCCTTAGGGGTTGATGTGGTTTCTTCAGGTGATTTGATACAGGTATTTGAATCCTGCCTGAATAAAAAGCAATTTCAAAACCATCTTGATGCTGCAATTCATACACGAGAGGCCTATGAGGTGGTTTTTCGTTTTATTGCAGAATCCATACGGAATAAAAATGAAATCAAGGAAAGTGATGTCATTAGAATTATCATGGAGCATTTTTCCAAAAATAATTTGTTTACAGATCATGCACCGATAGTAGGAGTTAATTCGCATAGTGGCGACCCACACTATTCCACTTCGAATGAAACAGATCGAAAGATTCAAGAGGGTGATTTTATACTTGTTGATTTGTGGGCTAAGTTAAACGATCCAGAAGGTATTTATAGCGACTTGACTCGCACCGGATTCGTAGGGAAAGTCGTGCCTGAAAAGTATACGAAAATATTTGATATCGTAGCTCGGGCCCGTGATGCAGCAATCGATAAAGTTAGAAAAGTTTTTGCGGAAGGTACGCCAGTTGAAGGCTGGGAAATTGATAATGTGACACGAGAAGTGATTGTGAAAGCTGGTTATGGGGAATATTTTTGCCATCGAACGGGGCATTCGATTGGTAAGGAGACCCACGGTAATGGGGCGAATATTGATGGATTAGAGACTTTAGATACAAGAAAGATATTGCCTGGGAGTTTGTTTTCCATTGAACCTGGGATTTATCTTGAAGAGTTTGGTGTACGAAGCGAAGTGAATGTTTTTGTGGACTGGGACAAGAAAATTCATGTAACCGGTGGCGACCCACAAAAGTTTATCGTGCCAATCCTTAACGATTATTGATTTTTGACCAAATGGTATCCAGGGTAATCTTGAGAAAGGGCTTTGTGCGTGCCTGATGCGATTACCCTTTTGTTTTCAAACAAGTAAATTTTATCGCAAGAAGACAAAGTTGCTTCGCAACCTCCAAGGAAAACAATGGTTTTGCCTGTGAGTGTTTTTTCGTAAACAGAATTAATCAAATCTTGGTTTTGTGTGGGGTCGATAATAATTGGTTCTTCTAAGATAAGTGTTTTTGCGCCGAGATAAACGGATCGTGTAATACCCAGAAGGTATTGAAAAACCGAATCAAAAGAGTTGTTATCAGGATCATAAAAAAGCTCATAGCAGTTCGGATGAGCAAGTAATTTAGCATGAATATTTGTGTTTTTGGCAGCATCCAGCATCCTAGGCCAGTCCGGGGTTTGAGTGTAATTACAGATGATGTTTTTAAAAGAATCAGGCATGATTTCAAATCGTTCTGAAACGAAAGTAATTTCTTTTGGAATTAAATTGATATTTAAGCTTCTTGCGTTGGTGTTATCAAAGCGCAATTCGCCCATGTCGGGAGTAAGGGAACATGATAAGAGTAATCCCATTGCGGTGCGTTGTTCTTTTTGGAGACCAGCAAAACCTATGCGGGAGTTTTTTTCGATGTTAAGAGTGAGATCTTTAATAAGGGTGTCGTTGAGGTTATTGTTAATGGAGATCGAATCTAAATGAATTGTTTTGAAAACTGGGAAGATAAGTGATCCATTATCGTTTTGTGAAAACCCAGATTTATCTTCTAATTTTTTAAATAGATCAGTGGTTGAAGAGTAATTTTCAATCATTGTGGTTTTGCAGTCGATTAAGAATTTAGAATAAAATGCAGTAAGGAAAGCGATAGTTCCCGAGACAAATAAATCGGGTGCGTTTGCAATTTTAAATGAGATGAATATTTCAGATAATAAAAGAAAAATCCCAAGGCAGAGGATGAAGCAGAAGTATCCAAGATATTGCTCAAGATTGAAGAAGAAATTGATTTTAAGTTTTGTTTTTAGATGGTTGTAAGATGCAAGAGAAAGTTTTTCGAGCCAAATGTGAGAAAGTCCAAAAGCCTTAGAGAAAGACATTGCATTGTAAAGTTTTAGAAACAATGTGGATTCAACTCGGAACGAAGTTTCTTGCTCTTGAAGGAGAGTGCGGAATTTGAGTGCAAGAATAGCCTGAATTGCAAGAATGAGAAAGAATAAGCCTGAAAAAACAAGATATAGCGCGGTGTTGGCAATCAAACCAGCAGTTGTAAAAACAATTATTGCAATAATGGTGGGTTGGATTTTTGAGGTGTAAATTAGTAGAAGTTCGCCAGTATTTGCAATGAGTTTGTCGACATCAAAAATAGGATTACTATTATTTAGCAATGATTGTTGAGATTTCAAAAATTCGTTTTGATAGAAAACTTTTCGTATTAATGAGAGTTGCTTTTCTGCACCGTAATAACAAATGGATTGTTCAAGCAAACGGATTAGAAGGAAAGAGAAACTTAAAGATGGAATGAGGATTGAAATAGCAACTTGAGGATTAGGACCCCAACCATGAAGGGAAATCCAATCCCAAAAATGATTTACAATGGCAGAAGAGGTTTTGGGTTCTGTTGTTAATATGGTTCCATCTTTTGAAAATGGAATTGCTTCTGAAAATAGAAAAAAACAGGTGCACCAGCAAAGAAACAAAACAAATAAAATCGCTGCGTATTTTAGAAAGGATAGAAGAAAAGTAATGTAACGCAACCATCGGTCGCCGGAACGATAATTGATGAGTTTGAAAAAATACAGTTCATGATCAATAATATCGGGCATATCCCACCCGTGTAAGTGCCAAATCCATGGCGAATAACAAACTAAGCCAGATCTCGATCTTCAAACAAAATCAGGCCGACAATAAGTGCAACTGTAGTGTAAATTAATCCGTAGAAACTGACCGATAAAACATAAATGGCAAAGGGAATAAAATCTGGAGGCGTATCGCCAACGATGGCAGGTCCCACGCGGAAAAATTCCAAGCCAGGCAGGAATAAATCGAAGACACCCGCCATGAATCCAAGAAGTCGCGAGACAGGAGAATCAGGGTCGGTAGCTTTCGATTTTTCACCGATTGCAACTAATACGGGGGTAAGGTGAGCAAGGAAATAGATTACGAGAACGGTACTAAGATTTACAACCATAGGTAAACGGGTAGCAAGAGAAACGGAGATCGAAACTAAAACGCTCACTTGGCAAAAACTAAGAATAAGACCTGGGAAGGTTTCAAGAGTGTGTTGAATCCAGAAGGCAAGACCGTTAATGAGATCTTTAGTTTCGGATGGAAGAGTCGAATTGGATAAAAAGAGTTTGATCCACTCTGGGTTTGCAACAGGATCCATTCTGTCGAGCCAATGTTTGTAAAGAAGAATGGATTGAAATACGACAAACAAAATAGAAGACATGAGAAAAGCAGAAAGCAGGATGCCTACAAATTTGCCCAGAAGAAATTGCCTGCGGGAAATCGGTTTGCTCATGAGTGTGACAGCGGTACGTCCTTCGATTTCTTCACTTACAGAAATACTAGCTGCTAAGGTTCCAAACACCACCGCTGCAAGCATGATGGTATCGTAACCCAATTCTTTGACCATGATGAGATCTTCGCCGAAGGTGAAGTAAGGAATAAAGGGAGAAACAAGGAGGGCAAAAAGGGCAAGGCTTGAAAGAAGCCAAAACATAGGTTGCCTAATGCCTTCACGAAAAGCGGCTTGAGCAACAGCGCCACCTTTGGGCCAAATTTTGAGGAGGATGAAAAAAGTAAGAACAAAGGTATCGAGAATGAGTTGTGTTTGAAAGACGCCACCATAAACCCTGCCCGCTGTTTCGATACTGTTGGTTTCTTGAAGGAAGGTATGGAAGATGGGAGGAAAAATTCCTCCGAGAATAAACATGGTTACCAAAGTGGTTAACAAAGCTGAAGATTTGGGTTTATCCGAGGAGCTATTTTCTGAAAAGAAAAGAGTAACCATCCAAGGTATTGCGACCAAAAATTGCGCCCAGACAAAACCGGATTCTATCATCCATTGTTGAAACGATAAGTTCATTAGATGCAAAGCCTCAGGTAAAACAGCACTTCAATATTCTATTTTATAGTCTACATAACCAAGAGAAGAAATAACATTAACTTGTAATTGTGTGATGTTATTATGAAATCTATTTTGCACCATTTTAAGGAAGGAGTCAACCTTTTCCCGGTCTCCTTCCGCAATGAGTTCCACGGTGCCATTTTCAAGGTTTTTAACCCTGCCTTTGAGTTCGAAATGCTGAGCGATTTGGAGCACAGATTGTCGGAATCCCACACCTTGGACCAATCCTGAAAAAGTAGCATTTATGGTGTATAAGTTGTTTATTTGCATGAGGTTAGGTGGATTGGTTGCGGTAATTTGGATGAACGCCCCAGTTCAATTTTTCACGAAGAGTGCGATAAAAATTCTTATTAGGCACTTTGGCTAATTGAAATTTGACCGGAGCCTTTTTAAAGGTAATTTTAGAGCCTTTTACCAGAGGGATTTTTTCCTGCCCATCGATAACGAGGCTGGTCCCCTTAGTAACTCGGTTCATCACCAAATTGTAAACCTTTGAAGCAGAATCGACAACGCAGCGGCTTGTAAGCACATGAGGGCAAATGGGATTAATGACAAATGCTTCGATTTCTTGATTTAAAATAGGGCCGCCCGCAGACAGATTGTAAGCCGTTGAACCGATTGGCGTACTCATGATCAATCCATCAGCCATGTAAGTGCAAACGGGTTCTTCATCAGCAATCAAATCGATTTCGATCATATGAAAAGGTGCACCAGAATGAATGGAAATTTCATTAAGGCCAAGGAAAGGTCCGGGCTTATCTTTGGTATCGGTAAAGCATTCAAACATCAAATGATTTGTAATTCTGAAATTACCATTAGCAATCTCAGGAATGCATTCTTCAAGTTCTGCAGTATTAAGATCAGCAAGAAAGCCCAAGCGCCCAAGGTTGATGCCTAGTACGGGTATCTGATTGTAGCCCATTTGCCTAGCTGCACGAAGGATGGCACCATCGCCGCCCAAAACAAAAGTAAAATCAGCTTTGTATTTGGATAGGTCTTCTTTTTGATCAAGATCAACGAGCACAACTTCAAAGTGCTTTTCAAGCAAAGGAAGAAGTTTTTCGGACTGGGTAGTTACCCCAGGTCGTTGGGCATTTCCGAGGATGAAAATTTTCATCAGGGGCACCGGTCCATGAGTTATTTGCCTAGGATTTGTCTGGAGGCGCCAACATCCTTTGCAAACCACTGCTTAGCAGCGTTGGCAATGCCGATGGCATCAAGTCCCAAGTCGTGGAGGAGTTCACCTCGTTCGCCGTGTTCAACGAAATGATCTGGCAGTCCAAGTCGGATTAACTTACGGGTTTCAATGCCAGCAGAGTTGGCGGCTTCAAGGATAGCGCTGCCAAATCCTCCTTCCAAGGATCCTTCTTCGACGGAGATGACAAGGTTGGCTTCTTCCATGGCTTTAAACAAGGTGTTTTTGTCCAATGGTTTTAAGAACCGTGCATTAATGACACCAACATGCATGCCTTCTTCGCGTAAAATTTCAGCAGCTTTGCAGCACTCGACAAGGAGTGTTCCATATGCAACAAGAATGATATCTTCGCCCCAATCAATAACCTCAGCTTGTCCAATTTCAAGAGGTACAAAATCGCGTTTGATGCGTTCGAGGTTGGCTTTTGGGTAACGAATTACGGTGGGCCCATTATGAGCTAACGAAAGGCGAATCATCGGTTCAACATCAAGTTCATCACCAGGTGCCATCACTGTCATATTGGGAAAAACGCGCATGTAGGTGTTATCGAAAGCGCCATGATGTGTGGGGCCATCAGGGCCCGTGATCCCCGAACGATCTAGGCAAAAGAGTACAGGTAGATTTTGTAAAGATACTTCTTGGAAAACCTGATCAAAAGATCGTTGCAAGAAAGTTGAATAGATATCAACAATAGGTCGATTACCTGTTTTCGCAAGGCCCGCAGCAAAAGCAACGGCATGGGATTCACATATGCCCACATCAAAGAAGCGCTCGGGAAATACTTCACGAATCTTCTCAAGTTTATTCCCTTGGCACATGGCGGCAGTGATGACGGAAACCTTCTTGTTTTCCTGCATGATTTTAAAAATGCTTGAGCTAACAGCATCGGTGTAACCTTTGCTGCCCCCGCGTTTCATGGAAATAAGGGTTCGTTCAGGTCCTACTTTTTCAAAAACAGGAGGAGTATGGAATGTAACCGGATCTTCGCTAGCCTGAGGTACTCCGCATCCTTTTTGAGTGAGCACATGCAATAGAATCGGGCCTTTTTGTTCTTTGATGTCTGCAAACCATTTAAGCATTCCGGGTAAGTCGTGGCCATCAATAGGGCCAAAGTAGCGGAAGCCAAATTCTTCAAATAGCCTTCCACCCATCAACGATGCTTTAAGTCCGTCTTTAAGCTGCTCAAGGGCTTGTTTGGCTACACCGCCAAAAGGAATCTTTTCGAGAAGATCTTTTAGCTGTCGTTTTGAATCTTGGTAAAGGGAGGTTAATCTTGCTTGATCAAGGCATTTGGCAAGCGACCCGACCCTTGGGCAGATCGACATTTCATTATCATTAAGGATAACGAGAAAATTCTTGTTGAGACCTCCTGCGTTGTTAAGTGCCTCAAAAACGATCCCCGAGGGTAAGGCGCCATCGCCTATTACTGCGATACTGTGCCTGTCGGTATTGCCGTTTAGGTCATCGCCAACTTTTAATCCAAGAGCGGTGGAAAGACTGCAACCAGCATGTCCCGTCATAAAAAGATCGAAATCGCTTTCGGCGGGATTGGGGTATCCCATGAGTCCACCCTTGGTGCGGATGGTGTCGAAATTGCGGTAGCGCCCGGTAATTAATTTATGGGGATAAATCTGATGCCCGGTATCCCAGATGATGCGATCTTTGGAGAAATCGTAACTTAAGTGAAGTGCAACGCATAATTCCACCACGCCAAGATTACTAGCGAAATGGGCAGGCCTTAAACTTAATACTCGAACTAATTCGTCCCGCATTTCTTGACAAAGTATCTCGAGCTCCTGGTTATCAAGGAGTTTAAGATCTTCGGGGCCTTCAATTTTCGGAAGAATTCTGTGCATTGCAACTATCCTTTGTGCATCCAAAAACCCGGCGTCAATTGCCAGATTGTAAATTCATTGTACCTAATGATCTCGAGAAACAAGGTAATCCGCCAAATCCATGAGGGGCGCAGCATTGGGTCCAAGTTGGCTTGCCAGATGCTGAGCGTTTTTACAAAGTTCACCAGCTAAAAGTTTACTCTGCTCAATCCCCAATAAACCCGGATAGGTTAGTTTACCCTTTTGCGCGTCTTTTCCAACTCGTTTTCCTGCAGATTCGCATTTTCCTAGAACATCGAGAAGATCGTCGGTAACTTGAAAGGCAAGCCCTATGTTTTGACCGTAATTATCAAGTATCTGCAACAAATCTTCTGGGGGTTTTCGGTTTTGGCTGGCAAATGAGACAATGGCTCCTAATTTTAGACTCGAACGAATCAAGGCCCCTGTTTTTCGATCATGCAAATTCTTTAAGTGCTTTACTGTAGCTTCTTTAGGGTGATCTTCGCCCCGTACACCCGGTTTTCCTTCCCATGCCAAATCTTCTACTTGGCCCCCAACCATTCCACTGGCCCCTGCCCCTTTTGCTAATTCCAAACAGCATTCAGCACCAGCAAAGGCCGGGTAGCTCTTTGCAAGCACTTCGAAGGCTTTTGTGAGAAGCGCATCGCCTGCAAGAATTGCGAGGGCTTCCCCATAAACTTTATGGCAAGTCGGTCTGCCCCGCCTAAGGTCATCATCATCCATAGCAGGCAGATCATCATGAATCAAAGAATAAGCATGAATAAATTCAACAGCGCAAGCAGCAGGCCAAGGGTTTGTGTTTTCAAAACCAAAGGCGTTTGATGCCAGTAAAACAAGAATAGGCCTTAGTCTTTTGCCTGGGGCTAGTACGCTATAACGCATGGCTTCTAGTAGACGAACGGGCATACCATCTTGCGGTTGAAGGCAAGTACTTAGATGAGTATCAACTTTGGATGCAAGGTTTTTCCAAATACTAAGGAAATTATCCTGATCCATGGATATCTTTTGCAGCACTCTTGTTTCCTTAAATACCAAGGGCAAACACCAAGGTCTTATACTAGCACTAAATTGCAGGGCACTTCCACTAGGTATATCGAACCTTTGCGAGCTTCACCTAAGCAATTGTGAAATAATAGCGATCAGGCAACCTTTGTCGATCAAGTTAACTGGGAAGATTGTCTTTTTCTACAGAAAACAATCCCTGTTGCTCTTTTCCTTCAGTGGATTCATGGTTGAATTTCTGCAGCAAGGGTTGCCCTGATGCATCAACGCCGCTTAATAGTTGGATTTTTTGTTCTGCTTCCTTCAGGCTTAGCTGGCAGCTTTGAATCAGGCGAATGCCTTTTTCGTAAAGTTTAAGGTGTTCATCAAGATCGATCTGACTGTTTTCAAGTTCTCGGACAATTTCTTCAAGATCGCTGAGCGAGGACTCGAACTTTTGGGCTGAATTTTTTTTGATTGCCATGATGCTTTATCTCTCCAAATGATGGTTAGGGTTCAATTTTTTTAACTTCGCTGATAATCGTTCCATTGTGCAACCTAGTGCAAAGCAAGTCGCCCAGGGCCAAAACTTCCGCAGACACAATTACTGTTGCTTTATCAGATTCAAATTCTTTTGCCTTCATGGTGATGCTGTAGCCTCGAGTAAGGATATTAAGCGGGCTAAGGGATTGCAGCTTTTCGATGAAGGATGCAACTTTATCAGATTTTTGGCGCAAAAAAGTGCTGGAAGTACGATTAAACTTCTCAATAGTATCATCAAAGCGTTGGGATTTTTGGTTCAAATAATCCAACGGTTTTTGTAAACATCTTCGGGTGGAGAGGAGTTTTAAATGCTGTTGGAATTTTTGAATTTTAAGCGATGCAGCCTGATGCATGTACTCTGCTGATGCTTTGAGATGTTCTACGATTTCGTATTGGTTAGGTGATATTCTGGTTGCAGCTTCGGTGGGGGTGAGGGCTCTTAAATCTGCAATAAGATCTGCGAGTGTAAAATCATCTTCATGGCCCACCGCACTAACGGTTGGAATTAAGGATTCGAAAAGCGCATCTGCAACAATCTCTGAATTAAAGGCACACAAATCTTCAGAGCTGCCCCCACCTCGGCCTACCACCATGACATCGATTTTCGAATTTTCAATCAGGCTGGCGCAGTTGAGTAATTTTATCGCTTTGGCGATTTCAGAGGGTGCAGCGTCGCCTTGAACTCTTGCGGGAGAAATCCAGATTTCTGCCATCGGCCATCGTTTTCCCAACACTTCGAGCATGTCGCGTACAGCTGAACCTGTTGCGCTTGTGACTAATCCAATGCGATTTGGAAAAGGAGGAATCGCTCTTTTCCTTTCCTGATTGAAGTATCCTTTTGCTTTCAGTTTTTCTTTGAGTTGCCTTAAAAGAAGTTCTTGCTCACCGATCCCCATGAGTTTTACATCATCGCCAATGACTTGAAACTCGCCCCTTGCAGCGTAAAGGCTTGGCTTGCCCCGAAGGATTATTTTTTTTCCTTCCTGCAGGTTGCGGCCATGCTTTAGTGCATGCCCTTTGAATATCACCGCCCTTACACTGCATAGCTCATCTTTAAGGGAAAAATAAACATGCCCAGATGCAGGCTTAGAAAGATTTGATATTTCTCCAGCGATCCAAAGCGAAGGGAATTGCCCTTCCAGTAAGTCTTTTGCCAAGGTGTTTAGCTGACTTACGGAAATGAAAAAGTTGTCTTCTTTGGGGCCATCAATCGGCATTAGTTTGATCCTGCAATCGGAGAGAATGGTAAGCCAAAGGTTTGGGCTACTGCGCTGTTGGTTATTTTGCCCTCGGAAATATTGATGCCAGAAGCTATGGCGTGGTTTTTTTCAGCAGCGGTTTGAATACCCATTTTTGCGAGTTGCAGTACAAAAGGCAGTGTTACATTTGTCAGCGCAAAGGTGCTGGTTCTTCCCACCGCACCGGGCATGTTTGTCACGCAGTAGTGAACAATATCGTCAACGATGAAAGTTGGCTGGTGGTGCGTAGTGGGCCTTGAAGTTTCTACACACCCACCTTGATCGATTGCAACATCGATAATCACCGCACGGGGAAGCATTATTTTAAGGTCTTCTCGTTTTACCAAATGAGGCGCTTTAGCTCCGGGAATTAAAATCGCACCAATCAGTAGATCTGCTGTCGCAAGGCTTTGCCTCAGGCTATGCCTATCGCTGAATAAGGTTGTTACATTTTTAGGCATAACATCGTCGAGATATCTAAGACGGTCTAGGTTGATATCTAACAAAGTGACATTGGCACCAAGCCCCGCTGCAACTTTGGCAGCGTTTGAACCTACAATTCCTGCCCCTAAAATAACAACATTCGCAGGTGCAACTCCGGGAACCCCGCCTAACAGTATTCCCCTGCCCTCGAACGGTCTTTCCAAATATTTTGCCCCTTCTTGAATGCTCATTCTTCCCGCGACTTCGCTCATTGGGGTAAGCAGTGGCAGGTGCCCGGACGAATCTTTGATGGTTTCATAAGCAACTGCGGTCGCTCCACTTTTCATCACGGCTTGTGTGAGTTTTTCATCTGCAGCGAAATGGAAGTAAGTAAAAATAACCTGATTCTTTCGCATCAAAGGCCATTCTGACTCCATGGGTTCTTTGACTTTTACAATTATGTCGGCTCGTGACCAGATTTCTTCGCGTGTTTTAATGATGGTTGCGCCATGCTTAAGGTAATCTTGATCTGAAATACCGCTGCCCAATCCTGCGCCCGTTTGAATTAAGACTTGGTGCCCTGCCCTAGAAAGTTCATCCGCCCCTACCGGAGTTATTGCAACCCTGTATTCGTGGTTTTTGATTTCCGCAGGTACACCAACAACAAGTTTTTTCTCAGTCATATTAGGTTTCCTGCTTCCACCTTGGTTGTTTAAAAAGCTTGATTAATAAATATCAAAGAAATTCTATGAGTAACCAGCCTATGAAGTGTTAGTTTCATCCTATATAAAAAACTGTCTAATGTTATTTTTAACAAATAGGAACGATTCATGCCACCAAGATTGATAAGTGTGATGATCGTTATGCTATTTATTGTGGCTAACACATCACTTTTTTATACTGAAATACTTCCTAGGATTCGTTCTGGGCTGCCTCCCTCTTTTAATGTTGATCTTGCCGATGAAGCGGGAAATCTGCGCCCAGTTGTCAATTGGAAGGTGTTAGTTCGTGGCGAAGAGTTTTTGAAACTTCGCACGGGTGTCACTTTGGTAGACAATCAGGAAGATGAATTTTGGCTTTGGGCTGAATACTCCCAACCTACAAATGCAGGGTTGAAGCCTGCGCGGGATTTTTTGGGCCTTAAGTTGATGCGCAATGAATTTCGTGTTCATCGGGATGGCGATATGCTTGGGTTGCAGGCCAAAGTGCAAATTGAATCGCTCCGAGGTTCTGATTTTCCTTTGACATTAGAGATTAGTGGCGAAGTTTCCAATGGTTTGCTTAGGCCCGAGGTTAAGGTGGATAGCCGTTTGGGAGAACGGACTTTTAAGCTTGAGTCTATGGACGTTCCGGTTTCTGGATCAGTTTTTCAGCCATTTTTGCCTGTTCATCGCATTCTTGGCCTTTACCCTGGGCGCACTTGGAAGCAACCTTTCTTTGATCCCCTTTCCTTGGCATTTTCTTCTGGAGTTGCCCAAGGGGGTTTGGATCAAGGCACGGGATCTGTAATTGCTAAAGTGCGAAATGATATCGTTGATGTGATGTGGGGAGGGAAAAAAATTCCTTGCATCATAATTGATTATACTGGGAGCGACCTTGAGTCTACCGTTTGGGTTGGTGTGCAAAACGGAATGGTGATCAGGCAGAAAAACCGGTTATCTGAATCGATGGAGTGGGATTTGATTCGTTTAAACTAATGCGTGGATGTTCAATGACTATTTTTTCCAATGCGGAACCTGCAATCGAAATCCTTGATGTTAGCAAGCAGTATGGCGACAAGCTTGCGGTCGACCATATGAATTTAATTATAAAAAGAGGGGAGCTTTTTGCTTTTCTTGGCCCTAATGGGGCAGGAAAAACCACGACCATCAAAATGTTATGTGGTTTGCTTTTTCCAAGTTCGGGGTCCATTAAAATTTGTGGTTATGATCTTAAAACCCAGGGTGATCAAGCTAGACGCCTTATTAGTTATGTCCCCGATCTTCCTTTTCTTTACGAAAAACTTACCGGCAGAGAGTTTTTAGAATTCATCGGTGATGTTTATGGAATGCAGCGGGGTCTGATTGCTCAAAAAATAGTTGAGGTTAATAAGCTGTTTGGCCTCGAGGAATTTATCGATGATTTAACTGAGCGCTATTCGCACGGAATGAGGCAGCGCATGGTGTTTGCTTCTGCTTTGCTTCATGAACCTGAGGTTCTTGTGGTGGATGAACCCACCGTTGGATTAGATCCGAAAAGTGTCAGGAAGCTTAAGGATGTGCTTAGAAATCAAGCTGATCAAGGCAAGGCGATTTTTCTTTCTTCTCATTCGCTTGACATCGTTGAAGAGGTTGCAGATCGCATTGGCATCATTTTTCAGGGGAAATTGGTTGCATGTGGTTCTCTTGAATCGCTTAGGGAGCAATCCGAAACTGGGGGGTCACTTGAAGAGGTGTTTTTGAAGATGACACATGAAAAATTGGAGCAGGATGAAAAGCTTTAACGAGCATTCAAATTTGAACGAACTTTCTAAGTTTCAAGAACCGGGGGCATACCCCGCATCAGGTTTTGCATTGTTCAAAATGAGAATGCGCACCTTCGCTAATTTGTTTGCTGCTCTTAAGGGCGTGTTGCTCATTAGGCCTTTAGTTTTGTTGCTTTGTAGTTTTATCATTTGGGGGCTGGTTTTTGGTACCAGCCTTGCGGGGTTTAACTTTCTTAAGGCTCAAAAACTTCCCTTGGGTGGCGGCGTTATCGGCCTTTTGTTTGACCTGCTCTTTTTATCGCTTGGCTCTTTGCTCGTGCTTTCTTCCGGAATGATTTTGTATGGCGGGTTGTTTTCTTCTCCTGAAACTAATTTTTTGCTTACGAAGCCCATTAAGGCTGATCGCATTTTTGCTTACCGATTTGTGGAAGCCATTGGTTTTAGCAGTTGGGCTTTTGTTATATTAGGCAGCCCGATCCTTATTGCTTTTGGGGTCGTTGCAGATTCGCCGATTCTCTTTTATATCTACCTGCCTTTTTTCTTTTTCGGGTATGTGCTGATTCCCGGTTCGATAGGTGCTGTATTGTGTCTATTGATAGCAGGGCTTTTACCAAAAGGGAAAAAGTTGTTCTTCAGTATTATGGTGGTTGCATTTGTGTTTCTTGTGCTTTCAGGCATGGGAAGGTTTTTCAGTTCGGTAAAGAAAGATGGTATTGATCGTGAGTTTGTTGATGCAACACTCAGGCAGTTTGAGTTTTCAAGATGGTCGGGTCTGCCTTCTTATTGGATTTCCCGGGGGCTTCGGGCTGCGGGGCGTGGCGATGTTTCCAGCGCCAACTTTAATCTTTTGTTAATTTGGTCGAATGGGATGATGCTTTATCTTGGCGGTGCATTGCTTTCCAAGGTGCTTTATCGCAAGGCATTTGACAGGATGATTGCTTTTGGATCGGGTTCGAAGAAGTCGAGTAAGCCCTTTTTTCTGGATCGATTATTTGAAAGAGCTCTTGGATTTCTTGGTTCCGCAAGAAGGGCGCTTATACTCAAAGATTTTCGTGCATTTCGCAGGGAGCCAAGGCAGTGGGTGCAGGTGCTTGTTTTTGGATTCCTTCTTTTCCTTTATTTTGGAAGTGTTCGCAGATCCTTTCGCGGCGAGGTGACATGGCCTTATCAAAATGGGGTTAGCATGCTCAATTTATTTGCTGTTTCGTTGCTTCAATGTACTTATATTGGAAGATTTGTTTTTCCAATGATTAGTCTTGAAGGTAAGAATTTTTGGATACTTGGATTGGTGCCTATGCCGCGTGAATCCATTCTCTGGGCCAAGTTTCATTTTGCTTTCTGGAGCACCACACCTATTGCGATTCTTCTGGTTATCTTTAGTGATTTTATGTTGAAAATGCCTTTTGATTATCACCTTGTACATATTTGGACAACCCTTGTTGCAAGCATTGCGATCTGTGCATTGGGCGTTGGTTTGGGGGCTTGCCTGCCTAACTTCAAGGAGACCGATCCTTCAAAAATTGCTGCAGGCTTCGGGGGCACTCTTAATCTGGTGATCTCGCTTTTTCTTCTCATCCTCTTAATGGGTTTGATTTCTGGAATCTGGCATATGAATCACACCGGGGAAACTTATTCCAATCCTTCGTTTACTGGCATTCTTTTTATTATTGCAGGCATTGCCAGCGGTTCGGTGATTGGCTTGATGGCGGCTCTCATCCCCATGGCGATGGGATCACAAAACCTTCGCTCCAAAGAGTTTTAGCTTACGCCATAAGTTTTCGGGCAGTTTTGCAAATGTAATCTGTCGCTTGTGCTACTTCATCCCCTGTTGAATACCGGCCCAGAGTAAGTCGTAATGCCCCTTCTGATTGGTGTCGTGGGGTGAGCATTGCGCATAAAACAGCGGAATACAATACTTTGCCTTCATGGCATGCAGACCCGGTTGACGCTGCGATTTCAGGCGTTTGCTCTAATATTTCCCAACCTTTGCAACCAAGGACACTTACATTAAGAGTGTTTGGCAGGCCCAGGGTTGGGTGACCATTAAGCACAATTTTATCACCTAGCTCTTTTTTTAACCCTTGGAAAAGTTGTTCTCTGAGGCTTGTTAAGCGGGTAGTTTCTTGGGCGATATTTTCAGTTGCAATCAGCGCGGCTTCGCCTAGGCCTGCAATGTAATGCACATTTTCGGTGCCTGCTCTTAAACCAGATTCGTGGCCTGCCCCATGAAGGTAAGGCCCTATGTTTACCCCTTTTCGAATATACAATGCGCCTATACCTTTTGGGGCATATAGTTTGTGCCCTGCGATGGTTAGAAAATCAACACCCAGTTGTTTGACATTTAGCGGGACTTTTCCTGTGGATTGGGCTGCGTCTGAGTGAAACAAAATGTTTTTAGATCGGGCGATTTCTGCGATTTTCTCGATCGGTTGTAATGTACCCACTTCGTTATTCGAATGCATGATGCTAATTAGCTTGGTGTTTTTGCGAATGGCTTTTTTGATTTCTTCTGGATCTACCATGCCTTGGCGATCTACACCCACGGTGCTTATTTCAAATCCCAACGATGCAAGATATTGTGCAGGCTTGTAGGTTGCTGGGTGCTCGATCGCACTTATGATTAAGTGCCCTTTTCTTGCAAACATCCTTTTTAGAAAACCTGTCAAATCTGCCATCATGGTTGCCAATATTGCCTGATTGCTCGCCTCGGTACCACCCCCTGTGAATATTATTTCTTCGGGTTCTGCGTTGATGGATTTCGCAAGCTTTTGTCTAGCAGTTTCTACAATAAGCTTTGCGGCTTTGCCATAGGCGTGGGTACTTGATGGGTTCCCAAAATCATCTTTGTTAAGGGAATCGCAGATTATCTTCGAAACTCTTGGGTCGATGGGGGTTGTTGCGTTGTAATCAAGGTATATTGGTTTCATAGGGTTCGTAGGTTGTTTAGTTGTTAACGATTATTGTGGTGCTTCCTTGAATATAGTCAGTATATCAGAAAGAGTTTGACCATTATTTCTTGAATATCGGTTATTTTGGGTAACATTTGATAGGTAGAGTGGGGCGATTCTGGTTTTAGTGCTTTGAGTATCGTTTTATATTGAGGTGTTTTATGTACAGTGTCATTTTACTTGCTGCCATGGCGGGCAATTCTGAAGCTCCAGCATGGCATTTAAAGAAAGCTTATGCAGTAAACGCATATGGCGGTTATGTCTATCGGAATGGGGTATATGGTGGTGGTTATGGGGCATCGTATAATTACGGGCCTTATTATGAAACAGGATTTGGTTACTCTTATAAGGGAACCGGTAACGGGGTTTATTATGGGCCGTATTTAAAGAACCCAATGTATTCATCGCCTGCTAGTGTCATCCCGAGAAGCAAACCAGTAGCTCCGGTTGAGGAAGTTTTGCCTGTTCCTAAGGTAGAGGAAAAGAAACAGTCTTCTACTTCAAATAAGGCCAGGCTTTTTGTTGAAATTCCTTCTAATGCTACCTTGTTTATTGATGGTAAACCATTTGCGGTGAGTGATGGTTTTGGTACTTTCATAACACCTGAGCTCGAATCTGATAAAACTTATTCTTACCTGTTGAAAGTTGAGATCGAGCAAAATGGCACTAAAGTTGTTGATACTAAAAAAGTGATTCTTAAATCAGGCGATCGTATTACTGCAAGCTTTATCGATGCTGATAAACAGGGCGCCTCTGTTAAGCTAAAGTAATCAACAAAGGTTTTAAATTTGAAGATAGAATCTGAGATAGATTTGAGGATGGCTTTTATGCCATCCTTTTTTATTTAGGGCAGCAAAGTAATTATGTAAAGAAACAGCCCGATCATGCCAAGAAACGAAAGCATTCTTACACCCCAGCGATAGGCTTCAATGCTGATAATTTTCCAGTCATCATGGCGGGTTGCGCTGTAAACAAGGCTGATTACAAGAATTAAAATAGGCAGGTGCCAGTAATATCCAGCAGCAATAATCGGTGTCACGATTGGGTCCATCAATCAAATTCCTATTTAGCTTTTGGTTTATCAGGGATAAGCAAAACCGGGCCCATAAGAGCATCATAGATGACCATGATGTTTAATACCCCTGCAATGACCGTGTATACCCAACCTAGATCCCAAGATCGGTCGCTTCTATTTTGCAATAAGTTCAGTTCAGTTTCAGGAGGTGTGCGTTGATATTTGCCTAGATAAGGATCAAGCGGAGGATCTGATTCTTCATCGTAATTATAGTTTTGGTAAATGGCGGGCCATGCTGATATCCCTATGCAGAACTGCCCTGCGAATTGCATTCTATAACCAATGCAGTTGGGGATTTTGAAATTGAAAGGAAGAGACATGGGAGGAAGGTTTTTTGCCCGCGGGAGGTAAACATTGCTCCATTGGCCTAGCATCATGCCGTAGTAAAATAAGCCATTGACGCAGAAAAAGAAAAGCAGGCCTTTGCCAATACGGCCTTGAAAAATCTGGCCCAACCCAGGAACAAGATAGCTTAATAGTGCCCCAGGCACTCCAAAGATGCTGTAATTCACAGGTGCGATTTTGGGTTCGGGTAAATTTTCGTCGGTAAGATTCATTTCGGAGGTAGTTCCTGTCCATCGAATTCTTTTTCTAACTTACAACAGGATACAGTAATTCATTTCATAGGCCAACCGAAAGAACTGCTTAAATATAAAGCAGCGGCACAAACAAAAAGAATGATCCCCAAGAACCCAACCGCATCAAGCAGCACAGTTTTTAATTTGGAGCGTTTTTTTCTTTCAGTGGGTTCGCTTTTTGAGCTGAAATTTAAGGGAGTTGAACCCTTGTTCGTGTTTATATCAAGTTGCACTGCCAAGGGAGTTGGTTTTAGAATTTCAGTCGGAAGTTCGTTTGATTGTGCTAGCGGTTTTATTTCTTTTTGTTGTTTTTGGAGTTCTTCTTGGCGTAATTTTTCCCATGATTGGGCCAGAGGCGCCCAAGTTAAAGGCGAGGGTTTCCAGCCTGATAGCGGTTCATGTTGATGCGTGGATTCGGCTTGCCCTTTTTCGATTTTGGGAGGTGAAGTCTCGGGGATTTGAGGTTGCCTGTTAAGTATTGATTGCAGAACTACTGGCTTATATTCTTCTTTTGGAATTTGAGCGATTGCAGGCGCCGTTGCGGGTGGAATGGTGCTGGGTTCAATTATTTTTGGTGCCCAAGGTGCTTCGCCTGGCGAAAATATTCCCATCGATGAAAAGTCTGGCTCAGCTTTTTGAGGGGCTTCAGCAGGAATATTGGCCTCGGGAAGGTTGAGCATTTTTTGCACTAAAACATCGAGTTCATCGAGTTGTTTTCTGGTAAGGTGCAAATTACTTGTAGGATTATGGGTGTTGGACACGAAAACCTCGGTTAACCTCTGGGCTTTAAGAAACGGCCTTAAAAGCATATCGGTTGACTTAATATTGGGACAGGAAATAGCAACTATGTCGGAACGATTCTACACCAGTTTGGAAATAACCTTGGGGACGATGGAGCTGCGGGGCCCCGAGGCTCACCATCTTGCCGTTGTCTCCAGAATTACCCCAGGCAGCTTGATTGCCTTGTTTTCTGGGGATGGCAGAGAATTTTCTGCTGAAGTTCTCGAAGCTAAAAAAAGTCGCGTGCTCTTGGATGTTAAATCTGTAGCAGAGGTTTGCCGTGAACCCAAGGTTAAGCTCACCATTTTTGCATCGATTCCAAAGGCCCAGCGCTGCGATTTTCTTATCGAAAAACTCACCGAGATAGGTGTTTTCCGCTTTGTTCCCCTTGATTGCGAATATTCGGTAATCAAGGCCAAGCAGATTAATACCGATAAATTGCGCCGCAGTGTTATCGAGGCCAGTAAACAATGCCTCAGAAATCAGTTCATGGAGATTGCTGAACCTATCACCTTTACGGAATCTTTACAAAACATTGATCATTCCGAATTGAATCTGTTTGCAAATGTTGAGGAGGAGTCATCAGGTAAAATTGTTCGTGGCCCAATCGAAAAAGTGAACATCTGGATTGGCCCTGAAGGTGGGTTTTCTCCAGCCGAGGTAAAGTTGGCCTTGGATAAAGGGCTTAAAATTATCTGCGTCGGGAAAACTATCTTAAGGGTAGAAACTGCTGCTGTTGTTTTGGCAGGCCTTGCCATTCATAGTAGTTAGGGTTACTAGTTGCTGGCTTTTTCGCAATAATCGACCATGGTGGCAACTTCGGTTCGCATATCTTTACGATGTACAATTCGATCAACAAACCCATGTTGCATTAAAAATTCGCTGGTTTGGAAGCCTTCTGGTAGCTCTAGTCGAACGGTGTTCCAGATCGTGCGCTTGCCTGCAAAGCCAATAAGTGCGCCTGGTTCTGCAATAATTATATCGCCTTGAAAAGCAAAACTTGCAGCAACGCCACCCATCGTGGGGTTGGTTAGCACGCTGATATATAAGCACCCCGCTTGGTGATGTCTGCCAAGTGCTGCAGAAACTTTGGCCATTTGCATCAAGGAAAGAATGCCTTCCTGCATGCGTGCACCACCGCCGGAACCGCTGACGAAAATCAGAGGCAGTTTTAAACGGGTTGCTTCTTCAGCTGCCCTGCAAAGTTTTTCGCCCACCACAGATCCCATCGAGCCTGCCATGAATGCGAAGTCGGTTATCCCAACTACGACTGGCCTGCCTCGAATAAAACCTCTACCCACAGCGGCGGCATCAAGAAGCGAGGTTTTAGCCTGCTCCGATAAAATTCTTTCCTTGTAAGGGATTCGATCTTTAAACCCTAGTGGGTCGCATGGGCGAAGATCTCGAAACCATTCTTCGAAGCTATCCTCATCTAATAGCTGATCGATTCGTTCTTTTGTAGGTATGTAGAAGTGGTAATCGCATTCGGGGCAGATATTAAACTTGTTTTCCATTTCTTTGCGAAAAAGGCTGGCTTTGCACCCCGGGCAGCGAACCCAAAGTCCTTCGGGAACCCCTCTTTTAGGTCTACCTGACAATGCGCTTGGCTGGTTTACATCACCCGGATTCATAACTTGCGGTTCCTGTAACCTTGGATATTTCTGTTGCGATCCTTCACTAAGTATTAATCATAGTCATTTAAGGTATTTCAGCAAAGATCTTATCGCTATTCCGCAAATCGTAATGCAACAATAGGTTTAAATCGAATGAAAAGTCAAAAAAAGGTCGCTATCCTTGTTTTTATGCTTCTTTTTAGAAATATTATGATCAAATTAACAAAATTTGCAGAGATTGGCCTTCACAGGATGAACAAATATTACTAAATTGATAATGATTGTGATATTTGTTTTGTGGGGTTCTTTATTTCAATGAAAAGGTTCAATTTCGAATTCTTATTTTCGGGTACGAATGCTGCTTTATTTGGTGGCTTCGTTGCATTTTTGCTTCTATTCTTTGCAATTCAACCCATCCAAAAACGCGCTGTTTCTACCACTCTCGAACTGCTTCATGTTTCTTTCGATCCCACTCGTGAAGTTATTCACGAAATTAACGAGGCTTTTGCTCTAGATTGGCAAAAATTTAAAGGTGGGAATGTTCAGATTTTTCAGTCGCATGGGGGATCGGGCAGTCAGGCGCGTTCCATTGCAGATGGTTTGCCAGCAGATGTCGCTTCTTTCGCACTTTTTACTGATATGGAAGCCATTGCCAAGAAAAAACTTCTCCACGCTGGGTGGGAAAAAACGAAAGGCGTGGTTTCTCCTCCTTGGGCCACTGCGATTGTTTTTCTCGTTCGTAAAGGTAATCCCAAAAAGATCATGGATTGGAATGATTTGGGTCAGCCAGGCGTTGGTATTATCACACCTAATCCAAAAATATCGGGCAATGGTAGATTGGTTTTTCTTAGTGCTTGGGGTTATATGTTGGAAAAGGGGCGCTCAGAATCTGAGGCTCGCGAATTCCTTAAAAACATCTACAAAAATGTTCCCGTGATGGATGGCTCTGCACGGGCTTCCCAAGTCACCTTTTTTCAAAAGAAAATCGGCGATGTTCAGCTTTCATTTGAAAGCGAAGCGCTCATGGCTGTCAAGGAATCCGAGGGCCAACTCGACATTGTCTACCCCTCTATTAGCATCAAGGTTGAACCCCCCATTGCTGTTATAGATGCTAATGTTGATTCCAAGGGTACGAGAGATCTTGCTGAAATCTATCTTAACTTTTATTACGGGACAGAGGCCCAGCGTATCATTGCGAAAAATGGCTACCGGCCTTCTGATCCTTTGATTGCCAAAGAATTTGAATCCAAGTTTCCACCCATGAAACTTTTTGATCTTAGTGTGGTGGGAAATTCGTGGGCTGAAGTGCAGTCGGTTTTTTTTGCAGAAGATGGTATATTCGACCAGGTGTTTAAGGCCATCCGCAATGAAGGCAAGCGCTAGTATTGCCTGCCGTTTTTTAGACAAGAGTTTGGTAGCTTCTATGCAACCTAAAAAAGGTAGTCCACTTCCTGGCCTTAGTTTAAGCCTTGGGTACTCCGTCACCTACCTAAGCTTGCTCGTGCTTATTCCGCTTTCCGCTTGTTTTATCACGGCTGCATCTCTCTCCCCTACCGAGTTTTGGAACATCGTCTGGAGTGAAAGAACCCGTGCCGCTTATTCCCTTACCTTCACCACTGCTTTTATCGCGGCTCTTATCAATGCAGTGATTGGGTTTCTAGTTGCCTGGGTTCTTGTTCGTTATGAATTCCCCTTCAAGCGATTGGTGGATGCCATGATCGATCTGCCATTGGCGCTTCCCACCGCAGTTGCAGGTTTGGTTTACTCGAGCCTTTATGTTGAAAGTGGTTGGCTAGGTCAGTATCTGGTGCCTCTTGGAATCAATGCTGCTTATACAAAATTCGCAATTGTTTGGGTGCTTGTTTTTACTGGATTTCCGTTTGTGGTTCGCACCGTGCAACCGGTGTTGGAAGAGATCGAGCCCGAAGTCGAAGAGGCCGCATCCATTTTGGGTGCCAGTCGCCTTCAGATTTTTCTGCGCATTTTGTTGCCCACGGTTTTTCCTGCGATACTCTCCGGGTTTGCCCAGGCGTTTGCAAGAGGATTGGGCGAGTATGGTTCGGTTATATTTGTATCCAGTAATATCCCCTACAAAACAGAACTTGCGCCTGTTCTTATCGTAACCAGGCTCGAGGAAATGGCTTTCCCAGAAGCCACCGCCATTGCTACTATCTTGTTGATTGCCTCGTTTCTTCTCCTCGCTTTCATCAACACCATTGAAATCTGGAGCAAGCGCCTTGGCAAATAATCCGACTAACATTGTTCCATTGAAAAAGAAAAGGCCCGAAGATCCTCTTTGGCTTCGATACCTGCTTACCATTCTTGCTTTGGGGGTCGTGACCCTTATCATCGGCATACCTGTGTTCCATGTGTTTTTCAGAGCGTTTGAAAAAGGACCTTTCGTTTATCTCGATAACCTTTTTGGTAATCCCAACACTAGGCACTCCATTCTCCTCACCCTTTCTATTGCACCAAGGGTTGTTTTTCTTAGCGTTATCTTTGGCGTTGCTGCTGCTTGGGCCATTGCCCGTTTTCGCTTCCCCGGTAGAACCATTCTTCTCACTCTCATGGATTTGCCACTTGCTGTTTCGCCGGTTGTTGCTGGGCTTGTTTTTGTTCTTATGTTTGGCATGCAGGGGTGGATGGGTGATTGGCTTTCAAAGAATAATATGCAAATTCTATTTGGCACCCCTGCCCTTGTGCTTGCCACCTGCTTTGTCACTTTGCCCTATGTTGTTCGCGAACTTATTCCTGTTCTTGAAGCTTATGGCGAAGAAGAGGAACTTGCTGCGGTAAGTTTGGGTGCGAACGGTTGGCAAATGTTCTGGCGCATTACCGTTCCCAACATTCGCCTTGCGCTTGTTTATGGAATTATTCTTTGCAATGCCCGTGCGATGGGAGAGTTTGGTGCGGTCTACGTTGTTTCGGGTAGGATTTCAGGCTTAAACGATACTATGCCATTGCGTGTTGAAAAGTTATTTCAGGAATACGATATGCCTGCAGCATTTGCACTTGCTTCGGTGCTTACCTTCTTAGCGTTGATCACCCTTGGGGTTAAAACTTATCTTGAAAAGAATATGGTGCATCAGCAATCCGATGAGGGGGAAAAGTTATGAGCATTTCTGTTAAAAATGTGAGTAAAAAGTTTGGCGGCTTTAGCGCACTTGATAAAGTCAGCCTTCATATTCCAGATGGCAACCTCGTCGCATTACTTGGCCCTTCAGGTTCTGGTAAAACAACTCTCCTTCGCATCATCGCTGGCCTTGAAAACGCTGACGAAGGCTCGGTGCTTTACCGGGATGAAGAAGTTACTTCAAAATCTGCCAAGGATCGTAATGTTGGTTTTGTCTTTCAGCATTACGCCTTGTTTAGGCATCTCACCGTTTTTGATAACATCGGCTTTGGCCTGAGTGTACGGGGTGTTGCGAAAGATAAAATATCCGTGCGGGTCAAAGAATTACTGCACCTCATCCGGCTTGAAGGGCTTGAAAACAGGTACCCTTCCCAGCTTTCAGGTGGCCAAAGACAGCGTGTTGCCCTTGCCCGCGCCCTTGCCGCCCAACCTAAAGTGCTTTTGCTGGATGAACCCTTTGGCGCTCTCGATGCAAAGGTTCGTTTAGAATTGCGCGAATGGCTCCGCAGGCTGCATGACGAAATTCATGTCACCAGCGTTTTCGTAACTCATGATCAGGAAGAAGCTTTTGCAGTTGCGGATACTGTTGTCGTTATGCGCAGTGGAAAAATCGAACAAATTGGCACCCCTACCGAAGTATTTGAAAACCCAGCCAATGCCTTCGTTATGGATTTTCTCGGGCAGGTTAATGTGTTTGAAGGCATCATTGCAGATGGCTTACCAAAAATAACAGGCTACAGTGCTACCAAAGGCCCTCCCGAAAAAGATTTTTGTTCCAATACTATTTATGTAAGGCCCTACGAGCTAGAAATAGAAATCACGCCCTCTGCAAGTGATTCTCTACCTGCTAAAGTATTTCATATTAATCCTGCAGGCCCTGTGGTTAGGATTCATCTTCAAGATTTGGATTCTACAGCGCGTGTATTTGTTGAGGTTAACTTTGCGAAATTCAAAGAGCTTAATGTCGCTGCAGGGCAAGTCGTTTATATTCAACCAAAACGACTCCGAATATTTACCCCCGATTACATGATCTAGACTTTTTGCTTTTGTGTTGCTTTTGCTTTTGCTTTCTCTTTTATTCTTTTTCTTCCCCCAACTCCCAACCCTCTTCCCTCTTACTGTTATTCCAACCATTTCTCTTTTTCTTCCCCCAACTCCCAACCCTCTTATAAATGCCCCTAAGCCCACCCACTGCGCTGGGTGGGTCTCTTCTTTTTAATTCCATTAATTGATAAGGGGTTTGTTTAAAGACAGAGTAGTTGCGATGGGGAAGCCCCACTGCAACTCCTCCATTTGAACCTTTGGATTTTGCACCCGCTTCAATGTCAACTTCGCGTATGCGGAGTTCCAGTCTTGGCATTTATCACCCTGGCGGTGTCTTTCACCCTAGTGCAACTAATATCGGCCAGTTCGGCAAGCTCACTGACCGTATCGAAAGAACCCCCCGGTCCCTGAGCTTGTCGAAGGGGCCCACCCCATACCGTATATTTAAACCGTCGCTCACGCATCATGCTCTGAATTATGTGTTCTTTATTCCGTGTCTCTGCTTCTGCTTCTGCTTCCTTCCGTGTAAATCCGTGGCAAATTCTTCCGCTTATTCTTTCTTCTGCTTCTGTCTTTTCCGTGAAATTCCGTGTTAATCCGTGGCTAATTTTTTCTCTTCTGCTTCCTCTGCTTGGTGTTTATTCAGTATTAAAAATCACCATGGTGGGATTAGGTAAATTAGGGCGAATAAGCCAATTTTTCGTGGCAAGCAAGTTGACAGGTTTTATTTATGCTTTAACATTAAAGCTGGCTCAAAAAGTCTAATGGCAACTTTGGTTTTAAGCCGATCTCTAGCAACTGCGCTCAAGTTTCTAGATGTTTGGTAATCCTTGATTGGAAGTTTAAGAATGAGAAATTTTTTTAGGCATATTTTTAAAGGCCTGACAACATCAAAAAGTAGGCCAAGCTATTTTCTTTGCCCTCCTCAACTTATTTATCTTGAAGATAGAATCACGCCTTCAAATACCCCCATTATTGTTTCCAGTACCGCTGATTCAGGCACTGGATCTCTTCGGCAAGCTATTATTGATGCCAATGCCACCCCAGGCGATGACATCATTAATTTTAGCATAACAGGCACCATCACGCTTAATTCCCTGAACAATACGGTCAACGCTTCACTCCCTACCATTTTGAATGCAAACGCAACAGCTTCTGGCACTGGTACTGGAACAGGCACTACCGTTGGCACCCTTACCATCAATGGGCCAGGTTCTTCTTCCCTGATTATCAGTGGTTTGGATGGGGGCAATACCAGCCGTAACTTCAATATCTTCAACATTGCCTCTGGTGGTAATCTTTCTATTTCAGGCGTGACTGTTTCCGGCGCCCGATATACTTCCGGAAGTGGTGGAGCCTTTAATAATCAAGGCACACTCGCCGTCTCAAATTCCACACTTTCTGGAAATTCTGCAGGCACCTTTGGTGGCGCTATATTTAACTATAACGGCGCCCTCACCGTTACCAATTCCGCACTCTCTGGTAATAATGCGACATACGGTGGCGGCATCAGCAACAAATTTGGCACCATCACCCTCACCAGTTCCACCCTTTCCGGCAATTCTGCAACCACCAGCGGTGGCAGCGGCGGCGGTATTCATAATAACGGATCCCTCACTGTTTCCAATTCCACCCTTTCCGGCAATTCTGCTGCTAGGCACGGCGGCGGCATCTTCAATAACAGTAATCTCACACTCACCAATTCCACCCTTTCCGGCAATTCTGCATCTAGCAGCGGCGGTGGCATCTACAACAGCGGCACCCTCCTCACCCTCACCAACTCCACCCTTTCTAACAATTCTGCAAGTAACGGTGGCGGCATCCGCAATAGCAATAACCTCACCATCACCAATTCCACCTTTTCCGGCAATTCTGCATCTAGCAACGGCGGCGGCATCAATAACAGCGGCACTCTCAATATTGCCAACACCATCATTGCCAATAGCACCAGCGGCGGTGATTACGCCGGTGGCGGCACCGTAACCCTTATTCCCTCCGGTAACATTAACAACCCTACTATTTCAGCAAACAACATTGTAACCCAAGCTTCATCTAGTGCTACAAGCGCTTGGGCGCAAAGCGTTACCAGTGCACAACTCAATCTTGGCCCTCTACAAAATAATGGCGGCCCCACCTTCACCCAGGCCCTTCTTCTCGGTAGCGTCGCCATCGCTGCGGGTAATTCCACCATAAGTAACGCATCGCCGGTATCTGGAAAGGATCAGCGTGGCGTTAATCGCATCACCTCTGATATCGGTGCCTATTCCTTCGGTATTCAAGTTACCACCACTGCAGCTTCCGGCACAGGATCTCTCGATGCAGCAATTACTCTTGCCAACAACCCTGGTAATGATGACATTAATTTTAATTTAACTGGTACCAGCCCATACACCATTACCTTGGCTGCTGCCCTGCCTACTATTTTGAATGTAAGCACCGCAGGCACCCTGACCATCAACGGCCTTGGCGCTTCCGCGCTTACCATTAGTGGCAGCGACCCAACAAATGTTAATAACTCCACTCGTAACTTCAACATCTTTAATGTTACTACTGGTGGTAATTTAACCATCTCTGGCGTGACAGTTTCCGGGGCGCAAACCACAGGCAATGGCGGGGGCTTTAATAACTCCGGCACCCTCACCGTTTCCAATTCCACCATCTCAGGCAATACTGTTGGGGACTTTGGTGGCGGCATCTTCAACAACGGCACCCTCAACATTGCCAATTCCACCCTCTCGGGCAATAGGGCAAACTTCGGCGGCGGCATTTTCAATGATTCAAATAGTACTTCTACCATAAGTAATTCAACATTTTCAGCAAATTCCGCAGTAACCTTAGGTGGCGGTCTCTTTAACCAAAAAACCAATGGAATTGTTGGTATTGTTACGCTTACAAATTCTACTCTTTCGGGTAATTCTGCTAGAAGCAATGCCAACAGCGTAATAAGCAGTGGAGGCATATACAACGACGGCACCCTCAACATTGCCAACACCATCATTGCTAATAGCACGGTAATTAACTCATCTTCGCCCATAAATGATTACGCTGGCACCGGTAACGTGAACCTTATCTCTTCAGGTAACATTAACAACCCTACTATTCCAGCAAACAACATTGTTACCCAAGCCACTTCAAGTGCTACTAATCTTTGGGCGCAAAGCGTTACAAGTGCACAACTCAATCTTGGCCCACTACAAAACAATGGTGGCCCAACCCAAACTCTAGCCCTCGGTGCCGGCAGTGCTGCCATCAACGCTGGCAATGCAACCGTTAGTAATGCATCCCCTGTAAATGGTTTAGATCAGCGTGGCATCAATCGCACCACCTCCGATATTGGTGCTTATTCCTTCGGTATTCAAGTTACCACCACTTTGGATACGGTTGATCCTTCAGATAATTTAACTTCTTTAAGAGAAGCCATTACTTTGGCCAACACCACCCCAGGTAATGATCAGATAAGTGTCAACTTAACAGGGGCCAATCCTTACACCATCACCCTTGCTGGCGCATTACCCAATATTGTTAGTGCAAACACTTCGGTTTCTGGTGGTACCGCAGGCACTGTAACGATCACCGGCCTTGGCGCAAGCAACCTCAACATCAATGGTAATCTTGGTGGCTTTAGTATCTTCAACATCGCTTCTGGCGGCAATCTGTTTATCTCTGGCGTTACTGTATCTGGGGCACAAACCTCTGGCAACGGCGGTGCCTTTAATAACTCCGGCACCCTCGCCATTGCCAATTCCACCATCTCCGGCAATTCTGCATCTTTTGGTGGTGGCATCTGGAACTCAGGCACCCTCACCGTTACCAATTCCTCCATCTCAGGCAATTCAGCAACCCAAAACGGCGGCGCCATTTACAATAATAGTAGTGGTGTTCTTAACATTTCCAATTCTGAAATTTCGGGCAACTCCGCATCTTATGGCGGTGGTATTTTAACCCGGGGGAACCTTACCATCTCCAATTCTAAGCTTTCTGCCAATATTGCGAACGATGGCAATGGCAAAGGAAGCGGTGGAGGCATACGAAATGAGGGCGCCCTCACTATTTTAAACTCTACCCTTTCGGGCAATACCGCATATGGTGGTGGCGGAATTTCAAACGGAAGCAGCCTTAATATTTCGAATTCCACCTTCTTTGACAATTCTGCTACCTTTGGAGGTGGTATAGAAAACTTTGGTGGTACTTTCTCCTTGAACAATTCCACCCTATCCGGAAATTCTGCTATACAAGGTGTTGGCCGAGGTGGCGCCATTTACAACAGAGGCGTTGGCACGATCTCCAATTCCACCCTCTCGGGCAATTCCGCAATTCAACCCGGCGGTGGCATATACAACTTCACCGGTTCTACCCTCAACATTGCCAACACCATTATCGCCAATAGCACTAGCGGTGGCGATTACGCTGGCAGTGGCACTGTAAACCTTATTGGTTCTGCAACTGCAGCAAACAACCTCGTTACCCAAACAGGATTACTTGTAAGTGCTTGGGCCACCACAAAATCTTCCTCGCAAATAAACCTTGGCCTTCTACAAAACAACGGCGGGCCAAACCTTACCATGGCTTTGGGCGCTGGTAGTGCCGCCATTGGCACAACGCTTTTAGTTACACCAGATCTCGATCAGCGAGGTTTCGCACGCATTAACAACGATATCGGCTCATATGCTTATATCGCCCCAACTGTTCAAAATGATGTCGTTGTCGCAGTCAACACCAGTGGTCAGGTTGGCTTGTTCCTCTCTTCCGCTGGCACTGCCATAACGGATTTCCACACTGCGTTTGCTGGTTCCACCCTGACGATTACCGCAACCAGAACAACGGGCACTATCACCGGCAGTGGCACCGGTATCACTATTGATAACACCGCCAAAACTATCACCCTAGATTTAAACACTTTGGCTAATTTTGCAGGGCTTGTTATTGTTGGCAATTCTGGACTTGATTCAGTAACCATAGGCCCAGGCGGAGTGGATTTATCTGCAATAACCACAGGCGCAGCCAATCAATCTTTCACAGCAAATATTCTTGGAACAAGTAACAGCACCAGCGCTTTGGTTCTAACCGATATCATCAAAACCAAAGGTACCGCTGCAACCTACCTGAGTGCTGGATCCATTAACGGTTCGGGTTTGATAACTACTCCATCCATCACCCTGCTTGCACTATCCGGAATTGGTGACACGACGGCTCTCAATCTGGCTTCTCAATCAATTGCAGCAGATTCCAGTAATGGCACGATTGTCATCAACAACACATCAGCATCAGCCGTCACCGTATCTTCTCTCACAACGAAAGAAACGACTTCAAGCCTTGGGCAACTTAAAATCATTCAATTTGCCCAAACCGGTGGTGGGGATGTTACTTTTTCTAAGGTGTCTACCATTGGCACCGCTGCGAGTAGCGGTTCCGGTGAGATTGAACTCACCAATGCTGGAGCCCTGATCGTTGGTGCAGGCGGTGTCGTTTCTGATGGCGCATCCAACATTTACATTCAGACCACGAATTTTGGGAATATAGTACTCAATGGCAATGTGGACGCTATTCGCGGGGATGGTGCAATTTCCTTGAAGTCTGCTGGAAGCATTAGCGGAACCGGCGCTTTAATTAGTGGATCCATTGGAAGATTGGATGACTTAATTGCAGGGACCGGTATTGATGTTAAAACGCAAGGCTTAGATTTCTTGAACGCTAACATCAGCAGCACAA
>QWPF01000005.1:0-8666 GCA_003671255.1 Planctomycetota bacterium | reverse complement strand
ACGCGAACAACAGCACCACACCTGGTAATATTACCATTGAAAACACCACTTCGATTAACCTTCCCACCATTGCAGCGCCTGCTAATCTAAGCATCAAGGCTGGCGGAACTATTTCGCAGGCAACGCATAATAATATCAAAGATACAATTACCGTTGCTGGTACTGCTTCATTCAATGCGGTGAATGGTGCCATTGACCTCACCAGTCCAACCAATAATTTTTCCGGAGCAGTTAGCCTAACCAATACCGGTAATAACAGTGTTGCTATCGTTGACAGCAATGCGCTTGATTTTGGTTCTTCCACTTTAGGCAGTGGTTCCTTTACCGTTACAGCAGTTGGCATTACGCAATCTGGGGCAATCACCCAGGCTGCTAATGCTGGTGCAGCAACCTTTAGCACGGGCACAGGGGTCATTACCCTGACCAATGCAAGCAATGATTTCACTGGTTCGGTAGCGTTGAATTCCACTGGTGCTACTGTTGCCATCACTGATACCAATGCGCTTGTTTTTGGCGCTTCCACTTTAGGCAGTGGTTCCTTTACAGTAACTGCAGTGGGTATTACGCAGAGCGGTGCGATCACCCAGGCATCTGGTGCAGGTTCAGCAACCTTCAACGCTGGCGCTGGTGTTATCACCCTTGCAAATGCAAGCAATGATTTCACTGGTTCGGTAGCGTTGAACTCCACCGGTGCTACTGTTGCTATCACCGATACCAATGCGCTTGCGCTTGCTAGCCCAAATCTTGGCGCAAATACGGGCATCACAGCGATAGCAGGAACCACTCTTACTTTGCCAGCCTTTAACTTTAGTACCGGTACAGGGAACATCGATTTCCAATCCGCTTCAGGCACCCTAGCCACAAACGGCACCTTGACATCATCCTCTGGCACGGTTTCCCTGAAGGGATCTGCAGGGGTGACTGTTGGGCACAACATTACGACCACATCTGGCTCGGTTTCAGTGATAGGTGCAGGGATTAATTTAACCAGTGGTAATACGATTGATGCAGGTAGCAGCACCATTACCCTTGATGGTAAAGATGGGGCTATTACCTTGACAGGTGCGCTTACAACCACCAACAACACCTCGGCAGCAATCGTCATCCAAAATGCCAGCACGGTATCTCTTGGCGATATCACCACGGGTGCCACAGGGTTTGTTACGTTGGGTGGTGCAACCACGGATAACCTGACCGGTGCAGTTACCCAGACTGGGGTAATCAATATAGGAACCTTAGTCGGGAATACTGCTGGTGATGTAACTTTGCTTGGCGCCAACACGATTACCAATTTAGGAGCTTTTACAAGCACAGGATCAGGTGGATTCAGTCTCAACGATCTAGGCGGCCTTACGGTTTCGGGTAATGTGAACAACACCTCTGGTGCGGTATCTATCGTTACGACAGTTTCCCCATTGACCATCAGCGCCGATATTACCGCCACGGGTCAATCGCTGACATTGACAGGCGTAGGCATCAACCAAACGACAGGTACAATTTTAGCTGCAGGGTTAACGGTTAACGCAGGAGCAGGATCTATCGCTTTAAATCAAGCAAACAATAACTTCACTGGTGCAGTCAGCTTGAATAACACTGGCCCCAACAGTGTTGCTATCACGGATGCGAATGCGATTGATCTTGCTGCATCAGTTTTAGGTAGTGGCACCTTTACAGTAAATGCAGTTGGCATCACGCAATCTGGGGCAATCACCGTTGCAGGAACTTCTTCGTTCAATGCGGGTGCAGGGGTTATCACCCTGACCCAATCCAATGATTTTACTGGCGCAGTCAGCTTGAATAACTCTGGCGCCAACAATGTTGCCATCGTTGACAGCAATGATATTACGATTGGAGTTACCAGTCTTGGAACTGGCACTTTTTCAGTTACCGGTTCCAACATTAAACTTAACAGCAATGTTACCACAACTAATAACAGTCAAACCTACACGGGCAATGTGGTTGTCAACACAAACAGCGGAGGGCTACCTTTAGTTTTGTCTTCTGGTAGTGGCGCCATAAATATTACCAGCAATGTTGATAGCGCTTCAGGGTTCAACCACAGCTTAACTTTCACCAGCACCGGAGATGTCACTATTGGAGGTACTATTGGTGGGACTCAGGCACTTGGAACACTTTTAATCACGGGCAATGATATCAGTTTGGGAAATATTGGCGGGGCTAATGTTGGCACCACTTCTAATGTTTCTGTCAGAGCATCAGATGGTGCGGACAACGGTTCCATCACCTTAACCGGCACCACCTACAACACCACCGGCCAGCAGTTTTATAATAGTAGCGCCGTCGCTAGCGCCTTTGATGCAACACGCTTGATTACTCTTACCGGGGGTAGTGCCTCTACGACGGTATCCTTGACCAGTGCCACTGGAATCGAAACTTATGGAACGATTCAACTTAATAATCGGGTGTTATCCTTAAATACATCGAGTGGCAGTTCAGGGTTTGTTACAAATGATTCCAAGCTTCCTTCCTTGCAGGTGTTCGAGGGGCCTGGATCAGTTGTTATAGACACAGGAAACTTTGGTCAGATAAATATTAATGGGGCGATTGGAACCTCGGGTACGCCGTTAAACTCAATGACCATCACCAACGCTGCTAACGCAGACTTTACTGGCTCGATCAAAGTTAACACCATCACCATTACTGATACCACGGATGGTGGTATCGTAAGGTTCCAAGGTAATCTTACTGTAAACACCGGCATGACCGTTCCCCCTAATGGTGCCTACAATGTCGAAATACTTGAACTCAGCACCATTGCAGGCGAAACCACTTTTGGTAACAGTGGTTTGCTAACCTTAGGTAATGCTGGTTCGGATGTCTTTAATTTCACCGGGGGTATCATTGCTACTAACCCCTCTGCGATCAACCTCATAGGCACGATTACTGCCGCTGGCATTGGGATTATTACCCTTGGAGATTCTGATACTGCAATAAACATTAAATCTGCCAGTGGTTTTGTGGGGGGTACATCCACCGGAATTATCACTCTCGGTAATGCCATCCTTGAAGATGGCGTCACACTTACCGTTGGCACCGGCATAGCTAATACTATTAATATGGCTGCGGTCACAGGAGCTGCATCGGGAACATCAAGCAATTTGACCATCAACACTACAGGTGCAGTAACGGTTGCTGGCGCAGTGGGCACTGATATTGGACTTTTAACCATCACCAATTCTGGTGGCACTACTTTCCAAAGCACCGTTGCTGCTGCCACCGCAACCATTACCAACACCACGGGCAATGTTAAATTCGAAGGTAATCTGAATCTAACTACTTCCCTGATCACTGCTAACCAAGGCTACAATGTTTCAATCACCGGAACCAGCAACAATATTGCAGGCGCAACAACCTTTGCCAACACTGGCGCAGTAACGCTTGGCAATGGGGATAGCGACAGCACCACCTTTGCTGGTGGGCTTGTAATCACTGCTCCTGCCGCAATTGCAATTCAAGGAACTGTGGCAACCACCAATACCACGATGACCTTGGGCGATGCCAATACAGGTATCACGAATAATGGTACATTCAGCAATCCCGCTATTCTTAATGCAGGAACTGGGATAATCAATCTAGCCGGGAATGTTACTGGAAACGGCAGCAACAACCCTTTAAAAGTCATCACCTCTGGCGTGGGTTTCACCACGGTATCAGGTGTCAATACTGCCGAATTACAATTCAACTCTGGAGTGGTAACCATAGCTAACCCATCTGATCAAACTGGTGGATATCGGGTTTCGGGGGGAACTCTTCAGGGTGGATCGATGGCTAAGGTCGGATACATCACCACAGACACCGGCACCAGCACACTTGCACCAGGTATTAATGGCCCCGGAATGATGCACACAAATGAATTATTTTTGAGTTCTGGCAACACATTGCAAATCGATTTACAAGGCACAACACCCGTAACCGGTTATGATCAAATTGTCGTTTGCACGAGTGGTAATGTTAACTTGGCTAGCGCAACCTTAAGCCTGTCCTCTAGCTTTACAGGAAACCAGGGCACGATTTTCACCATCATTGATAATCAAGATCCGACTACCGCGATTCAAGGAGCTTTTGCGGGTCTTTCTGAAGGCGCCGTTGTAAGTGTCAATGGCAGGGCTTACCAAATCTCTTATGTTGGTGGTACAGGGAACGATGTCACCTTGACTGTATATGATCCAGCTACGGTTACTTCCTTCACCCCAACTGCTGGTAAAACCGGAGCCTCTGTGGTTATCACAGGTACTAATTTCACGAACGTCTCGCAGTTATCTTTCAATGGCACGGCTCAACCAAACTACACTGTAGATTCACCAACTCAAATAACAACGACTATTCCATCGGGCGCAACGACTGGTACTATTTCCATCACCACAATTGCTGGCACAGCTACAAGTTCCAGTTCCATTACCATTGATAACACCGCCCCCACGCTTAGCATCAGCGCAAGTCCAGGCAGCCTGAAAGCCAATGAAACCTCGACCATTACCTTCACCTTCTCTGAAGTTGTGACCGGGTTTTCTTCAAGCATCATCACCGTAACTAATGGCACCATCACCAACCCCGTGGCTTCCAGTAGCACGGTTTACACCGCTGTTTTCACGCCGACACTTGGCATCAAAGCAGATGGAACCATTTCTGTTAGCAACAACTACTTTGATTCCGTAGGAAACCAAGGCACCGCTGCAACGCTTACACCCCCGATCGCAATTAATACCGTGCAAACCCCTCTTGTCACGGGTGGTGCATCTACAACGCAGGGTGGGGCTAGCGTAGTTTCTCTTATCGATCCTGATACCGGCGAAGTCATCGGTACTGCAGCTCCCTTCCCTGGTTTCACCGGACAGATTCGAGTTGTTTCAGGCGATTTCAACAACGATGGCAAAGTTGATATCATCGCAGCAGCAGGCCCAGGCGGCGGCCCAGCAGTCGCTGTCCTTGATTCCCAAACCGGCGAAGTCATTGAAGCTTTCTTTGCATTCGATCAAGCCTTTACCGGTGGTGTGTTCGTCGCAGTACGAGATACAAACGGTGATGGAATTTTAGATATCATCGCTGGAGCAGGCCCAAGCGGCGGCCCAGAAGTTCGCATCTTCAATGGGGCAAATCTCACCGTCCTTCGCTCCTTCTACGCCTATGCAGAAGATTTTAGGGGCGGCGTTAGCGTTGCATCCATCGACTTTAACAACGATGGCATCCTTGACCTAGTCACCGGCGCAGGCCCTGGTGGTGGCCCTCATGTTAAAGTTTTTGATGGTGCAACAAACGCAATCATTAGCCAATGGTATGCCTACCCGGTAACCTTCACCGGTGGCGTATATGTCGCAGCAGGCGATATCGGTAACGATCGCAATATTGAAGTCGTTACAGGCGCAGGCCAAGGCGGAGCACCTGTCGTTGCAGTCTGGGACCCTTACACGGGCGCGTTACTCTCACAGTTTTATGCCTATGCAGAAGACTTTACAGGCGGAGTTCGGGTTGGCGTTAGCGATGGCAACTTCGATGGAATCCTTGACCTAGTAACAGGTGCAGGCCCAGGCGGTGGCCCTCAGGTCAATGGCTTTAGCTTCCCCACCTTGGATCTGCTGTTCTCCTTCTACAGCGGCGATCCAGCCAACACCGGCGGTGTATTCGTGAGCTAAGAGAAACAAATGCCCTTAAGCCCACCCACTATGCTGGGTGGGGCTGCCTTACCTTGCTATTTGTATTTCTGGATTCCCCGCATTCGCGGAGAATGACGGAAGAAGGGCCGCATCACCGTCGCTGCATATTTACAACCGTCGCTGACGCATCCGGCTCTGAAAAGCTAACCGTCGCTGACGCATCCGGCTCTGAAAGCAGTGTTTTCGTTCCGTGGCTTATTATGCTTCTGCTTATTTCCGTGTAATTCCGTGTTAATCCGTGGCAAATTCTTCTGCTTATTCTTCTGCTTCCTTCCGTGGCTACTCTTCAGCAGCCCTAAGGAACCTAATTAAATAAGAAGTGGCAGATGTCGCCATCTTGCATGATGTATTCTTTGCCCACGATTTTAAGTTTACCCGCAGACCGAATATCTTTTTCAGTCTTGAACTGCTCGAGGTCTGCAAGCGTATAAACTTCAGCCCTGATGAACCCTTTTTCAAAATCGGTATGAATAACGCCTGCAGCTTGTGGTGCGGTTGCCCCTACAGGAACAGCCCAAGCACGCACTTCTTTTTCGCCAGCAGTGAAGTAGCTTTGGTAACCAAGTGATTTGTAAGCAGCACGGGCAAGAACTGCAAGGGAGGGTTCGGTGATACCAGCGGAGGCCATCATTTCTGCTCGGTCTGCAGGATCGAGTTCTGCAATTTCCGCTTCAAGTTTGGCGCAAACAGGAACTACTTCAGCGCCTACTTTCTTTGCGAAATCGCGTACTTTTTGCACCATAGGGCTTTTGCCTTCAAGGTCGGTTTCATCAACATTGGCTACATAAAGAACTTGCTTTGCGGTCATCAGGCCAAATGCGCTAATGGCTTTGGCTTCATTTTCTGGGAGTTTAAGCGTGCGCAGTGGTTTATCGGCTTTTAAATGTTCGAGAGATTTCTTAATCGCTTCAACCCTGTCCTTGGCATCTTTGTCTCCACCTTTGGCGCTTCTTTCTGCTTTTGAAAGTGCTCCATCAAGTGTTTGTAAATCTGCAAGCATCAATTCAATTTCAATAATTTCGATGTCGCTTAATGGGTCAACTTTTCCGGCAACATGGATGACATCTGGGTCTTCGAAGCAGCGTACCACCGGAAGTATGGCATCGACTTCGCGAATGTGGGTAAGAAATTTGTTTCCCATGCCTTCGCCTTCGCTCGCGCCTTTTACAATGCCTGCAATATCAACCAGGGTTAGCGCAGAGGGAATTACTTTTTGAGGCACAATGAATTTTGTAATGCGGGTGAGTCGGGGGTCTGGAACCGGGACAATCCCTTCATTGGGCTCGATGGTGCAAAAGGGATAGTTTGCAGCTTGTGCCCCTTTTGAACTTGTCAATGCGTTGAATAGAGTACTTTTTCCTACATTGGGCAACCCGACGATTCCAGCTTTCATAATGCCATCTACCTTGGGAAAAAATTCGGTAAGAAAAACTAATTCATGATTAATTGCTTAAATCATTCTATGGGGGGCAATCCCTTGGTTCTAGTTATATCCCAAGGGTGGTTTTATTTATCATCAATTTCATCAAGGGCGGCAAAAGGCGTACCTTCAACATATTCGAGGAACGCACCACCGCCTGTTGAAACGTGGGTCATCTTTTCAGCTAGGCCGAATTCTTCAACTGCTTCAGCAGTTTCGCCACCACCCACCACGGTAACACCTTTGGAAGCTGCCATGGTGTTGGCAATTGCTTTGGTGCCTTTGCTGTAGGGTTCATCTTCAAATTTACCCAAGGGGCCGTTCCAAAGGATGGTTGCAGATTTGGCAACTTCAGCACAATAAAGCTCGATGGTTTTTGGGCCGATATCGATACCAATCCAGCCTTCGGGGATTTCGCCTTCGAAAACTTTGGCCCCTTCTGGAGCGTCAAGTTTTTGCACAGCAAGGTGATCGACAGGAAGTTGAATTTTTCCCTTACCAAGTTCTAGGAGTTCGCGGGCGATATCAAGCTTATCTGCTTCAACCCGGGAGTTACCAATGCTTTTGCCTTGAGCTTTCATGAAGGTGTAGGTCATTGCGCCGCCGATGATTACTTTGTCTACTTTCGAAAGAAGTGCCTTGATGAATTTGATTTTGTCGGAGACTTTACCACCACCTAATATTCCGAGCATTGGCCTTGATGGGTTGCTAAAGAGTTGTTCAAGGATTGCAAGTTCTTTTGCTACGAGAGTGCCCACGACTCTTGGTTTGCCTTTTAATGCAGCGGGAACGCCATGCATGGAAGAATCTTTGCGGTGGCAGGTTCCAAAAGCATCGTTCACATAGATATCGCCCAAGCTTGCAAGTTCCTTGGCGAAAGCAGCATCTGCAGCTTGTTCGCCTGGATGGAATCGGACATTTTCAAGCACAAGAATCTCGCCTGCCTTGAGGTTGGCCGCTGCGTCTTTGGCATCTTGTCCAATTATGCTATCAACCTTGTGTACAGATTTATTCAGAAGTTCGCCTAATCGTTTTGCAACCTTATCCATCTTAAACGGGGCATCTTTTACAGGGTCGCCTTTAGGTCGGCCAAGGTGGCTCATGGCGATGACTGCTGCGCCTTTTTCGAGCAATGCCTTGATGGTGGGTAATGCACCGCGGATCCTGCGATCGTTGGTGATATTCCCGTGTTCATCCTGTGGTACATTAAAATCAACACGTACCAAAACTTTTTTGCCCTGAATGTTTTGTAGTGAGTGGATGTCTTTCTTAGCCATCGGATGATATGTCCTGAAAAAAAAGAAAAGGGGTTGGCCCATGAAGGACCAGCCCCTGAAAAATAAACCTTGATTACTTAAGCAACTTAGTCAGTTTAACAGCCAAGTCAGCAGTTCTCACTGAGTAGCCCCATTCATTATCGTACCAGCCGAATACTTTAACCGTGGTGCCTTTGCCTTTCGGGCTGACCAAGGTTGAAAGAGCATCAAAGATACAACTGTGTGGGTTGTCGATGATGTCGGAAGAAACGATTGGGTCTTCGGTGTATTCGAGTACGCCCTTAAGAGCGCCATGTG
>QWPF01000049.1 GCA_003671255.1 Planctomycetota bacterium | reverse complement strand
AAGGCCTCACCAAAAACAGCCTTGGTCAGTTCACGACCTTTGGGCGAAACAACATTGCCTTGATTCCCAAGTGCGGACATGAGATTATCAAGCTCGAGTTGACCTGCCTGATCTTTGAGATCGATTCGCCGCATTTTCAGTTTTTTCATTCGATCCCCAGATGATAAAGTCAACAAAGCAACGAACTGCAGTTAATCCTGCAAACCTTTTCTTATAGCTTGCCCAAGGAGACAAAGCAAAAGGTTTTGAATAAACCTCTTTCAAGTTAAGTCACTCAGGCATTATAATAATAACTGTAAAAATGAATAATAACACAACTAGCGGAGAATTGATAAATGGTCACTCTGATTCTTGGTCTTCTATGTGGCGCAGATACCGACTCTTGGCAAACCAGCGAACAAGCCTATTTGAAGAATATCACCCAGTTAACTTCGGAATTTGTAAGAGCGGGCGAGGGATACTTCTCTCCTGATGCGAAAAACATCATTTTTCAAGCGGAAGAAAAAGAATCGGGCAACCCCTTTTACCAGATCTTCACCATGGATCTTGCAAACAAAAAGAGCGTGCGAGTCAGCCCAGGCATAGGCAAAACCACCTGCAGTTACTTTTCTCCCGATGGGAAGAAAATTCTTTTTGCCAGCAGCCATCTCGACCCTAAATCCAAAGAATACTACGGCGAAGAGTACAAGCTCCGGGATGAAGAAAAGAAAGCGGGCAAACGCAGAACTTATAAATGGGACTTCGACCCTGCAATGGAAATTTTCGAAACCAACCCAGATGGCTCTGGCATGAAAAGGCTCACCGATTCACCTGGCTATGATGCCGAGGCCAGTTATTCCCCCGATGGCAAATCAATCGTTTTCTGCAGTAATCGCAGCGGAGCCGAAAACCTTGAGCTTTACATCATGGATAGCGAAGGCAAGAATGTGCGCAAGCTTACCAATGCACCCGGTTGCTACAACGGCGGCCCCTTCTTTTCCCCCGATGGCAAACGGATTATTTTCCGCACAGATCGCAAGAAAAAAGACAATCTCCAAATCCATGTCATCGATGTTGATGGCAAAAACGATCGCACCCTTGCTGAAAACCTCGCTTGGGTTCAATGGTGCCCTTTTTGGTACACCGATAGCAAGCACATCCTATTCGCTGCTGCAGATCACTCAACCATGATGCGACCCAACTACGATCTTTACTGGATGAATGTTGATTCAGGAAAACAACAACGCATCACCTTTGCACCAGGTGCAGACATTCTTCCCGTTTTCACCAAAGATGGGAAAAAAATGATGTGGACATCTACAAGAGATGGCAGAAGCCCCGCCCAACTTTACATCGCTGATTTCACTCCCCCACAAAACCCATGATCCCAACATGAACTTCGACATTCTTCTGAAGAACGGCAAAATAATCGATGGCACTGGAACCCCTTGGTTCCTAGGCGATGTCGCACTGCTGGGTGATAAAATTGCTGCGGTAGGCAACCTTTCGCAAGCTTCTGCCCAACAAGTTTTAGATTGCACGGGGAAAGTTATTTCGCCTGGGTTTGTAGATACCCATGTGCATGGCGATCTTATCCCGTTTTTAGATCCCTTTCACGAAGCTGCAATCAGGCAAGGCATTACCACCTATGTTGTGGGGCAGGATGGCGTTGCGCCGGCACCCGCATCAGCGGAAGTTCTTGAATACATGTGCCTGTACACCGCAGGCTTCAGTTGTGGCAAAATGTTTCTCGATAAGAAAGAGAAACCGCATTGGCAAAGCATCCATGAATATCTGGAACTAGTAACCAACAACTGCGCTCTCAACCTTGCCTGCCTGATACCTAATGGCAACATTCGCATGGAAGTGATGGGGCTTGAAACGCGACCCCCAGATGGTTCTGAACTGAATCAAATGAAAAGGTTGATTGCAAAATCCATGGAAGAAGGGGCGGTTGGCATCTCTAGCGGCCTCGATTATATTCCAAGCCTTTATGCCAGCACTTCAGAGCTTACCGAAATCTGCAAGGCGATGGCGCCCTACGGAGGCGTTTATGTAACCCATATGAAACGCTACGATGCCGAGGGGCTTTTAGCCAGCATGGATGATGTGCACCAGATTGGAAGAGATGCAAATGTTCCGGTACACATCTCGCATTTCAACAGCAAGGCAGAACTTGCTTTACCTCACCTCGACAAAGCAAGAAAATCGGGTGTTGATGTTACTTTTGATCTTTACTGCTACCTTGCAGGCAGCACAATTCTAGGCATGATCGCACTACCCCAAGAAATGCAAAAAGGGGGAAGAGCAGCCACGATTGAAAGGCTTGCAGACAAAGCAACCTTCAAAGAACTTGCACCTTGGTTTGAAGCACCCAGAATTCCGCTCGAAAATGTAAGGCTCAGCTACCTAGCACATCCCGATTGGAAAATGTACGAAGGCATGACTTTGAAAGATGCAGCGAAAAAACTCACGGGGTCGGAAGGCCCTGCTGCCATTGGCTCTTTTGTTTGCCAATCGTTAGTGCAATGCGGCCTAGCTGTTGGTTGCGTGGTGCCCCATCGAAATCGTGATGAAAAAGATATTGATGCGTTTATGAATCATGAAGGGATGATGGCTGGAAGCGATGGCATCTACACTGGAGATTTTCCTCATCCTCGGGGTTATGGATGCTTTGCCCGATATCTTGGCTATCATGTTCGTGAAGCAAAATCATGGGGTTTGGAACAAGCGATTCAAAAACTATCCTGGCATGGCGCAAGAAGGCATGGGTTGAAAGACAGGGGACTATGCAACCCAGGATATGCCGCTGATGTTGTAGTTTTTGATCCCACTATCATCAAGGATAATGCCTGGTATGAAACGGGCAAACAACCAGCATCGGGAATGGAACATGTATTTGTGAATGGCAAAGCAGTGCTGTTATCTGGGCAAAGAACAAAGGCACTTCCCGGGAGAGGCCTGCGCAGGTTATAAAGATATAACACTGCGCAAATTAGAATTTGAAGGTTCTAGCTGCCGAAAGGGGTAGTGCCCCCAGCGCCACCACCGCGCATGAAATCTTCAGCCTTTTTAACTCTAATACGGTAAGCTTCAAGCATGGCTTTGCGGGTGGCATTATCGCGATCAGACACGATGTTATGAACTTCGAGCTGACCCAACGGGTTGATAATATAGGCTTCGACTAAACGATCGCGTTCTTCTACTTTCGAAACCACGGGCTTTGCATCTGGGCCAGCGGTTTTAACCCGATCATGGGTATATTCTGGGCCTTCAAAATCTACTAAGAGAAAGTCTGGGCGGTCTTTGCGATCGGGTGAGAAATCAACAAGGATACCATCGCCTGTCTTCGTGGCGGCGGTGCCACCCTTCACGATTTTCGGAGGAAGCAAGCCAAAGCCTTCAAAGAAATAAATCCAGAGAGGAATCTTTGCGATCACCTGCCTGCCTACAAATTCTCCACGGAAAACTGAAACCCTTTCTGCAACAGCCCAATCACCGACCGATAGATTCTGGGTTGCAGCACCGGTATTTAAGAACCACTTGTGTATCTGCATAGGCACCTGCCTCTTGCTATCCTCACTAGTAAACCCTTTGAAGGTTTTCTCATCTTCCTTGCGTTGATCAATCAGAAAGCAGGATTGTTCTTCAGGTAAATTCAAAACCATAGGAATTTTGGACCACTCGGATAAAAGCTCTGCGCCCTCAGCATAAGCAGGAGAAGCAACATCCTTGGTGCGTTTGTAATTAGGATTACCCATGCGAATTTGAACCCGGTATTCATAGGTTTCACCAGGTTGGATATCCACATCAATAAACCGAACCAGATTATGAACAGCAGGTTCTACATCCTGCCCTTGGGCAAGCCCAGGCATCATCATTGCAGGCGCCCCGGGAACAAACCCACCAGCACCAACGGTTCCAATGGGATTAAAGGCGGGTGGTGCCATGCCCGGGCCTTCGCCTGTGGTACCCGAAGCAACAGGAGCAGGAGAAAAAACATCAAAGGTATCTTGCTTGGTGCGGGGCTTCGATTGCTTGAGTTTATCTTTGTCTTTTCGTGCAGACTCATCAACTTGCGACTTGATCTTAGCTAAGGAAAGTTCCGCATCATCCACTTTGGGATAATGTTCAGGATCAAAGGCCCTGAGTTTGGGCATCATCAATCCATTGACAATGAAATCTGCAATGCTAGGGTCTTCAGGTTCAAAGCGAAAATCCGTGGAAGTCGCAAAAGGAAGATAATTACCACGAATATCCAGAGGCTTCCATTCCTCCCACTTTCCATCCGCTGTCTTTTTTCGCCTTTCAACATTCATCCCTAAAAATCGAAACGCATTGACACCAACATTCGGATCTTCCGGACTGGCAGTGGCATCATTCAAAACTTCAGCAAAAGAACCCAGCTTTAACTTATTGCGAAACTCTTCCATCTGGGCCTTGTAAGGAAAAGAAGCATTCACAATCGCCATGCGCAATGGTAAGGCTTGCTCTGCAGGGCGATAGGAACCTTTCATTTTTTCATACTCATCAGAAGTGACAGTCAAAGTCTCCGCCATTTTCCTACCACTAAACTCAAGATTTTTCAAATACGCAATCAACCTATCGCTATACTTGGTACCTTCGGAGGTGGCTTTGGGTGCATTTTTCTTGGCAGCAAAAAGCCTGATCGCCTGATCTTTCGCCTGAACAGCATTCCCTTTACCGGAAGGAATCCCCGCAGCGCCGCCACCCGCCATGGCTGTTGCCCCACCTTTAATTACCGTCAAACTTTTGCCATCCTTGTTGAACATGTAGCTTTTAACAGCAACTCTAGCGAGAGAAACTTTGGCATCATCGACGGTTAAAATAGCAGGTGGCCTGCGCTTGACATCGAGAAATTCGCTTTCAGAAAACATTTGTCGCCCGCGATAAGCAGTGGGATCAAGTTTATCGAGTGCAGCAAGTTTGGTGGAACTATTTTCAGGGCCTGGATTATCGTTTTCGCCTGGTTCGGCTCTTTTAAAGGCCTGGCTTTTATCATCAGCCAGCTTTTTCATATCGGCGGCATTCTTAACCGGACTAGGGGCAGAGAAACTGCCCCATAATCCCAAACCTCCAAAAAGAAGCATGATGGCCAGGCAAACGCCCAAGCCAACCTTCTCTCCTTTTTCCTTGAAGTAGTTAGCAATGACCTGCCCTTTAGCTTTGAAATCAATTTTTACCTTAGCCATGATTCACTCTCCAAAACTCATTACTTAAAAGACAATCACCACCGAAATAAGAAATTACTTTGAAGCATCTGCAGGAGGCGCAATCGGGGGCGCACCTGGTTTTTCAAAAAGCGAAGCGACGCCGTAAAGATTAAGCTCCACAATATTGATATCGCCGGAACCATCTGTTGCTGCTGCACCCGACCCAGGGCCACCCGGGCGAAAAGCACCCATGCCACCGGGACCCGGAGGCCGCATTCCACCATCTTCAGAACCCCGACCGCCCGAACCAGGAGGGGGCCGAAACGCACCGGGGCCACCGGGGCCAGCGACAGGTGGCCTGAAACCCGGATTACCAGGCCCGCCAGAATTTTCAGCAGATGCATCTGTTGGCCCTGCAGCTCCCGCAATAAAATTCAAAGATTTATAACCATTATAATGCTGATAATGAAACTGCGTGAGTTGAATTCTCAACTTAGAATTGGCAAGTGAAGCTAAAACTTCATTCATGATGGTTTGATCAAGAATTAAAGACATCGCAAAGGGAAGATGCCTGCACTGATCTGTCGTATGAATGTAAATAGCACGATCAATACCATTGATGAGAGTAGGATCTTTAACAGCAGAAGCAGCGCCCATGCCACGGCCCATCATGCCGCCACCTTCGCCACCACGCCCCATCATTGGCATACCCGGGCCGCCCGGGGGCATACCACCAGGAGGCATACCTGGCCCGCCGGGGCCTGCGCCACCTTCTGCAGGTTCTTCCGCACCGCCTGTATCTTTCTTTAAAACATTCGGAGAGCGGTTGACCAATTTTAGATTTGCCATGCGATGGCTAGTTCGTGCAAGCTCAAGGGCGTTGATCATTTTGATCGGCGTATTCTTAGAGGTGAATACCTGCTCGAGGGTAAAATCTTTGGCGATGTCGAAACTGAAGGGTAAAACAAGTTTATCTTTGAGAAACTCACGAATCTGCCCGAAGCCCAAGGGTTCTCCCTGAACCTTCAAGGGCACTACGGTAGTTCCTTGCCGTAAAACAAATTCGGTGGTAGAGCCAGCAACCGGATTATCAAGCGTCATAACCCGGCGATCTTGATGCACATTCATGATTTTACTTCTGGGACTGATGAACTTTTCACGCTCCACAGCTTCAAACATCAGGTCAATTTCCCAGATCGAGTTATAAAACCTTTTCCTATTTTTTACTTCAGGGGGATTAACTTCATCCTTTGCAATGGTATCGGGAGTCATGGCGCCAATGGATTGAATGGCTTTAAGAATATCGCGGATAATCTCTCGTTTGACCCAGAAAGATTCTTGAGCGAGCCAAACTTCTTCTGCAGTAGGGGTAGAACCACGCTTCCAAGTAATGGGGGCCATCAAGGAATCGAACCCGTTGTTAAATTCGACGGGGAACCTTGCATCAACTAATTCTTTTTCGAAGTTATGAAATTGGGTGAGGTAAAGGGTGTCTTTATAAATATCGAGAGTAGTACCATCAATGGGCTCGGAAGGATAACGCCAGTTCCCTTCGTTATTGGCATTCATGGAAAGTTTTTCAGGGATATTAGGATCAAACTTAGACCAGACAAGTTTGCCCGACTTGGAATCATATTTTTTTTCCCAGATATCATCCCTTTTGAACCAAGTTTGCATGTCTCTTTGAGGAATCCAAGCTTTGTTCCAAATTTCATCGCGCTGAGTTTTCAGCTTCTCTTCTCTGGCGCTCCAAGGGGGAAGAAAATTACCGTTTTTAAAATCGTTAAGCCCTTTGACCGACTTAAGCTTTTCTGCATACGCCTTTTTCTCTTTTTCCCCACCTATTGCAGTGAGTTGGAAATAAGAAAGCACGATCAAAAGAAGAGCAAGAACCCCAAGCCCGATCCAAAATCGGAACTTGTTAATCTGCTTCATATCAATTTTAATTTTCGCTTTAGCCATGATAATTCTCACTTCTAAACATTAAAACAGTTCGACCTAAATCTAAAACCCTTACTCTAAAATCCTTACTGGGGAGGAGGCACAACAGGAACAGCAGCAGGCTGATTCAAGTAGGGCCTGTTTCCAGGTGCATCGCCCCTCGGCCTGTTAATCGATTTCTTCGATGGATCAATCACACCACGCGGAACTCCTTTACCAGGCCCTGTGGAAGTTAAACCAGCACCGCCACCAATTGCATCCGCAGGCGATGCCGCAGTGGGATCTGCTCCTTCACCAACAGGGGCACGCATGGCATCGGAAGGAGTGGGCTCTTTCCAAATAAAGAGGATGACAAATTCAGTTCTAGTATGGTTGGATTTTGCACCCGTGGTAGTTGCAGTGGAAGCAGCGCCTCCCGGGCCAATCGGGTTTTCACCAGGGCCACCACCCATCATGCCACCAGGGCCACCACCCATCATGCCACCCCGGCCAAAACCACCTGCAGAAGCAGCAGACCCTGTGGATCCTACAGGAACCCAACCATCTCGGGAAGCCGCGCCAGCACCAGCGCCAGAATCGCCCCCACCATCGCCCGACATCATACCGGGGCCGCCCGGGCTACCGGGGGGAGGCATACTGGGGCCGCCACCGCCACCTTCACCAAAACCACCCGCACGCATGGCATTGGCAAGATAACTCTGCCCAATGATTTCGAAATTGGTTCGCTCGTTTGTTTTCTTGGTCAGATACTTATAAACAAGAACATGGCTGACCCTGTTGACAACCGGGCCCAAATCTGGCAGCCCCGCCCCAGCGGCAGGCGCCTCTGCATTATTCGCAGGGCCATTTTTAACTATGCCATATCGAACGAGATTTTCGAGTAAGACTTCCTGAACAAATCGTTTTTGATCCTGCTGGAAAGTGTAGCCACGCAACTCAACAACCCAGCCGGCACCATCGGGGCTTTTTTCCCAATGCTCAATAGGCCGAACATCTTCCTTCACCTTGCGTTCTTCAGACTTGGCCCCGCCCTTGACCTGCTGCCAATACCCGGAGAGATTTTCGGTGAATTTGCAATCGACAGACTCAATATTAAACTCAATCAACTGATCAATATTTTTACCCAAAGTATCGCCTGGCTCATAACCATCGTTGCCAAACTCATCACGCGACAAAGTCTGCCTGCGCACAAGTTCTTTAAAGGCGGCTTCGCCCCTGGGCCTGTTTTGAGCTACATTCCAATAAGCAGCCCGTTGTTGATCAGAAAGATTTTTTCCGTCCTGCCTAGGAATGGCTTCGTTCACATAAGTGAAGAGATCAAGCCAATTGAATCTTTCATCCTGACCAGACAAAAGACTTTTCACATTCGACTCTTCCTTGGCAACATTTGCCTTGGCCTGTTCGAAGTTTTTCTTCCCTTTGCCCACATCGCCGATGATGCGTTCACCTTCTTTAATGGACTTAGCAACTGTAGGATCAGTCCAGGCACGAGCTTGCAAATGATTCTTTAAGGAGTAGGTGCTGAGGCCGAGTAAAACCGCTGCCGCTGCTGCGACAGCCCAAGGCCTTTTCATTTTAAGTTGTCGTTCTGCAACGATTTCAGGAGGTAGTAAATTCGTGGTCATTCGCACTTGCTTCAAACCCTGCAAGGCCAAGCCATAAGCACCTGCAAAAGTTAAAAGGTTGTCGCTGAAGTTGGTCGCCTTGATGACCGAATCGCCCTTAAGCCTTTCGAATGTTCCGGGCTTCCGAAGTTCTACACCCAGCTTTTCCTGAAGAAACCTTTGCAAGCCGTGCAACTTAAAACCATTGCCCAGCGCAAGCATGTATTCAAACTCAATATTGCGATGGCGATTACTGAAATAAGTAAGAGAGCGCTGCAACTCGCCCACCAAATCTTGGAAGATGGGTTTCACTGCGGTAATGACCGCTTTTAAATCGGGGCCATCCTTGGTAGTGGCTTTAGCAATCGTTCGTTTTAAATGCTCTGCCTTGGCGAAGGTCAGCTTGAATTCCTTGGCGATTTCCTTGGTGAACCTGCTGCCACCTATACTGATACTTCTTTGCTCGATGATTTTGGTGCCATCGGTCAAAACCAGATTGCTGATATCGTTGCCTATATCCAACCCCAATATGCCTTTTTTAGGCGCATCATCATCATCAGATTCGATGGCGGGCGAACCATCAGCTTTATAATTTTTCCCCATGACATCGAATGCGATGTAATTGATAAGCGCAAGAGGCGCCATCTGAACCGCATGAAGATCAATATTTACCTCACGATAATTCAAAAGCGTTTTATTAATGAAATCACGCTTCATTGCAAAAAGACCAATCTCACTATCTAAAGCAAGACCATCAATCACCATGCCTGAACCAAGCTTCTGAAAATCCCAGACAACCTCGTTAAGAGGAAAGGGAATTTGCTGCTTGGCTTCGAACCGAACAATCTCAGCTATTTTGCTTTCTTCAACCGGAGGCAATTTCACAAAACGGGCTAGACCACTCTGGCTCGAAACAGACAAACAGACCAAATCGCCACGAACCTTGTTTCTTGAAAGAAACTTCAACAAAGCCTCTTTGATCATTTTATCTTGGTCTTGAAGATTTTCAGGCTGACTAAGAATCTTGGCATGATCAATAAAATCATAATGAGTTGCAACAGGCGAACCATCTTGCATCTCTAGGCGGATGGCCTTCATCGAGCAAACGCCCATCTCCAAACCCCAAGCACCTTGATTTTTCGCCATGTCAACCTCTTGTTTTTGTTGGGCGCTTTTACGCCACAAACGACTAAGGCACCGTTTAACTACACCCTAAGCTAATCCAAGGAAAAGCAAGCATAAATGCTACCATGGCACCAATGCCAATGCAAACCACCAAAAGACTAATGATATTCTCCCACTTAGAAACACGCGTGGGCAGGGATTGTTGGAAATATTATCAAAGGAAGTGCAAAAATAGCGAAGCCGTCCGGATTCCTCGGATGAGGTAAACCGTACGGCTTCGCTTATGTGAAGAATAATCTAGGATCATTCTAAATTAGTTATTGTCCCGCTTTTCATCAATCAAGGTTTGGATGCGTTCAGAAAGAAGCGCGGTATCAAAGGGCTTCTTGAAAGCTTCGTTAAAACCAAATTGACTCAAAGCTTCTGGGCTTGCTTCGTCTTCGCTTGCCATTGCAATGATCACGGTGGATTCATAAGCAACATTTCTGCGGAGATTTTGGGCAATCTGAAGGCCTTCGCTGCGTCCCATTGCAAGGTCAATCACAATGGTATCAGGGTGAAAGCTTTCTGCTTGAATGCCTGCTTCAAACCCGCTGTTGGCAACTTCATATTTGAAGTCTTCATCTTCGGGAAGCAATTCCTTGATTCGATCGGTGAAGATTTTCTCAGTACCGATGAGAAGAATCTTGTGCCAACCTTCTTCTTCAAGTTCTCCAAGGGGCATTCCATGTTCTTTTAGGAACCGGATAAGCTGTTCTCGGGGAATTCGACGATCTTGACTACCAGGAATACGGTAGCCACGAAGTCTGCCAGAATCGAACCATTTGCTAACCGTCCTTGGCGCTACTTTACAAATCTTCGCGACCTGGCCGGTGGTAAACACCTTCTTCATTTGAAATTCTCCATAAAGCAATACAGGGTGGCTGGGTCTCTTAAACCGGGTTATGCGGAATATTCCCGGCAAAGCATCCACTTCTCCTTACTTCAGAGCTCCGGCCTGGCCATTTTGTATTAGGCAATCAGACCTTTATGTCGGCACAAACCAACATTCCGTCATCTATAATGATCCCCGTCCCTGAGATCATTCCAGGCGCGGCTTCCCGAAGTAAGCAGAATCACCAAGGTTGAGTATTCACCGCATCAGGATCCATTCTCCATCCTTGGAGCCTTAGATCACTTTCAGCGGTTATGTCTCTTCCGCCTTGGTTAATAATTAAATCGGTTAAATTGGTCGTGAAGATTAGAAATATCTTTGCAAGTTAGATAGATTCTGCCATTTGACCCTGCTACGACTTCTGCCATGCTTACCCCGCTTCGCCTTGACACGCGGTTTCTAATGCTTATCCCCCTTCTGCGGGTTACGCGACTTCCTATTTTTCTTAATCCCCTATAAAACAAGGATTTCCTAGTCAACCAAAGGCCCCCGCCCCAAGGGTACACAACCTAGTTTAAACAAAGAATTTCGAGCCCTAACCTAAAAAGAAATAGAGGTGGAATTGCTGCAAAATATTTTTTGTGAGCTTTAAAAAAATCAGACTATTCGGGTACCAAACTCTTACGATAGACCATCATATCATCGCCCGCAGCGTAGAAACCTCGCATCCGAGCTTCTAATAGGTAGCCATACTTAAGGTAAAACTGCCTTGTAGGGTCATACTTTTCTTGGGAAGAGGTTTCAATGAATAAAACCCTGCCTCCAAGTTCTAAAGCATGCTTTTCTACCTGTTTGAGCATTCGCCCGCCCAATCCCTTTCCCTGCAAGTCATTTTGCACCACAATCCACCATAATTGCCAGGTTCCTTCCGTCATGGGTGCGGGCGCATAGTAAACGAAGCCTAATTTCTTATCTTTATCCTGTAACAAGTATGCTTTATGCTCATAAATGTGGTTTTCCTCATGATAATCGTCCAGCACTTCCCTTAATGCCTGCACTTCATGCTCTTTAAAAAATCCCGTTCCATCCGCCATGGTTACCAGATCATCCGTATGGCTTGACAACAAAGGTATCATTTCAAAGTTATCTTGTGGCATTTTGAAAACCTTTACTTCTTTACTTCCGCACAAAACGATTGTTAAAGCCTTCTCTTAGAGGCCCACCAATAAGACATAAGATTAAGCCAGTTATAGCTTAATAGCCAATCATTCTTTGTTTCTTCACATAAGTTTCTCAAAATTAACTTCAAAATAGACTTGGTTATCTTGTTATCGCAAGGTTAAAATAAGGTAAGTAATGCGGTTTATCATCAATAAAGATTATTGTTCATAAATCGATACCTACACTCAATAAAAAGTGTTTATTCTAAGTGGGGCCGAGTGTTTGTGTTTTAGTCCTACCGGTATAATGTGGCTTAAATTTGCTCAAAATTTAAATCACATTAATGGTTAATTTGTAGTTTATTCTTCAAATAAGTGAACATGGCTTAGAGCCATCCTTATTTATTGAAAGGGTTTAATGTTTTCATCTGCTAGGTCAATCATTGCAACGCTGATTTTATCCACAATTGTGGTAGGTACACCTCCGCTTGCAGGTTCTGAGAGTTGGGCTGATTTCTTCAGGGATTTATTCAGTATTGCTGATTACGAATCCCTGATTGACGACGAAAACAAGCTAACCGACCAATTAAATAGAAAAGACGTCATTATTTTGGGCAGACTGAGTGCAAAAAACAAAGTGATTGACGCATTAGAAGAAGGAAAAATTTCCTTTAGCCAAGCTGCAGCCTGTTTTTACTTCATCCAAAAAGAAACCAATGATATTCTTGAAATCCATGACAAAAACTTCAAACATCTGCCTAAGGAAACCCAATCAGCCATCAATCTACTTCATTGGGCCAAATCCAGCATAAAAATGTCTGATGTCCAACTACAAGATTACGAAAACTTCAAGTTCTTGGTGGAAAATGCAGAATGCGAAGGCAGTGCAGTTGATTTACCACTGCCCCCCGTTTTTTTGATTACTGACATGTTTAACTAAAACTTAAGCCCCCTGCTACCAGTTATCCGCTTTTTGCACAGCAAGCGCTGCCTCAAGCTCAGACTTCTTGGGCCTTAATTCTAATCCAATGTAATCTTTATACCCTAGTTCCTTTACGCCCTTGAGAAGTTCAGCAAATTTGATTTCGCCAATACCCGGTTCATTTCTGCCTGGGTGATCTGCAATTTGTAAATACCCAACACAATCGAGCCCCTTCTTAAGGTTTTCCAGAAGGTTCCCCTCGGTTATATACATGTGATAAAGATCCCAGTTCAGTTTTACCATGGGACTGTTGACTGCCCGAATAATCTTCGTTGCTGGCGCACTGCCATAAAGGCAATGCCCCTTGTGATCTACCTTGATATTCATGGGCTCAAGAATCAGCATAATGCCATGTTTTTCAGCAATCGGAGCTGCTTTTTTAAGCCCCTCGATGATATTTTCATGCATCTTTTCTTGGCTTACATCTTTAATGTCATTGCCCCCAACCACAGTCATCATCTTGCAATCCAGTTTCTTGGCTGTTTCGCAAGATGCTTCGATTTCTTCCAAGAACTTTGAATGATTTTTAGGATCGTTCAAACCGGGAGTAAAACCCCAAGCAGTAAACTGGGTAATACTAATACCATGCTTCTTGCATGTTTCAATCACTGCGGGAATGTTCTTATTACGCCAAGGCCAGAACTCCACAGCTTTAAAACCAAGCGCAGCAGCGTTCTCCAACCTTTTGGTAAACTCTTTTTCCTTGGACCACCACATTTCCACATTAACTGCAAACTTGGTGTTCTTAGTCTGGCCTGGAAGGGGATCTGCAGCATTCGATACCCCGGTTAAAAGGGTGCCCGCTGCCAACGCTGAAAACTCTCTGCGATTCATTGCCATGATTTAATTTCCTTTTCCTTGTTTGGGATTTTCGTGAACAGTAGGGAAGTTTTCACTCTTCTTCACTTCAAGCAGATCATTTTTTCTGGTAACCACCCTGCACGAGATTCCCGGTACTTTAGCTGCTAATTCCATTCCTTTAGCCATTCCCAGAATGCTTACCACCTTAGTAAGTGAATCCGAGTCTATCCCATGTGGGGCGACGATGGATACAGAAATTCTTTCCGTCAGCCCAATCCCCGTCTTGGGATTCACCAAATGCGAATATCTTTTCCCGCCAATCTCAACATACTGCTCAGTGTCCCCCGAGGTGGAAACAGCGCAATTAGCAAGCACCATATACCTGCTTGCTGCATCCCCCTCTTCCAAAACAGGCGCAATTCCGACTTTCCAGCCCTTGGCATTGGGCGGTGGGTCTCCCAATGCAACATCACCACCCATCGCAACCAAAGCCGAGCTTATTCCCATTTTTCTAAGCACATTCAATGATTCATCCGCAGCATATCCCTTGGCAATGCCTCCAAGATCGAGCATCATGCCTGCTTTTTTCAACCAGACTGTCTTTTTTAAAGGATCAAGCACCATGGATTGATAACCAACAAGTTTCAAAGCAGCTTCAAGTTCATCTTTATCGGGCATTTGGATGCTTTTTCTGGCTCTGCGCCATAGCTTTACCACCGGCCCAATCGTTACATCAAATGCCCCATTGGAAAGTTCAGAAACCTCTTTAGCCCGGGTGAGAACTTTAAAAAGATCTTCTCCCACCGAAACCGGCCCGGTTCCAGATCTTGCACATAATTGTCTCAATTCACTTTCCTGATTATAGTCCGACATGATACCATCTAATTGTTTCATGCGCAGGAAAGCAGCGTTGGCACCACGACTTGCCTCTTCTTTATTCATAGAATAAAGAATTATCTGGCAGTTTGTTCCCATATGAGGCTGGCTGAAACGATAAAGTGTAAGTTCGCTTTTCGACTGGAAAGGAATGGCCAGTGCGATTACTGCAAGCAAGGTAACATTCATTCCCAAGAGTTCCATTAGATAAAGGTTGTCGTGATGTCTTCAAGTGTAACAAATCTTAAAAAAATATCCGCATCTGTTTGGTTCTTATGTGGGGCACTCCTAGCTGGAGGGCTAGCTTTCCTACCAACTGGTTCAAGATCGGTGCAGGCACAAGCTACAAAAGAACCTGCAGCAGACTTCAAACCCTACATCGAAAAAATAGGTGCTGCCAACATTCCCTTCGAAATGCTACCCCTTAAAGGCGGAGAATTTCTCATGGGAAGCCCCGATGCAGAAAAAGGCCGCCTCGAAGATGAAGGCCCCCAACACCCCGTCGCAGTAAAATCTTTTTGGATGGGCAAGTGCGAAGTCACTTGGGATGAATACGATCAATACTGGAAAACCGAAGACCAGCCCAAACTCGATGGCAAAGATGTTGACCCCAAAGGCGTGGATGCAATCACCCGACCCACTCCACCCTATGCCGACGAAACCTTTGGCCACGGCCGCGATGGACAACCAGTTATTTGTATCACCCATCATGCCGCCATGGAATATTGCCGCTGGTTAAGTAGAAAAACAGGCAAGAATTACAGATTGCCTACAGAAGCTGAATGGGAATATGCCTGCAAAGCTGGCACCACAACCCCCTACTCTTTCGGGGATGACCCTGCAAAGAGTGGCGAATACGCATGGTTTGCTGCAAACTCTGAAGAAGTGACGCACAAGGTCGCCCTTAAAAAACCCAACCCATGGGGCTTATACGATATGCATGGCAATGTTTCAGAATGGTGCATTGATCATTACAAAAAAGATTCCTATGGCACCTTCCCTAAAGATCGTGCGACTCTTGCGCCTGTATTATTACCCAGCCAGAATAGATTTTCGCATGTAGCCCGAGGCGGCTCTTGGGCGGACCAACCTGTAGGCCTTCGAAGTTCGGGCCGCAGGGGTTCCGACAAAACCTGGATCAAGCTTGATCCGCAACGACCCCAGAGCATCTGGTGGCTTACCAGTGCGGAATTCGTAGGCTTCCGAGTTGTAAGGCCAGTCGAAGAACAGGAAAACCTCTTGTCCCTCCGATCCAAGGTAACCAAACAAAGTGATTAGTTCGTTTCTAGTTTCATGAGTTTATCTTTATATTTTCAGTCCTTTCCCCTATTGGAGATCCGAAATGAGTAAGAAACAAGGCGCATCCGATCGAAGAGACTTTATCAAGACCAGCACCATGGCTGCTGCTGGGGGCATTGCCCTCAACGCAGTTCTTCCCGCAGGCGCTTATGCCCAAGGTAGCGACGAAATCCGTGTTGGCGTGGTTGGTTGCGGTGGTCGTGGCAGCGGCGCTGCACATAATGTCTTGAATTCTGCACGCAATGTCACCATTCACGCAGTCGCAGATGCTTTTGAATCTCAAGCCAAGGGCCTTCAAGCTCGCTTGAAAGGCATTGCCAAGGATGATCCAAAGGTTAAAGAACTCAACAACAAAGTTGAAATCGCTGATGACAAAGTTCATTCTGGAGTTGATGCCTACCAGAAAATCATGAACGATCCCAAGATCAATTATGTCATCCTCGCAACCCCTCCTGGGTTTCGCTCTATCCACATCATGGCTGCAGTTAAGGCCAAGAAGAATATCTTCACCGAAAAGCCCGTTTGCGTAGACGGCCCTACAGCTCGCGATTGCATGGCTGCTTACGATGAAGCCAATGCCAGCGGACTTGGTATTGTTGCAGGAACCCAACGCAGGCACCAAGCTGCCTACATCGAAACCATCAAGCAACTTCACGAAGGAGCGATTGGCGACATCGTTGGTGGCCGTTGCTATTGGAACCAAGGTATCCTTTGGTCCCGCGATCCAAAACCAGGCATGACACCCGCTGAAGCCCAACTCAACAACTGGTATAACTACACCTACCTGTGTGGCGACCATATCGTTGAGCAACATGTTCATAACATCGATGTAATGAACTGGGTACTGCGCGGCCACCCTATCAAAGCTGTAGGCATGGGCCATCGCACCCGAAATGACCCCAAGTATGGCATCATCTTCGATTTCTTTTCGATCGATTTTGAATACCAGAATGGCGTTCATGTTCATTCCATGTGCAGGCAGATCAGCAACTGTGCTAACAGTGTTTCCGAAGCTGTAGTAGGAACCAAAGGCTCTTGCCAGGTCAACACCTACACCATCAATGGCAAGGCTGTTGTTGCTAGGAATCAAAAGAATGTTGACCCCTATGTTCAGGAACATACCGATTTGATCGAGAGCATTCGTGCAGGCAAACCGCTGAACGAACTCAAGACAGTCACCGAGAGTTCGCTTACCGCGGTTCTTGGCCGTATGTCGGCTTATACAGGCAAGGAAATCTCATGGGAGCAAGCCCTGAATTCCAAGCAAAGGTTGATGCCTGAAAACTTTAACAAAGACACGGTTCTTCCAGAATGGGCCGTAGCAGTCCCTGGCAAGACCCAGCTTATCTAGTCATTCTTTTAGAATTGACAGGATGAACGAAAACAAGGCCTCTGGTTCAAACACCGGGGGCCTTATTCATTTAAAAACTCGAACTCGTTTTTCAATGATAATTGTTGGCACTTTCCCACAGAAAACAATATCTTATCCTTTGTGATTGAGAGACCGTTTTACCATTGGAAGGTACACGCATGAGCGATCTGTTGAAATGGAAGGAAGGGGCATGCGAGGCTGCAAAAATCGCTTCCAATCTGCTGCTTTCCATGAGGCAGAACTTCTCCGTTCGTGAAAAAGGGCTTTACGATCTTGTCACCGATGCAGACACTGCATCTCAAAAAGTCATCTACGAGCATCTCAAAAAACTCTTCCCAGATCATGATTTCCTAGGCGAGGAAGATGGGAAGGGCGAGAAAGATCCAGGCCCCAACGCACCGCCTACTTGGATTGTCGATCCCATCGATGGCACAACCAACTATGTTCACGATCTTCCCCTTTACGCTATCTCTATTGGGCTTTATTATCAGGGCGAGATGGTCGTTGGCGTGGTCCACGACCCTTCCAGAAACGAAATGTTTCATGCTGCCAAAGGCCATGGAGCTTTTGTTAATAATCTACCCCTCAAAACCAGCACCATAACCTCGCTTGAAAAGGCAATGGTCACCACCGGTTTCCCTTACAATGTTCGAGGCATGGAGCATCTTTTCAGTTGGTGGAAGCACTTCTCGCACAGAAGTCAGGCGGTTCGTAGAATTGGTTCCACTGCGCTTAATCTAGCGTACATCGCCTCCGGAAGATGCGATGTGTTTTATGCTTTCGATAATCATGTCTGGGATGTTGCAGGAGGTATCGTTCTCGTTAACGAAGCAGGTGGAAAAATAACCCGGGTCGATGGCTCGCCCTACTGCCCGTTTAAACCTGAAAGCCTTGCAACTAATGGTCATATGCATGAACTTT
>QWPF01000048.1 GCA_003671255.1 Planctomycetota bacterium | reverse complement strand
CACTGCCTCTTAGTAATTGCAAAATTCGCCTCAAATCAAAAGTTAAATCTTCCATAATCCTTGGCAATAAATCCCACACCATTGAACCCAACACTCCTCTGGTAATTGATTCTTCAGATTCGAATACTAATTTAACAATTCAGTCCGGCAGTTTATATGAAGTTGCAATTCTTCCCTTGAAGTTGACTCCCAAACTTAATGGGAAGGACCTTTCAGGCTGGAAAGAAATCATCCGGAAAGGAAAATCACCAGCAAGCTGGAAAGTTCAAGAGGGAAAGCTTATTGCAAAAGGTGGACCTGCTGTTCTTGAATTGGAAGACCAGTTATTTGCGGACATGATCATCAGGATCAAAGTCGCAAGCAATGCAAGACACTCCAATGGCGGATTATTTTTCCGCTCGATCCCGGGCGAATTCACAAACGGATACGAAGCTCAGATCTATAGTAGCTGTGATGACAATGATCCGGCCAAACCCACAAAATGGGCAACTGGTGCTATTGATGATCGCGTGCAGGCAAGGCGGTTGATCAGTAGGGATTTCACCCCTTTTAGCATGACCGTCATTGCACTTGGACCAAAAATTGCTGTTTGGGTTAATGGTTATCAAACAGTTTCCTGGGTAGATACCAGAGAAATTTCCAATAATCCTCGAAAAGGGCTACGCCTTGAAGCTGGCTCGATTCAAATACAAGCTCACGATCCGCTGACTAACATTGAGATACATGAACTTTCTTGCCGTCATTGGTAATGATTGAATTTCTATTTCCTAGCAAGCATGATTTGGTATTACGATTTGCTCAACAATTCAAGATAAGAAGTGGGGATGAGTTGGTTGGGTAAAACGCCAATCTTAGCCATTAGATCAAGAGCGATACTTTCACCATAAGTAATGGTTTGAAGGTCTTCCAGAACCACTTCAAGTTCGAGAAAATCACCCAAGCCATCAACGCGATCCAAATGAATTCGAGTTTTCCCTAAGAGATAAAGAGTTCGCTGTTTTCGCACAGTTCCGGATCTGCGCAAATGAAACAAGTTCACATTTTAGATAATAGCAAAGTTAAAGATTAGATTTAATTTCGCATTTCATATTCTTGATTGCTTAAGATTTATGCAACAATTCAAGATAAGAAGTGGGGATGAGTTGGTTGGGTAAAACGCCAATCTTAGCCATTAGATCGAGAGCGATACTTTCACCATAAGTAATGGTTTGAAGGTCTTCCAGAACCACTTCAAGTTCGAGAAAATCGCCCAAGCCATCAACGCGATCCAAATGAATTCGAGTTTTCCCTAAGAGATAAAGAGTGCGCTGTTTTCGCACAGTTCCTAGGATTCCATAGGCCAAAGCAAGGGTATCCCTCAGGGAATCGGGTTCGGTCGTGGGTGAAATTTGATAAAGCGACACTTTTGGCCCATTTAATTCGGGGCGTTGATAAAAGATTAATTCGCCTGAGGATGCAGAAAAGGCACGGAGCTTTAATTTACCCAAGGGGCAATTAAAGAAAGTGTCATGCTGCAAAATATTGAAGGGGCCGGTTTCTGCGAGGGAAGCGATGATGGGTATCAGTGCTTCAATTCCACCGATTTTAGCTTTTATTTCAACATTTCTTGCCATCGTAAGTTTAAAAAACCCCAGAAAAGGAAGATCAGCATGCGGATCATCGTGGTAAAAAACGGGCGTGTCAAGAAGTTATTTGATAGGCGCTTATAGGAACAGAGCTATAGGGTTAATACCATCGGGAAAATCCCCCACTACAGATAATATCATTATAATTGGGTTTTGTTTGCCTTTAAGGCAAATCACTAATAACATATCAATAGGTTCCTCTTCTCTCCCGAAGCAAACTAGGGTTGGCATCCAGCAGCCATCCTTAATTGGAGTTTTTCTCTGTGACTCCCCGCGAAATCTTAGCTCACATCCGTGAAAAAGAAGTGCGAGCAATAGATTTACGATTCATGGATTTTCCCGGACTTTGGAAACATTTCACCATTCCAGCGTCCGCTTTGCGTGAATCCACCTTTGAAGAGGGGTTGGGATTCGATGGCGCAAGTATGCGTGGCTGGCAAACCATTAATGAATCCGACATGGTGGTGATGCCCGTACCTGAGACTGCGTTTCTTGATCCTTTTGCGAAAGACAAGACGCTGGTGATGATATGTAATATTCAGGATCCGCTGACCCGGGAAGATTACACCCGCGACCCGCGAAATGTCGCACGAAAAGCCACCAATTACATGAAGGCATCTGGGATTTGCGATGCTGCTTACTTTGGCCCTAAGATTGAGTTTTTTGTATTCGATGACATCCGATTCAACCAAAACGAAAACAGTGGTTATTACTTTATTGAAAGTTCGGAAGGTGCTTGGAATACCGGTCGTAAAGAAGACCCTAATTTAGGTCATAAAATTCGCTACAAGGAAGGCTACCTGCATTGCCCGCCTTCCGATTCCTCCCATGATTTACGCAGCGAAATGATGCTTACCATGCTGGATTGTGGCATCGAAATTGAATCCCATCATCATGAAGGCTCTACTGCAGGCCAGGGCGAAATTGATATTCGCTTTTCCACCTTGGTGGAAATGGCTGATAGCGTTTTGAAGTACAAATACATTGTAAAAAATGTAGCGCGCAAGCACAACAAATCTGCAACCTTCATGCCTAAACCTTTGTTTCAAGATCATGGTAGCTGATAGCGTTTTGAAGTACAAATACATTGTAAAAAATGTAGCGCGCAAGCACAACAAATCTGCAACCTTCATGCCTAAACCTTTGTTTCAAGATCATGGTAGCGGATTGCATGTGCATTGTTCGCTATGGAAGGGTGGAAAAAACCTTTTCGGCGGCACAGGTTATGCGGGCTTAAGTGATACCGCTATGTATGCCATTGGTGGATTACTTAGGCATGCACCTTCGTTATGTGCGATTACAAATTCAACCACCAACAGTTACAAGCGTTTGGTGCCTGGTTACGATGCCCCCACGCGATTGGCATACAGCAGCCGAAATCGTTCTGCAGCTATTCGCATTCCGGTGCATTCCCACAAGGCAAATTCGAAGCGGATTGAATATCGCTGCCCAGATGGTTCAAGCAATCCATATCTTGCATTTGCAGGAATGTTGATGGCAATGCTGGATGGGATTAAAAACAAAATTCATCCTGGTGATCCGATGGATAGAAACATATACGATCTTGGGCCTGAAGAACGGTTGAAGCTTCCCGGTACGCCAAGTTCTTTGGAAGAATCTTTGAATAATTTAGAGCGCGATCACGAATTTCTTTTACAAGGTGATGTATTTACGGAAGATGTAATCCGTACATGGATTCAATACAAGCGCGAGCAAGAGGTGGAAGCAATAAGAATGCGACCCCATCCTTATGAGTTTGCGCTATATTACGATTTATAAGGAGCCTTTCCAAGTTCCGGTCGGTATGGGAAGGAAAACGCGGCCTTCAAAATACCAATGACTGGAGCGACTTTCCGCGAGTGTGTTTTTTTACAGGATTTGAGGATTTTTATCATGAGTTCAAACAATATCCGTTCACAAGCTATTCAGGCTATTGCCAATTCCAAACATGTTCTTGAAAGGCTCGACTTTCATGAAACGCCCTTAAAAGACCTTTTTGGATGCAATGTATTTAATGAAGAAGTTCAACGAGAACGCCTTCCCAAGCCTATTTTCAAAGCACTCCAAAAAACCATCAAACAAGGCATCTCTCTCGACCCAACAATTGCAGATAGCGTTGCAAGCGCAATGAAGGATTGGGCCATCGAAAAAGGTGCAACCCATTACACCCATATTTTTCAACCCATGACCGGCCTTACCGCAGAAAAACACGATAGCTTTCTTAATATAGATGGCTCGGGTAAAGCCATGGTTGAATTCAGTGGCAAAGAACTTGTCAAAGGCGAACCCGATGCCAGTTCCTTCCCCTCGGGCGGTATTCGTGCCACCTTTGAAGCACGCGGCTATACCGGTTGGGATCCAACTAGCCCTGCTTACATTCTTGAAAGTCCTAACGGCGCAACTCTCGTTATCCCCACGGTTTTTCTTAGTTGGACTGGCGACATCCTCGACAAAAAAGCTCCTTTGCTTAAATCGATGGAAGTTCTTTCCCATCAAGCTCTCCGTATTCTTCGTCTCTTCGGCAACAAAGATGCGAAAAAGGTATTCACCACTGTTGGCCCTGAACAAGAATATTTCCTTATCGACCGTAGCTTCTACCTTGCAAGGCCTGACTTGCTTCACACGGGTAGAACCTTGGTTGGCGCGGCTTCCCCCAAAGGCCAGGAAATGGAAGACCAATACTTTGGTCACATTCCCGAACGCGTGATTGCATACATGGCAGATTGCGAAGCACAATTGTTCAAGCTTGGCGTACCTGTAAAAACCAGGCACAATGAAGTTGCACCCAGCCAGTATGAAATCGCACCTATTTTCGAAGATTCGAATCTAGCTACCGATCATCAAAACTTGCTGATGGAAATCCTGCGAAAGACTGCCTCCAAGTATGGCATGGCATGCCTTTTCCATGAAAAACCCTTTGCGGGAATCAATGGGTCGGGCAAGCATAACAACTGGTCGATGTCGACCGATACAGGCGAAAACCTGCTTAACCCCGGTGACACTCCTCACGAAAACGCACAGTTCCTTGTTTTCTGTGCTGGGGTTATCAGGGCTGTTGCAAAGTATCCAGAACTGCTAAGAGTCGTAGTGAGTGGCGCTGCAAACGATCATCGTTTGGGTGCGAACGAAGCGCCTCCTGCAATCATTTCGATTTTCTTGGGCGATCAGCTTCAAGATATCCTGCAATCATTTCGATTTTCTTGGGCGATCAGCTTCAAGATATTATTGATCAGTTAGAAAAAGGTGGCGCAAAGTCTACCAAGCAGGGCGGAGAAATGGAGATCGGCGTTACCGTTCTACCAAAGCTGCCACGCGATGCAGGCGACCGCAATAGAACCAGCCCTTTTGCCTTCACAGGTAACAAGTTCGAGTTTCGTGCAGTTGGTTCCTCCCAGTCGGTTTCTGGCCCCAACAGTGTGCTCAACACCATCGTTGCAGAATCGCTTGACTTTATTGCTACCGAACTTGAAAAGAGCGCCAAGGCTGGAAAGGATTTCCACAAATCCATTCAGGAAGTTCTTCTTGGCATCATCAAGGAAAGCAAAAAAGTCCTCTTCAATGGCGATGGTTATTCCGAAGAATGGCACAAAGAAGCAGAAAAGCGGGGATTACCAAACCTTCGCACTACCATCGAAGCGCTTCCCGTCATCATCCGTAAAGATAGCATCGACCTTTTCACCAAGTATAAGGTTTATACTGAAAAGGAATTGCAGAGCCGCTATGTCATTCTTTGCGAGAGCTATGTAAAAACCATCAAAATCGAAGGCAGAACCGCCTTGCTGATGGCAAAGGGTATGATTTTACCAGCAGCTATTCGCTACCAAGGCGAAGTAGCAACTTCGGTAAATGCGACCAAAGCTGCAGGTGTTGATAACAGTGCCCAGCTCGAGTTTCTCAAAACTTTTACCGCCACCATCACCGATTTCCAGAAAGCTATTGCCCATCTGGAAAAGGCCGTTGGCGATCACCCAGAAGGCGATGACCTTGCTCATGCAACTCATGCGCGGGATCATGTTCTTGCAAACATCGTCAAGCTTAGAATCGTATCCGATAAGCTTGAAACCATGGTTGCAGATGATCACTGGCCATTGCCAACCTATCGCGAAATGCTCTTCATCAAGTAAGAGTTAATAGCAATAAAAGAACCCCGATGGATAATCTCCACCGGGGTTCTTTTATTTAACAGCCCTTTTATTTCTTTGGCTCTTGCGACTTGTTCAATTCTTTAAGCTTGTTGGCTACACTGGCCTTTTCTGGGGGCAGCAGTTCCTTAAATTCCCTAACCCAGATATTGCGAAACTTAACTGGGTTGCCATGAAACTGAATTTCAAAGGGCAGTTTATCAGCATGCGCCTTGTATTCTGGAGGGCGATCATACATGGTTCCGCCTTGCAACTCCGAATGATTTTGTACCAGCACACCGTTATGCAAAACAGTGATATGCCCGGGCTTTGAAACCTTGCCCTCTTTGTCAAATCGGGGAGCATTAAAAATAATATCGTAGGTCTGCCATTCGCCAGGCTTCCTGCAGGCGTTCACCAAAGGTGGATACTGTTTGTAGATGGAACCAGCTTGGCCATCGAAATAAGTCTTATTAACGAACGAATCAAGAATTTGAACTTCGTATTTACCCATCAGATAAATACCGCTGTTACCTCTGCCTTGGCCAGTGCCTTCAACTTTTTCAGGTGAAGCCCACTCGATATGAACTTGTGCATCCCCAAAGGCTTGCTTGGTCGAAATCCCTGATTTATTTGCAGTTGCAGCGCCATCCTTGATAATCCAATTCTCGCCATTCTTCCATTGGGAAAGATCTTTGCCATCGAAAAGAATAATGGCATCAATGGCATCGGAAGGTGCAACGGTGGCACTTCCAGGAGTCACAACCTTGGGTTCGGGCCATTCAATGCCGCTTTTAAATTCTTTTTGGGCCAAAGCCACCGAACTCGAAAGCAAGGTGACCATCAACGAAGCCGCTATTGGCTTGATGACACAACGGGATAAAAATCTCATGCTTAATCCTCAAATAAAAGAGAAAGAAATCACAACCAGAAAAGTGATTCTAAGGGGATAGCGTAAAAGATACAAAAGTTTTCTAGCAAATGGTGAATCTACTTCCGGGCAGCCTTTTAATGATGCGTTTCATTTCCATTCCCAACAACTTCCCTGCAACAACCCCAGCGTTTTGCCCGCTGGTGCGAATGAGTTCATCCATATTACATTCACTATTTGCAAGCGCCTGCCAAATCTTCGTTTCTGCTTCATCAAGGTTCTCAGGTACAGATGGGGGAGTTACCTCTGCAGAAATACCGGGCAATAACTTCTGGGTAAAAGAGGGCGCCCAATCTTTCAATTCCTGCAACACATCATCTACATCCCTAATTAAAATCGCACCTTTTCTTATTAAGGAATTGGTGCCGCCACTCGCAGATGACTCAACACTTCCTGGCACAGCAAGCACAGGCCTGCCTTGTTCGGAAGCATGAACCGCAGTGACCAAGGCGCCACTTTTTTCTGCAGCCTCGACCAAGATAATAGCCTTGCTCATCCCACTGATTATCCGATTGCGTGCAGGAAACATTCCGGGAAGTGGCGCTTGCAAAACCGCAGCTTCGGAAACAATTGCGCCCGTTTTAATGATTTCCAATGCAAGCCCAGCGTGCTCCGGTGGGTAAATCTTCGACAACCCACCTGCCAGCACTGCTATGGTTCTACCCCCTGCTTCCAAAGCCCCGCGGTGCGCTTCTCCATCAATGCAGCTTCGGAAACAATTGCGCCTGCTTTAATGATTTCCAATGAAAGCCCAGCGTGCTCAGGTGGGTAAATCTTGGATAACCCACCCGCCAGCACTGCTATGGTTCTACCCCCTGCTTCCAAAGCCCCGCGGTGCGCTTCTCCATCAATTCCCCGCGCTAACCCACTTACAATGGTATACCCCGCCATTGCCAACCCTTTGGCCAATCTCTTTGCCATCTTTTTTCCATACTCGGTACACGATCTTGAACCTACAATAGCAACGGCTTTTCCATCCCCGGGCAAGATCTCTCCTTTCAAATAAAGGACCGAGGGAGGATCCCAGATAGTTTTCAGAGACTCTGGATAATCAGGCTTATTCAGCAACAGCGCCTTGACCCCATGCAGTCGCATCGAGGCAAGTTCTTGATCGGGATTGTACTTTTTGAATGAATCGTAAAGCTTGGTTGCTGTAGTAAAACCAAGATGTGGAATCGCTGATAGTTCTTGCACACTTGCACAAATAACTGCTTCGGGCGTAATAAACTTTTCTATTAAGGCTTTAGTAAGTCTGGGCCCGAGGCCGGGCACCAAGTTTAACAATAGCCAGGGTTTTAATTCTTCATCGGGCGTAATAAACTTTTCTATTAAGGCTTTAGTAAGTCTGGGCCCGAGGCCGGGCACCAAGTTTAACAATAGCCAGGGTTTTAATTCTTCATCAGAGGGTTCATACATGGGCGTTGCGAACCTTTCAAATTAGTGGTGACAAAACTCCTTTTACATTTTCTTCAGTAACATCATCAAACAAAGACACCGCACCAAGTTTGGTTGCGAGAATGAATCGCAAACTTCCTCGGACCGATTTTTTATCGTTCCGCATCACTTCTAAAAGCGCAGCAGATGATAACTCTGGGGGGTCAGTGGGCAGTTTAAAAGCTTTCAGCAAAGCCACCATCCTGTTTGCTGTATCTGCATCAATCAACCCACGCTTTAACGAAACTTTATTAGCACACACCATCCCAGCAGCAACCGCTTCACCATGCAACCATGAGCCATACCCGCCGATGGTTTCGAAGGCATGGGCGAAGGTATGGCCGAAGTTAAGGCTCGCCCTTAGGCCCGTTTCTTCCCTTTCATCCTGCGAAACAACTTGCGCCTTACACTCGCACGATCGCTTGATGATTTTTATCAGCAACTCGGGTTTGCGCTCAAGAATGCCTTCCGCGTTCGCTTCAAGAAATGCGAAAAAATCCGCATCCATGATCATTCCATACTTCACGATTTCTGCAAGGCCGCTACGATACTCACGATCGGGTAGTGATTTCAAAACATCTATGTCGATTGCTACACCAACCGGTTGATGAAACGCCCCGATCAGATTTTTCCCCTTGGGATGGTTAATCCCAACCTTCCCGCCTACGGAACTATCCACCATCGAAAGCAAGGTTGTGGGCACCATGAAAAGATTAAGGCCACGGTTGAAAGTAGCAGCCACAAAACCTGCTAAATCCCCTACCACTCCGCCGCCCATTGCAAGCACCATCGTTTTTCGGTCTGCATGGATATTAACAAGTTGATCAAATAGTTTGGCAGCACTATCAAGACACTTCTGATTTTCTCCTGAAGGAAGAACTGCAATAGTCGCATTAATATTTTGATTTTTAAAACCCTTCGCAACAAGGGCGGCATCCTCTTGCACATGTTCATCGCATACAACAAAAAAGGAAGTTGACCGCGCAACATTAGCGAATAGAGAAGGGATGTTTGCAAGCAAGCCCTGCCCGATCAGAATATCATAACTTCTGACTCCGAGGTTAACCCGAACTTTGTCAATTGTTTGAATTGGATTTTGTGTCAATGTTCTTCTCACCTAGGGGATAGCATTCCATGCTTCTAATTTACAAAGCTTGAAGGGTACAGCAACTTATTTACACCCGCGAACCCGATTTCAAGCTAGAATAAGTTCTGATTCTAATTACTCAGGTGCCCACTCATGTTACGAGAAGAACAGCTTGATTTAAGGCGGCAACGGGCTGCACAGTCGCTTTTTCGCATTGAAAACCTTGGTAGAAACAAGGTTTTCAGTGATTACCGTGTAATCAACATCAACAATACTAGAAATACAGCATATAAAGTAAGCATCCGAGGGTTTAACACCGGAGAGAACTTCTGCGAATGCCCAGACTTTAAAATCAATACTCTTGGATCCTGCAAGCACATTATAGCAGTTCTTGATGTACTGCAAAAAAATGCACAAGGCTTACCCAAGCGAAAACATGCCCAAGTCACCCGGCCTGAAATCATCGTCCGGTACGATACAAAACTACGCCTAGCAATTCTCCTTCCCCACCGCCCTTCCCCTGCATTGCTTGCCCTTGGGCAGACTTATTTTGATTCCATTGGCGATATTAAACCAAATGCAAATCTTGAAGAACTAATGAGGCAGGTTGAAAAAAACCCTGAGGAAATCACCGTTTATTCGGATGCGTTAGACTTCATCAACAATGACCTTGAATCACAAAAAATGGCAATCAGGGAAAATGAGTTGCGCACTCTTTACGCCAACGACCAATGGCATCCGAAACTTCTGCAAACCGAACTTCTTCCTTATCAAGTTGAAGGTGCATTATTTCTGGCTCATCGATCCAGATGTATTCTCGCAGACGACATGGGGTTGGGAAAAACGATTCAAGCGATGGCAGCAGTTGAATTAATGGCACGGGAACGCAATTTGGAACGCGTTTTGGTCGTGACCCCCGCCTCACTTAAATTTCAATGGGTCGAGGAAATCAGAAAGTTCACCTCTAGGCAAGTGCAGGTAATTGATGGTTCTGAAAAAGAAAGGGAGAACGCATACAGCACGCCCACTTTTTACCGCATTGTAAACTACGATATTGTGAAACATGACCTTCTTAAACTTAATGCATGGGAACCCGACCTCGTTATTTTGGATGAGGCACAAAGAATCAAGAACTGGGAAGCTGAAACCACCCGAGAAGTTAAAAAGCTAAAAAGCAAATTTGCCTTTGTTCTTACGGGAACTCCCCTCGAAAACCGCCTTGAAGAACTTTACAGCATTGTTGAATTTGTGGATGCCCGCAGGCTTGGCCCTGCGTTTCAATTTCTTGAGGATCATCGTATTGTTGATGCTGCAGGAAAAACAACCGGGTACCGCAATTTGGATCAAGTTCGTGAAAAGCTCAAGCCTATTTTATTGCGAAGATCGCGTGACAAAATACTTCACGATCTGCCTGAAAAAGTTGATACCCCCATCCGCCTCGAATTATCAACAACTCAACAAAAACTGCATTCAGAAACCATGGAGCAATTAGCAAAACTTGTTTCTAGAAAAAACCTATCGAAGGTGGACCACAACCGCTTATTGAAAATTCTGGCACGATTAAGGCTGATTTGCAACTGCGCATCCTTGGCAGATGATCAAACGAGCCCCATAGACTCGCCTAAAATAACTGAACTTATAATCCGCGTTAAAGACCTGATCCTATCTGGAACAAAAAAAATTGTCGTTTTTTGTGAATCAAAAGAGTTTCTCGTTGCTATCGAAGCAATGCTTAAGAAAAACTCCCTAGGTTATGTTTTTCTACACGGGCAACTGCCAAGCTCCTCTAGGGCAAGTATCGTCAAACAATTCAGAGACAACCCGGAAACTATGATTTTCCTGAGTACTGATGCTGGTAGCACTGGCTTAAACCTCCAATTTGCAGACACCCTTTTTAATCTGGACATCCCGTGGAACCCCGCGGTGTTAAAACAACGCATGGCTCGAATCCACCGCATGGGGCAAAAACAACCTGTTCAGTCATTCCAATTTATCATGCAGGCAAGTATCGAAGAGAAAGTACTATTATCCCTTCAAAAGAAAAACCAATTATTCGAAAATCTCTTTGGTAAAACTGAAGACCAAATCGAATTAAGTTCAAGCTTGGGGCAAGAATTCTTGGATCAGGCAAAAATCTGGACCCAACCTCAAGAACCACCGACTAGCTCCGCCCCTTTTAATTCTGCAAACTTGATTGCAACAGCCATCCCGTTTTTTGAAGCGCTCCTTGGCTGTTTAAAGACCCCTGAAGGCAACTTGGCACTTGAAGCAGTACCCGAATCCTTAAGAACTCATTTTTTTTCGCTCTGCAAGCAAATATCTGACCAAAACGAAAGACACAAGTAGTTACTTAATAAAGACTTACAAAAACACCACGGCTTTCAAAAAATATCTTAAAAAAATGAATACTTTTGCGAAACATATCATCAAAAATAGGGTTTAATATAATAACTAGCCTTAGATCACGCCTTGTATTTATAGGATTCACCATGTTCAATCGAAAATCAATAAGCTCTAAATTGTTGGCCCTTGCTTTGGGCTTTGCAATTATTGAAATTGCAGATGCAGCTACCCCAGAAACAAAAGATACTAAGCCCCAAACCAACCAAGAAAAGAAACAGGAGAGGAAGCTTGCCAAAACCTCAGCCAATCCTCTTGCAGCCAAACCTTTGCTTACTAGCAAGGTTTTATCTGCCATGATTGATGCTGAAATCAGCAAAAAAATCAAAGAAGAAAAGGTTACACCTTCCGCAAAAAGTACCGATGCTGAATTTCAAAGGCGTGCTTATCTGGACATCATTGGAAGAATTCCCACCTCGGTTGAAACTAGGGCCTTCCTTGAAAACACCATTCCAAACAAAAGGGTCAAATTGGTTGACGATCTGCTTGCAGATGATGAGTTTGGCAAACACATGGCAGACATTTGGCAAGCTCTTCTTTTACCCAGGCTTTCTGATAACCGCAGGGTTCAAACCGAACCCCTGACCCTTTGGCTTGAAAAACATTTTAATGTGAACACCGGGTGGGATCAAATAACCAAGGAGTTATTAACCTCCACCGGGCCCCAAGATGAAAATGGATCAATCACCTATTTCATCTCCAATGCTTCTGTCGATAAAATAACCGACTCTGTTAGCAAGCTATTTCTCGGTGTACAACTCCAATGTGCTCAATGCCATAACCATCCTTTCGTTGATTGGAAGCAAAACGATTATTGGGGTTTGGCAGCTTTCTTCATGAAAGTTCAATCCAAGCCACCCGGTGGAAAAGATACTTCCTCCCCAACGGTTTCTGAAGGAAAAGCCATTGTCAAGAATAAAAAGACCCTGCCCGAAGCAGCAAAGTTTGTTCCTGCAACATTTCTGGCCTCTGGCGAAGCAACCCTGAATTCCGCTGAACCTTACAGACCCGTACTTGCAAACTGGTTGACCTCTAAAACCAACCCATTCTTCAGTAAAGCAATGGTAAATCGAGTATGGGCCCAGTATTTCGGCAAAGGCCTAGTTGACCCCGTAGATGACATGCATGATGGAAATCCTGCAACACACCCAGAACTTTTAGAAACCTTGGCAACCCAGTTCTCTGCCTCAAGCTTTGATCTCAAATTCTTAATCCGTTCGATCTGTAATAGCGAAACTTATCAAAGAAGCAGCAAGCCCAATGCATCAAACAAAGAAACTGATATCGCATTGCTGGCTCGCATGCCCATCAAAAACATGACGCCAGAACAATTGTTCGATAGCTTGGCCACCGTACTTGGTGCAGCAGGTAAGGCAGATCAAAAATTGGATAAGGTCAAAGCTGGTAAGAACCTTCCTAAGGGCGCTAGAGCGCAGTTTGTAACCTTTTTTCAACCAGAAGAAGGAACCTCTGCCCTTAGTTACGAAACAGGCATTCCACAGATTCTCCGCCTCATGAATTCACCACAAATGAATTCCGCAGTCATCATTCAAAGGCTGGTTGATAAAAATGCAGATACTAAAACTTCCATCGAAAAGGTTTACCTTTCGGTTCTCAACCGCCTACCTACCGATGAAGAGTTCTCCCGTATGACCAACTTCCTTTCCCAAGCCACTGATAAAAACAAGGGTTTGGGCGACATGCTTTGGGTTTTATTAAACACGAGTGAATTCACTCTTAACCACTAATAGTTAATCTGTTACTTTTTCAAAGGATGCTAATATGAACAATGAACTGATTGGCGGATTACACCGCAGAGACTTTATGAAACTTGGCGCCATGGGCGTTGGTGGCGTCTCTGCTTCTGGTTGGATGAATGTTCTTGCAGGCCACGCTGCTGAAACTCAAGCAAAGCACAAGTCTTGTATTCTCTTGTATATGAGCGGTGGCCCAAGCCATAAAGATACCTTCGATCTAAAGCCCGATTCTGATGGTGCTGGCGAATTCAAACCCATTGCAACCAATGTTAGTGGTATTCAAATCAGCGAGCACTTCCCCAAATTTTCCAAATGGATGCACAAATCCGCACTCCTTCGCGGTATGAGCACAGGCGAAGGCGCTCATGCCAGAGCTGCCTATTTCCTTCATACTGGCTACAAAGAAGGCCAAGGCGGCTTGACCTACCCTAGCCTTGGTGCAATTGCTTCCATGGAAACAGGCAACCCACTTTTACCTATCCCTAACTTTGTCACCATCAACGGTGGCAGATCTTACGGCTCCGGTTACCTTGGTTCCAAACACCAACCACTCAACATCGCAGATCCTAGCAAAGGGGTTGCTAATCTTGGTGCTCTAGTTGGTGATAACCAGTTTAATTCCAGAGTATCACTCTTGAATGAAATGGAAAAAGCCTTCCTCAAAGATTATTCATCCGAAGCAGGGGTCGCTCATCAGACCACCTACCAACGCGCTGTAACCATGATGAAATCTGCCCAAGCTAAGGCTTTCGACATCAGTGGCGAACCCTCTAACCTGCGTTCCGAATACGGTTCAGGAAAGTTTGGCGAAGGTTGCCTTCTTGCTCGCAGACTAGTTGAAACCGGTGTTCGTTTCGTTGAAGTCAACCTTGGTGGTTGGGATACCCACGAAAACAATTTCGAACGCGTTAAATCTCTTTCTGCACAAGTAGATGCTGGTATGTCTACCTTGATTAGCGATCTTAACCAGCGTGGTTTGCTTGATAGCACCCTTATAGTATGGATGGGTGATTTCGGTAGAACACCTAAAATCAACCAACGCGGTACCAAACCAGGCCGTGATCATTATCCAAAAGCTTGGACTAGCGTCATGGTTGGTGGTGGTATTAAGGGTGGCCAAGTCATTGGCAAGACCGACAAACAAGGCGCAACTGTCGAAGAACGCCCCATCAACACGATTGATTTTATGTCGACTGCTTGCAGTGTTCTTGGAATCGATTACACGAAGCAAGTTCAAACACCAATTGGAAGACCTATCCGCATTGTTGAAAAGGGTGCAAACCCAATCAAAGAATTGCTGGCTTAAGACTTCCTATCTCAACCTTAAAGGGAGGGCTCGAATGCCCTCCCTTTTTTATTTAACTTCGACCATAGACTTCTTGCCAAACACCGGCCTAAAACAACAATAAAAGATCAAACAAAGCAATCCGTTAATCACTGCTGCAACTTGAAACGCCAACACTAATTCTTCTCGCATGTTCGAGGCATTCTGACTGCTCCAATCCGTTAATCACTGCTGCAACTTGAAACGCCAGAACTAATTCTTCGCGCATGTTCGAGGCATTCTGACTGCTCGAACGCAACAAACCAACCATGATATGGCCTAAAACCAAGCCTATCCCTTGAACGAAAGTAAGAAGCGATTGAACACTAGCTTTAAGATCGCCCTTCGCCTGCATATTCACATAAACCTGACCGGTCACCAGAAAACAGGTAACGCTCAATCCATTCAACGCAAGTGAGGGCACAACCAAAGCCACGGGTTCTCCTATCGAAAGAATGTAAAGCGCTATAGTCCAGCAGATTAGACCAAATATCATGCTGCCCCTTAACCCAAATCTAAGCAAAAACATGGGCAGCAGAAAAAGGGACAACACTTCTGAAAACTGCGATATGGTGAGTGTCGGGCTAAGCCAAGGTTGAACGATCCCCAAATATTCCAAAAGCAACGGGGTGGCTTGGGTGGTAAAGGGCATGGTGATACAAACACCAAGAGTACAAAGGCAATATGTGGCAAAGGGCCAACCTCGGAGCAACTTTAAGGCACCCAGTGGAGCAAATTTATCAACCTTACTAGGGCTTGGAGGCGTTGTAGGCAAAGTCAATGCATAAACAGCCACGATAAAGCCAAAAATACTTCCAATAATAAATTGCTCACTCGCCTGCCCTTCTAAATTATTGTTGGGAAAGATACTAATGAGTGCTAATAAAATCCAACCAGGCAACATCCAGCCTATAGTGCCCGATAAACGAACAATCCCAAACTCCCTTTCTGGATCTTTCAAATGTATAAAACAAATCGTGCTGCAAAGCACCATCATAGGAACTGCAAGCAACCAGAAAAACAGCGTCAGTATACAAACAAGGTACAAGCTTTCAGCGTATGCCAAACCAATTAAAAACAAACTGCTTAACAGGCTAAATACCGCAACGCATTTCTCTGCTGCAAAGTATCGGTCTGCAAGTTGTGCGCCCAAAGGCGCTAGCAATGCCCCTACTCCATGCGTCGCACAGCATATTGCCAACTCCATCGGAGTAAAACCTAATTCTTTAAGGCGCATGCTGTAGAGAGGCAACATGGCACCTGGCAAAGCAAACTGCAAAAACATCAGAATTGATAGTCTAAATTGCACAAGCACCCTTTCCTAGGGATGAACTTCAAGCAATCCATGCAAGAAGTCGGATTAACCGTTTAACACAAATCCAGAAGGTTCTGGCGCACCGTGGGGAACCTCATTTAATCGTTTAGATTCCCAATGCTGATTAAACACCAATTCCGTGATGCCGACATTAGGAATTACACCAAATTTATCCCAATCAGCGATACACCACTCCTGCAAAATGGTTAATAAAAGCACTTTTAATACTGCGCCATGAGCGACTATCACAACCGTTTCGCCCTGATATTTATTTGTAATTTCGTTCCAAACAGGAATAACCCTAGCAAGCATTTGATCCAAGGATTCAGAGCCTTCGGGAGCAAAACCTGTTTCGCCATTCAGCCAGCGGGATAAAGTCTGCCTCCAAGGGCCATCAGGCAAATTATTTACCGTGCCCGAAAGTGTGCCTACTTTTCTCTCATGCAAATTCGTAAAGACTTCGATTTCAAGATTACAGGTGGAAGCGATTTCGGATGCGGTGGTTAGCGCTCTAACCATCCCTGAAGAAATCAGCTTGGTTGGTTTATGGGTCTGAAAAAACCGAGCAGCAGCTTTGGCTTGTTCAATACCCCGAAGGCTAAGCCCAATATCGGATTCTGCGCCATGAAAAACGCCAGGGACACTGGTTTCAGCATGGCGCATCAAAAAAACCCGGGTGGGATTAGTCTTCATGACAATTAAAGGCCCTGGAAGTAATTGCTTTTAGGCAACGATCATAACCAATGTAATTTTACTGAAAAAGCAATTTGATGGAACCAGAAGGCCCATTACAAACCTTTAAGCACTGCATCTTGAACCCTTTTCATGAAGCTTCCGAGGTCTTGCACTTTCGAGCCTTCTGCAAGCAATGCAAGGTCGTAAAGGGTTTCAATACCTTCCTGCAACTTGGGAGAATCAGCTTTTTCTTCATGCAAATCACGAAGCTTTATCACCAAGGAATGTTCCGGATTAATTTCAAGAACCCTTTTCGACTCCATTCCTTCCTGCGCCTTACCAATCTTCCTTAGAAATCTTTCCTGACTCGCAGAAAAACCACCCGACTCTGAAACCAATACCACTGGGCTCTCTTTCAACCTCGAAGTTAATTTAACATCTGAAACCACACCCAGTTTGGTCTTTAAGTGTTCAACAAAACCCGCATAACGGCTTTTGGTAGCCTCAAGTATTTCTGCATCGGAATCCGATTTGGTGCTATCAATCCGATCGATCCCCTTCAGTTTTTTTCCTTTGTAATCTTGTAAATAAGGTAGAGAGAACTCATCGATGGGATCCAAAAGCAACAAGACATCCTGCTGCTTGGATTTATAAGATTCGAGCAACGGTGAGAACTCAACCTGGGCGCGATTTTCGCCTGCAAGATAGTAGATTTCCGTTTGCCCCTCAGGCATTGCAGAAACATACTCTTCCAAAGTGATAGTTTTATCTGCGCTTGTTTTACAGGAGTTAAAAAGTAAGAGGTCTGCAACTTTTTCGCGATTTTCGAAATCTACGCGCAACCCTTCTTTTAATATCGAACCCATCTCTGCAAAGAACTTCAGGTATTTCTCTGGCTCTGATTTCTTCATGTCTTTCAGAGCTTTTAGAATGCTTCCTACTACATCCTTGCGGATTCTTTCCAGCACGGGATTTTGCTGCAATATTTCCCGCGATATATTTAAAGGCAGATCTGCACAATCAACCACACCTTTGACAAATCTTAATCTTCATGTCTTTCAAAGCTTTTAGAATGCTTCCTACTACATCCTTGCGGATTCTTTCCAGCACGGGATTTTGCTGCAATATTTCACGCGATATATTTAAAGGCAGATCTGCACAATCCACCACACCCTTGACAAATCTTAAATACGAGGGCAAAAGTTGCTCGCAATTATCCATGATCAAAACGCGTTGCACATACAACCGGGGGCCAACCTTGACATCCCCAAATTGAAATTCCATAGGCAGGCTTGGTGGAATGAATAAGAGCACTCGAAATTCGTTCATACCTTCTGCAGTGTAATGAATTACTTTCGCTGGTTCCTGAAAATCATTGCTGATTTGCTTGTAAAAAGTGTCATATTCTTCTTGGGTGACTTCCGACTTACTTCTTAACCATAATGCTTTTTGAGAGTTGAGTACTTCGTCTTTTTCTTCAGGATCTTTTGTTTC
>QWPF01000047.1:1973-18187 GCA_003671255.1 Planctomycetota bacterium | reverse complement strand
ATTATCTTGATGGGACTTTTTTTTTGGTCGGCCTAAACCAGCAGTAAAGTTTCCACATGGCAAGGCCCAAAGCTACACCAAGTAAATCAATTGCAACATCCGAAAGGGAACCGGTGCGTTCCTTGACCCATTGCTGTAGAAATTCGGTAGCGAAAGCATGCACCATTAGAATAATAAAGCAGATAAGTTTGAAAGAGGATGAACCGCGAAGAAGGGAGGCAAAGAATGCTAAAAGGGCGTAAACGCCTAGATGCAGTCCCTTGGCAATGATCCAACCGAGGGATGAAGGAATAAGTTGGTGTTGCAGTTGGATGGGTTCGGGGCGAAGTAAGCCGATGGTCCATAAAATTAGGAGTAGCCACCAGCAGGCCCAGCAGAATAAAACCGCTTGTTTAGACAAGAAAAGATGCCTCTTTGGGGTTCATATCAAGGTCTGGATATTAGCATAAGTTCGGATTATACCGTCTGGCAATAGGGGTCGAAGAATATTTAAGGTATGTATTTCTAGCCAATAGTAACTAGAATAGAGTCATAACCTTTTTTTTCAGGAGATTCCCTTGGCTTTTCCTTCGGTAGCAATCGTGGGCAGGCCCAATGTGGGCAAGTCATCCTTTTTCAATTGGCTTGCGGGCAAACGCATATCTATTGTCGATCCGACAGCGGGGGTTACCCGTGATCGCATCAAATGCTTGATCGAGGCGGATGAGCGCTATTTTGAACTGGTCGACACGGGTGGCATGGGCAACCATGATGTCGATAACCTCACCAATTATATCGAAGGGCAGATTGCAGAGGCTCTCAAGCAGGCTTCGTTGATTTTGTTTCTTGTGGATGTGCGCAGTGGTTTATTGCATGCAGATTTAAAGGTGGCTTCAACTCTGCGAACTTATGGCAAGCCTGTGTTGCTGTTGGTAAACAAATGTGATCATGAAGGCCTGGATATGCAGGCGAACGATTTCTTTCAGCTCGGATTTCCCGAGATGATCTGCGTAAGTGCGATGCAAAAAAGACACAAAGAAGATGTGTTAAGATGGGTATTAAGGTTGCTGCCCAAGGGTGGTGATACCTTTGCGCCTCCTGAGCATGAACCGTTGAAGATTGCAATCGTAGGGCGAAGGAATACGGGAAAAAGCACTTTTATTAATGCGCTTGCGCAGGAAGAGCGGGTTATCGTAAGCGAGGTTGCGGGAACCACGCGCGATAGTGTGGATGTTCGGTTTGAGCGCGATAATCAAACATTCATTGCAATTGATACTGCGGGCGTACGCAAGAAGAGATCGATCAAGGGCGATATTGAGTTTTATTCGATTGCGCGTGCAGAGCGTTCGATTCGCAGGGCGGATGTAGTGTTATTGTTCATGGATCCGCAATTTAAAATCAGTCGGGTTGATAAGCAGTTAGCAGAATACATTCTGATGTATCATAAGCCTGCGGTTTTCGTGATCAACAAGTGGGATCTTGTGATCGAGAAGGGAATCGAGACGGGAAAGATGGCGGAATATGTACGAAAAACATTCCCTAGTCTGGATTTTGTTCCGATAGCGTTTGTTACCGCCAAGACTGGGAGAAATGTTTACCCTGTTTTAAATCTGGCTCAAACCCTGTTTAAACAAGCGTGCCAGCGGGTTAGCACCGCTGATATCACCAATGTTGTGGTTCAAGCATTTCAAGATATTCCTCCTCCGATTAGGCAGAATCGCACGCCTAGAATCTTTTTTGCAAGCCAGGTGGATGCGAACCCGCCCACGGTGGTGTTGTTCACCAATAAGTCGGATCTTTTTGATCCACCCTACCTGCGCTATTTGCTGAAGAATATCAGAGATAAACTGGCATTTAACGATGTGCCAATTCGCTTGGTGATGCGAGGAAAAGAATCTCGCTTGGGGCCAGGCGACAAGTTTGAGGATGATGTTGTAGTAGAAGAAAAATTCGCAATCGAGCCTGTGAAAAAAGCAAGATTCTCAAAATCAGCAAATGAGAATAAAGGCTTGGACGATGTATCGGAAGATGCAGGGGAAGATGGTGTTGAAACGAGTACGCCCCCTAAAATGGCTGGGCGTAAAGGTCCTCCTCCGAAAATAGGTGGGCCTAAAAAGGGCGTTATTAAAAAGGCCCCACCCGAGAAAGAAACAAAAGCAAAGGCTCCTCCTAAAAAGAAGAAGCCTGTAAATAAGTCTAATAAAGGTAGGCTTTGGAAGAACGACTAGCCTACTTGTCCTGCAATTTGGATAAAGCAAGTGAAGCAGCTTTACGCACATCGCCATCAGGATCTTGAAGCAAATCTCGGAGTTTTGGCAAAGCTTGTGCAGTGGAAGTAGAGCCAATTTCAACCAAGGTTCTTATAGCGGTCCAGCGTACAAACCGGTCGGAATCATCAAGAGCTTTGATAATATTGCTGGTAAAAGCAGAGCCTTCAGGCCCTAGGAGTTCGAAGGTTTCGAGGGCTGTTCTTCGCACCCTGAAATTAGAATCGTATATCGATTTCGATAACTCTTCGATGATTTCTTTTACGGTGACAGGGAACGCAGGGGCATCCTTGATATCGTAGGCTGCAGTTTGGCTCTTCCATGCTTTACGGGCCATTGCTAACTCTTCTATTGCACGATGAATTGAAAGTCGGGTTTCCAAATCAGTATCTCTTATCATGCTCAGCAGAATGGGTTTGATTTTTTCGAGAACAGTTGCAAGATCATAGGCAGCCTTGCGATCCATGACGAATGTGGGCAACCCGGGGTCGCTTGAACCGAGAACTGTTTTCCCGAGGGGATCTGCAATCATCGAGGTTAGAACATAACCACTGATTCGGGCATGGTTGGCTGCGCGTTTACGCACTTCGGTTTCGGGGTCTTTAAGAGAGGTTTGCACCAAAGGCAGGGTGCTGACACATAATATTGCCTGGGTTCTTCTACGGGCATTATTGCCTTGATCTTTCGATTCTTCTGCGGGCCCGCTGGCTTCGACCCAATAAGAAATTCCATCGAGAGCGGCTCTGCGAATGCGCATTTCTTTTTCGTTTAAAAGGGTGGTGAACAACTGCAACCCTTGCGAGGTTTCAGGGTTCAACATGCCATAGACACGGATTCTTGCAACCCGTTCAGCCACGGTTCCTTTGAGAGAATCTTTGGCAAAAACTGCAGCAGCAGCTTTGGAAAAGGGGCGGTAGTTGCCTCCTAGGCGTTCTTCCTTGGCGATGGTAAGAACGAGCTCTAAAAGGGATTCGGTTTCCTCGGGAGGAGCGGTGGTTAGGATGGTATCGAGTTTGGATTGGAATCGCGAGACGAGGAGATTTTTAATCTCGCGGTCGACTTTTGCAGGTGTGCCATCGGAGTGGAATTCACGCCAGTCTGCTAGGCAGCATGCTCGCCAAATATCTGCAGGGTATTGGATTTTAACGCTGGCATCAGCAATGGCTTTATCGCGATTTCCCGAGGCATCGTGAGGAAGTTGCAATGCTTTGCCCAAAACTTCGATCGGGTCGTTGGAGTCTAAGATCGCAGCATTCACTTTGGTTGCTGAAAGTTGCAAAACCATGGCGGCGGGCAAAGCCACTAGGGCACAACTTAAAATCGAATCAAAGACAAAAGGTTTTAATTTCATGGCTCAACTTCTCCGGGAAACAAGTGTGGTCTTAAGAGAAGTCGATACCTCAAATAATGAATTAGGGAAAGATCAACTTAAAGCAAGGCTGGTTAAGATGGGGCGTTTGGGCTAGTGCCAACCTCCTGTAATGGGTAAAACTTGGCCTGTGATGTAAGAAGCTTCCTCTGAGGCGAGAAAGAGAATGGCATTTGCGACTTCTTCGGGTTGGCCGAAGCGTTTGAGGGGGATTTGCATTTTGTATTCTTCTAGAACATTGTCGCGCACGCCTGTTAGCATCGAGGTTTCGATCATACCTGGGGCAACTGCATTCACGGTGATATTTCGAGAAGCGAGTTCTTTGGAAAGGACTTTGGTGAGTGCGATAACTCCCGCCTTGGCAGAAGAATAATTGGCCTGCCCGGGAAAGCCAACGATTCCGGAGATGGATGCGATGTTAACAATACGGCCTTTTTCTGCGAGGATTTGCGCTGCGTACTTGCAGCAGAAGAAGACGCCATCGAGATTGGTTCGCATCACGGTATACCAATCTTCGGAGGTCATTTTTCGGATGGTTTTGTCGCGTAAGACTCCTGCGTTATTGATAAGCACATCTAATTTACCAAACTTCTGCCCTAACATTTCCAGATGTTGTTGCACTTCGAGTTCTTGGCTGACATCAAAACCAGCGAGGTCGCATTTTTTACCATGGGAGTGAAATTCGTGGATAAGGGCGTTGGCATCAGCGAGATTTTGCTCGTTGGGCAGGAAATTGAGCAGGCCATGGGCCCCTGCATTGACAAATTGCCTTAAAATCTGGGCCCCCATACCCCTACTAGCCCCTGTTACCAGTACAACTTTGTCTTTAAAATCAAATTGAATCATCTTTCACACCCCTTTTATCAGCCTACCACCTCTATAATATTGGTATGATAATCTCAACTGGCAAAGTATGCTGGCTTAATTAAGCTTTTATTAAGAGTTACCCTATGCCCACAAAATTTTCACTCCTTAAAAAGACGAGCTTAACTCTTTGCCTTTGCTTGCTTATTTTGGGTTGCGGTACTTCAGAATACGAAGAGCAGGCCAATCAAACCTTAAACCTTGTTGCAGAAGCTGATGAAGCAGATAAATTACTGGGCTTCCCGGTGGAAGTGCCTGAGCCAAAAGATGCGAATGGTACGGTGCTAACCAAGCACACCTTTTTGCGCCTACCCAGAGAGAATTACTCCCGCCCTTACCCCGAGGTTATCAGGGGGCATGCGATGGTGTTGGTGAAGTATGGTAAGCAGAAGGGAAGCACCGCGGTTCCACGGGATGTTTTTCTGGCTTATTCGAATGAGACGGAGGGCGGTGTTTTTGCGGAAGGGGTGCTCGAGCACTTCGAAGCCAAGACTCAAAAGAAGAAGGCTGATGATAAAAAAATAAAAATCAAAGATGATCTGAAAACAGATCAATATTACTTCACGAATTCTTCTTCAGAAACTATTCATCTTTTCTTGGCCATTGATGAAAAGGTTGCTCTAATATTTAAATACGACCTTGATAAGCCCCAAGGTGCGAAACAGGAAAAGGTGACGGAGCGATCGATGCGAACTTTTCGATTAAACGAAAACGCCGATCTATCCAAGTCCCAGTGGGATTTAAAACTACAGTATGAGGGCGGAGATAAAAAACCTTGAGCTCGAGCATTATTAAGGATGATACTACTTTGGTTGATCATACAACTTCATCACGAGCATGCGATGCGCTAAACAAGCCCGTATGTTTGGCGCACCTAAGTGACATTCATGTTACTGCTTCTAGTGCATGGACTAAACGCGATCTTTTCAGCAAGCGAATTACAGGTTGGATCAACCTCAAGATTTTTGGCAGGGGCTTTCGCTTTCGTAACACCAACGAAATTCTTAATGCCCTGATGAAAGATATCAAGTCTCAGAATTTAGACAGCATTGTTTTTTCGGGCGATGCAACTGCTTTGGGTTTCGAAGAAGAGATGGCAAAAGCAGCTGAGCTTCTTGGTCTTAACGGCCCTGATAGGCACCCCGGACTTGCAGTACCAGGCAACCATGATTATCAAACCGCAAGTTGCGTGGAGCAAAACCATTTCGAAAACCATTTCTCTCCTTGGCAACAAGGTGAGCGCATTGGCACTCATACTTATCCCTTCGCCCAAAAGATTGGTAATATCTGGGTTGTTGCGGTGAATTCTTCGACGCCCAACCGTCTTCCTTGGGATGCCCGCGGTTGCGTCGGCAGTGATCAGTTGCAGCGTTTGAAAATGTTGTTCGATCAACTCGATGACAGCCGGAGAATCCTTGTTACCCATTATCCTGTGAAAATCGCAAGCGGGCAGAAAGAACGCAAAATCCGCGCGCTTCGCGATCTTGATTCCCTTCTGCAGGTCTCCGCTAAGGGCAAGGTTTCGCTCTGGCTTCATGGCCATCGACATGACCAGTTTTATCATCCCACAAGTTCTGATGTTCCATTCCCGGTGTTATGCGCAGGCAGTGCCACCCAAAATGGGAAGTGGTCTTATTCCAGGTACTCCATTTTGCACGGGAAATTAGGGGCCGAATGCAGATCTTTTAACCCTGATACCGGCCTTTTCCAAAAAGCGGAAAGCTTTGATCTCGATCTCCCTTATACTTATCAGGCCTGAACCATCCGAATTTGTTATTTTTGATATTTTAATTATTTATCACATTGAAAGCTTCCAAGTTTGTACTTGGGTTGTTATCATTTAAGCGTTGTACTTTATTGGTTTAACTTATTTTATTGTGGGTGCTTTCTCTTGGAACCTAACATGAATTATCCTGTTGAATTGACAGGGAGTGTAACTCCTGGAAATCCTGACTCGCCACCCGTAGTGGCACCCCAAAACGAACTTTCAGAAATCCTCAAGCAGATTCTTGAGATTCAAAAAGAAATGCTGAACCATCAGCGGGCCGCACTTGCAGCTCATGATCACGCTGCCCGTTGGAAATCCTTCATTTCCCGTTGGCCTGATGATTTCCCCGGTCTTCCTGAAATGAGTAAAAATGCTTTGCCTCATTTGGAAAAAGCTTATGGCAAAATGATCTACGATATTGTCGAGCGGATTTCCGATGATTCCGATTGCATCGATAACGAATTCGGGTTGCAGGAATTTCTCGATCGCTATGGCATGCGGCTTGCCCAGATAGGCACGCTTCTTAATTTGGTTGCGCCTCTTGCAGACCTAGGCAACAACCCCGAATCTTAATTACTTATGATTAATCAAGAAATCACCCCGGGCTTTATCACCGTGGAATTTCTTGGTATTCCAAAACTTAAAGCGGGTGTGTCTTTTTGCAAAGTACCTGCTGGTTCTTTATCCTCGGTCATCGATTATCTTAAAAATCAATTCCCGAGGCTTTCACAGGAATTCTTGCCCTCTCCTTCGGGAAAAAGCCATGTGCTTTATTCCCTTAACGGGGATTATTTTTTGCATGATCCCGAGACGATTCTTTTAGAGGGGCAGCAACTTTTGATTATTTCAGCGGATGCAGGCGGGTAGATTTAATCACTTCGAGCTTTTCAGTTTTTGCAATACACCTTCAAGTGCCTTGGGGTCTGGAGTGTAGCCTTTGGGACTTTCGTAGCCTGAGGGATAGGCAAGGTTTTCCCATAGGTTTTGCAAGATTGCTTGTTCAGGCTTTTTGGAACTGATCATGGATAATGCCAGGGCTATTTGGGTGGATTCATTCCAAGTTGCAGTTTCCAGCTTATGTTTTGAAAGCTGATCAAGTAAAAGGGTACGCCATTCTTTTGGAGGGGTAAAACCTTTGATAATCAGATCATTTTGGATTTTAGCAAGTTGGCGAGCCAGAGTATCAGCGGCCACCTTGGCTTCTTTGGGGCTGGTGCGAAAAGAGTTTCTAGCTTTTACAAGATCAGAGTAAAGGCTTGCAATTTGCTTGTCTTGGCCAGAAATCAAAAGGGTTTCTGAAAGTAAAACACCGGTCCAGGAATCGTAGGGAAGCGAGCCCGGTTTTCTGCCTTCGTAGTAATTCTTTTTGTCACCACGCCAACTGGGTTGTTGAAAATCAGCATGGCACGAAAGGCAGGATGATTCTGCGAATTCAGGCCAGATCCCCTGATTAGTAAGAGCAAGGTCTGCTCTATGAGAGGATAATTCGATGCTTGAGGTTAAGCCCGCAAGCTGCCCGGTAACCCAGATCTCTAGATCGCGATTGGTATTGGAACTGTATTTTTTAGTGTTCCAATGTGGCGGCATGTTGGATTGATAGGAGAAGGCTTCGAAGGTTAGCCTGGGGTGGCCAGCAGCCATGATATCATGGTTGGCATCTCGTGCGGGAATTCCTGCTTGCGGGTTAGCGGGTGCGCCCACATGGCAACCCATGCAAACCTGTGCTTGCACCATGGCATTTCCCAAATAGTTCATGCCTTCGTTATCATAAAGTGCTTTCTTAGCAGCGGAGGGTGTGTTTTTCCAAGCTTCGGTGGTATGAATTCCAAGCCATTTTGGTGAAGCGGAGCCATGGCATGATTCACAACCAACCCCAAGGTCGAGTGGGTAATTTACTTTAGATTGTTCTTGGGCAATTTGGGGAGTGCTATGGCAAGCAAGGCAGCGAAGGTCTTTGTGGGCTGCTGGGATGCCCAGATTTTTAGCCATGGTTTTAGCACGGTCGGAAAGCAGTGATTCGTATGCTTTTGCGTGTTTATCATGGGCCAACCAGGTTGAAAATTCATTCTGCTGAACTACTTGGCCTAAAACGGGTTCAGAACCACCATGGCAGCCCCTACCAGAACATGAAGAGGATGTGGCAATGGGGGGGTGTTTATCATCTGTAACGGGTGAGTTTATAGAAGAGTTGTTCTTTTCCTGAGAGAAAGAGTCTTGGGTTGTAAAAACGAAAGAACTGGCCCAAATCAGGAGGCAGAGAATGGGTACTTTAATCGGGAATAAGTGCCTATTTTTTAAAAGGTACATAAACGGTATTTCTTCAGTTTTCTTGTTCTATATCTTCTATGCTAATAATATTAGCTGATAATACATTTTTAGTCAATTTTATGGTAGGGTGGTAGAAAATATTCGATATATTAAGCTTAATTCTTTTTGTCTGAATTTTATTGAGTGAAGGATTAAAAATCAGTGTTAATACGCAAATCAAACTTTGCAGAACATTACCCTTGGGTTCTTGCTTCCTTGGTTGTACTAGCCTTGGCGGTAGTCTGGTTTATTTTTGCTTCGGTAGGCCAAGCAGAATGGCCTAGTGGTAGCAGTTTACCTGGGTTTACTTTCGGTGTCATGGGTGGCCTGATATGTTTGTTCGAATTTCTAATCTGGCCTCGAAAAAAGCTAAGATCGTGGCGCATAGGAAAAGTTTCGACTTGGATGCGTGCCCATATCTGGCTTGGATTACTTGCAGTGCCACTTTTGGTTCTTCATACAGGCTTTCGTTGGGGCGGCCCTTTTAGCACCACCCTGATGACTTTATTTTTGGTGGTGATTGCGAGTGGAGTATGGGGTTTGGTATTGCAACAGTTTTTGCCTGAAAAGATGTTGAAAGAAGTTCCTGCTGAAACGATTTTTTCGCAAATTGATTATGTTTCAGAATTGATGGCTGCAGAAGCGTCTCAGTTAGTTCGAGCTGTTTGCAACATTACTTCTGACACCAATGATTCAGATAATTATTCAGATAATGGCCATATGGTCGTGGGGGCGGTTCGTAGTACCGGCGCAATTCAGGGCCGGATGGTGGTAACTTCCAGCTTGCTGGAAAGCGTGCCTGATAGTAAGCCGTTGTATGATTTTTTCAACGAGTATATTTATGGGTTTTTGAAGAATGGCGAGATGGCTAGGTCGCCTTTGCAAAATCCTGCTAGGGCTCATTCGATGTTTAATTCCTTACGGACGAAGTTGCCACCTAAGGCTCATGAGGTGGTTGCAGTTTTGGAAGATCTTTGCAATCAACGCAGGCAAATCATTACTCAGGCGAAAATCCAGTTCTGGCTTCATAGTTGGTTATGGGTGCATTTGCCCCTTTCCGTTGCTTTGATCGTGTTGATGTTTGTCCATATATTTGTGGCTATGAAATACTGGTAAATCGAGGGATCCATGGCTTTCCAAGAAAGCGGAAAACAGCGCGCTACAAGAATCCAGCTCGACTATTACAAAAAGTCGACCTATCTGGACCGTACCAAGTCGACCTTGGCTCTCATTTGTTTATTGGGGGCGGTTGGTTGGATGGCGTTGGTATATGCGCAGGGTGAAAAAGGTCAGGCTGCATTTTCCCGGGGCCAGGTGACTAAGTTTCACGCTGCCTGGAATGATAATTGCACCGTCTGCCATTCCGATTTTGAACCCATCAGCAAAAATAGTTTCAGCATGAAATGGCTAGGCCACGAAGCAGGGAAGAAACTTTCGGGCGATGCCCGCTGCGAAAGTTGCCATGTTGCACCAGTGCACCATGCCAATCAAAAGCTTGAATCAACTCCTAGTTGTGGAGGTTGCCATCGTGAACATCGTGGCTTAGAAGCGAGCATTGTGCGTCTGTCAGATTCTGATTGCATTTCGTGTCATACGAATATGCAGGGCAACCTTACAGCAGGTGCCACTCCAAAATATGCGCCAAAGATAACCTCATTTGCAACTGCCTCGCAGGGGCATCCTGATTTCAGATTGTTGGCAGAGAAAATGACCGACCCAGGCACGGTAAAATTTAATCACAAGTTGCATCTAACACCCGGAGTATCTCGTGATCCCAAGGGTAAACCTTGGACTTACTCCGATATTCCAGAGCTTGAACGAGAGAGGTTTGGATATCAGAAGGGTATGGATTTAAAGACTACCATCGCCCTTGATTGTAAGGCCTGCCATAACCTTGAATCCACAGATGCCAAGCCTTCGCCGGGTACATTTGCCAACATGCCTAAATCGGTTCATGCGGAAAGATCTAAAGGCGGAGTGTATCAACCGATTGTTTTCGATGTGCATTGCAAAGCCTGCCATCCGCTTTCCTTTGATGATTCAAACAAAAACGAATCCGTACCCCATCGATATCAACCTGAAGAAATACGCTCTTACTTAGAAGGTTTTTACTCGAAGCAATTGGTGCTTGAAACCAAGGAGTTTTCGAAACCAAGAGAAGTATTGCCTGTGCCCGTTCCAGGAAAGAATCCCTTGGCGCCCGTGGTTGAATCTGTAAAGAAGCAGGTCGATGCTAAGGTTTCTGTTGCAATGAACAACCTGTTTTTGGGCAAGAAAACCTGTGGCGAATGCCATTATGAAAAAGGTGATACGAAGAGTACAAACCCTGGTTTCACTCAGATACCAAAGCTAATCCAAACGGGCTTAGACCCTGATAGCAAGGCCTTCCAATGGTTTAAAGATTCGAGAGCGGGCGATCCTGCTAAGATTGTTTGGCCTTCCATTCCTTCGCTTTGGATGCCTCATGCCAAGTTCGATCATTCTGCCCATCGGTTCATGGATTGTGCTTCATGCCATGGTGCTGCGAATAACTCCATTACGAAAAATGATATTTTACTTCCCGGAATTGATAACTGCAGAAGTTGCCACGCGCCTGCCAAATTTGTTGCAGGCATTGCGCAAGCAGGTGTCAATCATGATTGTGTGGAATGCCATAACTATCATCATGGAGATCAACCATACCAGGGTGTTGGTGCTGCTGCTTGGGATCCGAAAATACTTCGCACCATCGAGCAGATGCAAAAACCAATTCCATAATGGGATATATTGAGCACACTTTAATTGTGACAGGCTTTGGGAGAAAGATATGTTAGTTCAGGCATTAAAAGAAATTCAGGATAGATGTGGTTATTTGACCCACGATGAAATGCATTCGCTTTCCAAGCGCACGGGTGTACCCTTGCATCGCATACATGAAGTGGCAAGCTTTTATCCGCTTTACAGGTTGGAGCCAGCAAAAGGCGCAAGCATTAAGGTTTGCAGAGATATGGCGTGCCATATTCATGGTGCACCAGAAATCACCCAAGGGCTCGAGAATCTTTCCAGAGAACTTGGGCCCGGGAAGATCGAAGTTTGTGGTGTATCCTGCCTGGGACAGTGCGATGCAACAGTAGCTGCGTTGATCAACGATCATCATGTTTATCGTGGTATGGATCTTAAGAGCTTATCCGAGTTGGCAAGAAAAGCTGCTGCGAATGAAGAACTTCCCCACCAGCACTTAGATAATTCCACCCTTCCTTTTCAAATCAATCCCTATCAGAGTGGCGAGCCTTATGAGGCTGTGAAACAGTTTGTTGCTGGGGGCATGGATCATGCAGCGTTGCTGAAAAAGATGGAAGTTTCGGTGCTTCGAGGCATGGGAGGCGCAGGGTTCCCCACCTTTCGTAAATGGTCTGCGGTAAAGGGCGCTCCCGGAAATGTTAAGTACATTGTTTGCAATGCAGATGAAAGCGAACCAGGAACTTTCAAAGATCGCGAACTCATGCGCAGGGCACCTTACCTTGTGATTGAAGGTATGGTTTTAGCTGCTCTCATTACTGGCGCTGAAAAAGGTTACCTCTACATCCGCCATGAATACATCGATGAAGTCAAAGTGCTCAAAGAAGCTTTAATCACCGCAGCAGGTTTAGGTGTGATAGGTAAAAATGTATTGGGTACTGGAAAAAAGTTCATGCTCGAGCTTTTCATCAGCCCAGGTGGGTATGTGCAGGGTGAAGAAAGTGCGCTTTTAGAAGCCATCGAAGACAAGCGTGGCGAACCTAGAAACAAGCCACCTTTCCCCGTTTTTGAAGGGCTGTTTGGTAAACCTACTGTTATCAATAATGTTGAAACACTTTCTTGGATTCCGGGCATCGCTCTTAATGGCGGAGAATGGTATCGCGATAAGGGCATCCGTGGGGCGACCGGGATGCGCATTGTTTCGATCAGTGGCGATGTGCAAAAGCCCGGTGTTTACGAAGTGCCTTTTGGCCAGACGGTTAAAGAATTGATTTTTGATACAGCGGGTGGAATGCTGCAGGGGCACACGCTTAAAGCTATCGCAACCTCAGGGCCTTCGGGTGGGTTTTTACCTGCGAAGGTTCCTGTCGAAAAGCTTCCTCCTAAATTCGTACAAGATAAAGTTCCTGCGGGGGTCAAGCTTTACGATATTCTTGAACTGCCTTTGGATCTTAATACGGTGGGGCAGATGGGGGGCATGTTGGGTGCTGCTTTTATCGTTTATGATGATCGCAGAGACATGCTCGACAACGCCTTGAATTGTGTTTCTTTTTACCGGAATGAATCGTGTGGGAAATGTGTTCCTTGCAGAACCGGTTCACAAAAGCTGGTCGATATCATCACGAATTTGATGGAAGGTAAGTCGGGCCGTAAAGAGCTTGGGCTTATTAATGAACTTGGTGAGACGATGGGGATAACCTCGATTTGTGGGTTGGGCCAAGTGGCATCCAATCCCATCACCAGTCTGTTGAAGTTCTTCCCTGAAGAAGTTGAAAACTATTTGAAACAAGTTTGATTTTAAAGATAGGGGCCCTTGCGGCCTTGGAGGTTGGCGATGAATGTAGCTGAAGAATTGTTCCCTATGGTGGTGGATGGCAGGGTTGTTGAACTCGACCGCATTGCCTCGGATTTATTAAAGGCGCCTCCCATCAAAATTACAATTGATGGTAAAGAGGTGGAGATCGCCCGCGCGACTCTTTCTAAGAATCCGATTACTGGTGAATTGAAACCCAAGTTAACCACCATTTTAGATGCGGCACAGAAAGCGGGGGTTTTCATCCCTATTCTTTGTCATCGCGAACATATGGAACCCGTTGCAGTATGCAGGTTTTGCGCTGTTGATATTGGCGCTCGCACCCTGGTTGCTGCTTGCCATCGACCCGTTGAAGAGGGCATGAAAGTTTCCACAGGCGCAACCAGCGACAAAGTTAAAAACTCCGTCAAGATTCTTACCGAACTTCTCTTGGTTGATAATGAAGTTCCTCGTGTAGTAAACAGGGAGTACGGCGACAATGAGCTTCGCACCATTGCCAAAAAACTTGGCATGGATCCGCATGCTTCCCGCTTTCCTAAAAACCCCAACGATCGTGGCACCGATGATAGCTCGATGATTATTTCGGTTGATCATAATGCTTGTATTCTTTGCGATCGCTGTGTCAGGGCATGCAATGAAGTTCGCCATAATGAAGTGCTTGGCAGAATGAACAAAGGTTTCAAGTCTAGGATTTCATTTGATCTTAATGATCCGATGGGGAATTCTTCGTGTGTATCGTGTGGTGAATGCATGGCTTCCTGCCCTACGGGTGCGCTTACGAATAAGAAGCTTGTAGGTTCTAATCTTGTTGCGGAACCCGGGGCATTGCCTGTTTCGTTGGACGATCTATTTACGCATGAACTTTTTAAGGGCATCAGCAAGCCCTTTATGGAATGGAATCAAGGATCGGTCATACGAAGGAAATTCAAGCAGGGCGAAATCATCTGTAATGAAGGTGAATCTGGCTCGACCGCATTCATCATTGAAGAGGGTGTGGTTGATGTGTTTTTAAAAAGCCCTTTGAACCATATTAAGAACACGCAATCGAGTGGGTTTCTCGGTTTGATCAAAAAGTTCACCACGACGCTCTCCACCGCTTCAAGGGATGAAGAGAAAAAAGCCCGCTACATTTCAATTGATGCTCCGGTTAGCCTTAACACCAGCAACCCCATTGCCCAGTTGACCAAGGAAGATGTTTTGTTTGGCGAAATGACTTGCATGAACAATTATCCAAGGTCTGCTACTGTTCGTGCCAAGACTGATGTAAGCCTTCTTGAAATCCGTAGGAATGTGCTTTACATTCTGCAACGAAATAAAGAGAGCAAGGCCATTCTCGATGGGGTTTATAATAAAAGATCCATCAGTACCCATTTGCGCAGCATCCCCTTGTTTGCAGAGCAATTTACCAATGACAAGGATTTCGAGCAGTTTGTTGATTTAGTGCGTGAGAAGGCGAATCTCGTTCGCTTGAATCCGGGTGATGTTCTTTTCAGGCAGGGTGATGCGGAAGATAATTTCTACTTGGTGCGCATTGGTTTTGTCAAAATCTGGCTCAAGCAACCGGGTGGCGATCATGTGATCAATTACACCGGCCCCGGCGGTATGGTTGGCGAAATCGCACTCATGGGTCATCTTGCGGAATTGAAAGGCAAATTGCTTGCTCAAGGTCGAACTGCCAGTGCTACCGCTTTGGATCATGTGGATCTTGTCAGCATCAGTGGTCAAGATTTTAAACTCATCCTCGAGAATTTTCCGAAGATTCGTGAAAAGATGGTCGCAATTGCTTTGGAAAGACTTACCGAAATTCAAAGGCAGGTTACAAAAGTTGAGAGTACCAACCTCAATGATTTTCTTAAACAGGGGCTGATGGAAGCTCGTAGTTTATTGGTGTTGGATCTCGAAAAATGTACTCGCTGCGATGAATGTACCAAAGCTTGCTCTGATACACATCAAGGGGTGACCAGATTGGTTCGTGAAGGCCTTCGGTTCGAAAATTTCCTCGTTGCAAGTTCCTGCAGATCTTGTCTTGATCCTTATTGCATGGTTGGGTGCCCGGTGGATGCAATTCATCGTGGCAAAAAACGCGAAATGACTATCGAAAACTGGTGCATCGGGTGTGGGAAATGCGCCCAAAATTGCCCTTATGGCAATATCAACATGCAGCCTTTCGAAACCAATGAAAAGATCGATGATATTACCAGACCTGGTTATAAGGTTGCGGTTGTTCAGCAAAAAGCAACCATGTGCGACCTTTGCGAATCGGTTGATGGCCAGCCTAGTTGTGTTTACGCTTGCCCACATGATGCTGCACATCGTATGAGTGGTGCAGAGCTTATCAAAAAAGTTGAATCCGTTAAAAATTAAAGCCTTGATGGTTGGAAAAGAATAAATAATGAGTGTTGAAAAGTTTGATTTGGTAGTACTTGGTTCTGGGCCAGCGGGTGAAAAGGGTGCTGCTGCTGCCGCGTACTTTGGTAAAAAAGTTGCGCTTATTGAAAAAGAAAATGTGCTCGGCGGTGCTGCTGCCAACACTGGCACCCTGCCTTCCAAAACTCTCCGGGAATCTGCTCTTTATCTCTCCGGGTTTAAGCAAAGAAAACTGTTTGGGTTTCAGGTTGATATGATGAAAACCATTCATATCAGTGATTTCATGGCGCATGAACGCTTTGTCACCGATAATGAACGCCAGCGCATTCGCGAAAATCTCGCCAGGCATGGTATTACTGTATACCGTGGGATGTCTTCTTTTAGTGATTCGGAAACTGTAGTTGTAAAGCCTGATCGCTGTCCTGAGATTCAGTTGAAGGCGGATCGGTTTCTTATTGCAACGGGCTCTTATCCTTTCAGGCCCAAGAATTTCCCCTTTCACGATCCGAGGGTGCTTGATTCCGACACTATTTTAACCCTTGATGTTATTCCTGAAAGTATGTTGGTTATTGGTGGTGGTGTTATTGGTTGCGAATATGCATGTATGTTTGCAGCTTTAGGAGTTCGTGTTTCTATTGTTGAAAAGTCTGAGAAGATTGTTGGAGGGATGGACAGTGAAATTTCCATCTCTTTGAAATCACGCATGGAATCCGCGGGCATCAAATTCTTTATGGGTGATTCGGTAATAAAAATTGAGTGCGG
>QWPF01000047.1:0-1308 GCA_003671255.1 Planctomycetota bacterium | reverse complement strand
AGCAAGAACCTTCCTGATCATTAGGCTTTTGCTCGTTTAGCCTTATAATAACTCAGGACACCCAGTTTTTTACCAAGGTTTGTTACGATGAAAATTGTTCACTACCCTCATCCTGCTTTGCGCTGTCAGGCAAAGCCGATTTCTTCAATCGACAAGAAGATCAAGCTTCAGATAGGCGAAATGTTTGATCTCATGTATGAAGCCAAGGGCCTCGGGCTTGCTGCAACTCAGGTTGCACTTCCTTTTCAGTTATTGGTGATGAATGTTTCAGGCGATCCTGAAAAAAAAGAACATGAATTTGTTTACATCAATCCCACCTTGGTTGAGCGTAAGGGCACCATGGATGGTGAAGAAGGTTGCCTTAGCTTTCCTGGTTTGTTTCAAAAAGTTCGCAGGGCTAAAACCATCAAAATTCATGCTTATAACCTTCTGGGTGAAAAGGTGGAAGTGGTTGCTTCCGATCTTGCCTCCAGAGCCTGGCAGCACGAAATTGATCATCTCAATGGTGTTCTTTTTGTTGATAAGCTTGGCATCATCGGGAAGCTTGCTTCTCGGGGCGCCCTTAAAGAACTTGAAGAAGAATTCAAGTATGCCCAGCAGCGCGGGGATATCCCTCCAGAGACCGAGATCAAAGCTCTTATTGATTCACTCTTGTCCGAATCTTGATTTTCCTGGGAGTTTGATTCATGCGAATTGTCATGATGGGCACTGGTGTTTTTTCCGAGCCCACTTTTGAATCTCTCCTTATCAACAAAAAAGAAGTTGTTGCACTTTTTACCCAGCCTGATAAAGCCATGGGCGAAGAAAAAGCTTCCACCAGGCAGGTTGGTAAAGGGATGAAAAGCATCGCTCTTCAACATCATATCCCTGTCTTTCAACCTTTTAAAATCAACTCGGACGAAGGACTTGCAATTCTTCGTGATCTTCGCCCTGATCTTTTTGTCGTTGCTGCCTATGGCCAAATTCTTTCCCCCGAAGTTCTTGGGGTTCCTACGCGTGGCGGGATTAATGTGCACGCTTCTCTGCTTCCCAAATATCGGGGCGCTGCTCCGGTTCAATGGACCATCGCCAATTGCGAAAAAGAAACAGGCGTTTCCATTATCCAAATGAGTCCCACACTTGATGGTGGGAACATTCTAGCAACGGTTGTCACCCCGGTTTCCCCGGAAGAAACCGCAGGGGATCTCGAAGCTAGGCTTTCTATCTTGGGCGCAACTATTGCACTTGAGGTTATAAAAAAAATGGAGCATGGCCCGGTGACCGGCGTTCCTCAGGATATTTCTCTTGCGACCAAGGCGCCTAAGCTTC
>QWPF01000046.1 GCA_003671255.1 Planctomycetota bacterium | reverse complement strand
ATGTTGCAAAGCGGTTTTATTAAGTAACTCAACTGCAACGGGCCTAGTCTTGGTGTTATGAATCCGATCTAAAACAGATTCAACATTGGCAAGATTTAATGTGAGCAAAAGAAAAGCAGAAGCTTCCGGATTGGGTCTTACTTTAAGCGTAACCTGGGAAATAACTCCAAGAGTTCCCAAAGCGCCTGTGTGAAGCTTACAGAAATCGTAGCCTGCAACATTTTTAACAACCCGACCACCCGCTTTGGTTTCTACGCCTTCATCATTAAGGATCGAAATACCAATCACATAATCACGCAAAGTGCCCCAACCAAATCGCCTGGGCCCAGAGGTATTGGTAGCAAGTAAACCACCTAAAGAAGAATTAGCAGGATAAGGATCATCGATGGGAAGCCTTTGATTTTCTTTCCCAAGCATCTCCTTCAAATCTTTAATAAGGATACCCGCCTGCACGGTAACAGTCATGTCACGGGCAGGATAATCAATCACCTTGTTAAGATTTTTTGTACCAAGCACAACGCCCTTACGAGAAGGCGCATAACCAATGTTCATCTTGGAACCAGACCCAGAGGGAACGATGGCATCCAAGTTGGCAGCAGACTGCTTGATGATTTCACATGCTTCAAGAACATCGGAAGGATGCTTGTGCTGAAAACCATCGAGCGGATTTAACGAATCAGAAAAAGACAAGGAAAGATCCTCCGTTACTACATCGCAGCCATTCTACCGGCTTTGGAAGCTTCAATACAGGCGCCCGCAGTGGGCAACATTTTGTGTGGGCTGCAATTATTCTTGGGGTTGAATGCGTTCCGTAGCCTGATCATCATTGCAAGATCGTCAGGCGTAAATAGCTTAGACATGAAATCGATTTTTTCGACACCGATGCCATGCTCTCCGGTAACGCTTCCGCCCACCCTAATGCATTCGTCAAGGATTTCGCCACTAGCTGCGAGAACCCGTGTTACTTGATCAGGAAACCGTTCATCGAAAAGCAGAATAGGATGAATATTGCCATCCCCTGCATGAAACACATTGCAGATTTTGAGATCATACTTAAGGCCAATACGCTGAATTTCCCGAAGTATATGAGGCAGCTTGCTTCGAGGTACAACACCATCTTGAGTGCAAAAACTGGATGCGAGCCTGCCTACTGCGCCAAAGGCCTGCTTACGAGCTTTCCACAGCAAAGTACGCTTGGCTTCGGTGTCAGCTTTACGAACTTCGCGTGCGCCATGCTTAAGAGCAATCTGAGTAATTCGTTCTGCTTCGGTATCAATCCCCGCTTCTAATCCATCGACTTCCATGATGAGAATAGCGCCCGCATCAAGAGGAAAACCAAAATGGAAGGCATCTTCAAGTGCGCCAAGAATCATTTGATCGAGCATTTCAAGTGCAGCAGGAACAATGCCCGCACCGATTATTTCACTGATGGTATTGGTGGCATCATCAACACTATTGAAAACACCTAACAAGGTGCGATAAGTATCGGGGTTGCGAGTGATCCTAACCCATGATTTCACTGCAACGCCAAAAGTCCCTTCAGAGCCAACGATCACGCCCGTAAGATCATAGCCGGGATTATCTTCAAGCGGGCCACCGGTATTGATGATTTCGCCATCGGGCAAAACAAGTTCCACGCCCATGATGTGATTAACCGTCACGCCATACTTTAGGGTATGAGGGCCGCCCGAATTGGTTGCGACATTACCCCCGATGGTGCAAGCCCCTTGGCTGGAAGGATCTGGGGCAAAGTGGTAGCCCTGTGGTTTAAGATGATTGGTAAGCCAAAGGTTGACAACGCCCGCCTCAATCAAAGCGCAGCGGTTTCTATAATCTACATCAAAGATCTTTTTCATACGAGCAAGCGAGATTACAACGCCACCGCCCACGGGTAGGCAACCGCCAGCAAGGCTCGTGCCCGCCCCTCTTGGCAGAAAAGGTACTTTAAAATAATTGCAGGCTTCGACTATCTTCGAAACTTGCTCGGTAGTGGTTGGAAAAACAACGACATCAGGCCGGTTTTTATCTATCGTAAAACCATCACACTCGTAAACCATCAATTCGCTTGCAGCAGTAATGATGGCATCTGGACCAACGATGTTTTTCAAACTATCCACAAGCCTTTTCATGCAATCATTCCAAAAACTAAGGGTTTGAATACCACACCCGAAACATCAATAATTCCGAGCATTCTTGCGCACATGAACCATGGGGTCGCCCCCGGTAAGCATGGTGCCTGAAACCACTTCAGCAACCAGCAACTGATGATCACCCGCATTAAGAACCCCAGCAGCTTTGCAATGTAAAACCGCACAGGTATCCAGAAGAACAACGGGCAAGTTGGGCTCTCTTTGTAGGTTCAAATCTTTCAATTGATCAGCACCAGAAACAGGCTTGGCAAACTTGCCAACCATCTGGTTTTGCCCTTCCTTAATGATATGAAGATTAAAGATTTTGCCCGGCACCAACTGCGAAAGTATGCTGCGCTCAGAACGAATCGCAATGTTCACCATTAAGGGTGAAAAAGAGCACTGTTGCACCCAACTTGCCAGCATAAAGTCATCTGCGCCTGCATCGTCAATGAGAGAAAGAATGAACAGACCACTGGGGATTTTTCCCATTGCGGTTGCAACATCATCCTTAATGACGGATTTGGGACCAGATTGAATGGGAGGTTTTTCGCTCAAGGTTTGCTCAACAATTCCTGTATTTGTTTTTCCAATTTTTCGTGATCTTCAACATCATCGAACTTCTGGGCGATTCGATTCTGCTTGTTGAATAGAAACAGCGTGGGAACAGAGCCACCATCCAACTTCGACATCCACACTGATTCGGGTTCATCAAGAATCAAATTCACAAAGTCTGCTTTCATCTTTTGCAGAAAAGGCAGCGTGGTTTTCTCCACCCCGCCCACTAAATCCTTATCTACAGCCATGTTTAAATGCACTGTCACCAGCATGAACCCTTGGCTTGCGAATTTCTGATGCATCTGAACCAGATGCGGAAATTCCTTTTTACAAGGGACTCAGTCATGGCGCCAGAAATCAACCAAGATAACCTTCCCCTGATTGTTTCGAACCAGCGAGGTTAAGTCGGAGTATTTCACTGTTTTTACAGATACCTCTGCAGCAGAAGAGTAAGCAACTGCAAGCAGGAATCCCGCCATAAGAATTATCTTTTTCATAGACATCTCCAAGGAAACACATACTCAATTATCATGTTAGCGTGAAAAATATAAAATGCGAAGCACTTTCACCCTTTTCGAATGGTGTAAAGTGTCCCTTTATGCCTGATGCCCCCGGGCAATCCAGCCTTTAAAGCCTGAGTGGTGTAAACAAACCCCGATTTATCAAGCGTTTCTCTAAGCAATTGGGCTGGAATTCGATCTTGATCGGTCATCAGGCACAAGCCATCAGGCGCTAAAACCTTGGCGATCATTTTTAACAACGGGTCTACATTACCAGGCTCGTAAACCAAATCTGATGCGAGAATAAGTGGGAAGCTTAAATCATCGGGCACATTACGCCAATCGATTTGCATGGTAGCGAAATTTTCAAACCCGTTGGCACGGGCATTTTCAGCAGCGAACTCCAAGGCAGTGGCATCATAATCTGAAAAAGTAACATTCAAGCCTTTGTGAAGCCCGACCACACCAACAAGCCCCAAGCCACACCCTATTTCCAAGGTTTTCTGATTGGGAGTAAATTGTTCTTTCATCAAGAACTTGGCAAGCATCCGGGCGGAAGGCCATATTTCAGCCCAATAAGGCATGTTTTCGTTGTAAGTGATATCGTTAAGCACATCTGGATGGGTCAGCATTTTATCAGTTTCGGAAGGCCGGCCGATCGTGAATTCTGTATCTGCTGCAATCACTATTTCCCAAATGGTTGGGCCAAGAGCTTCTCTGGGAGTTGCAGGCATTTTTTTCTGGGGGGTGTTTGACATCATAAAATCCCAACGGGTTTCCAATTCTACAAAAGTCCGCCACTCTTTAAAAACACCTCACCAGTTATTTCTTGATCCGCAGGAAGCCTGCAATAACCCGCAGCATTATCAAAATGCGCATCCAAAATAATCTGCTTCGAATTAGTGTAATCAAATCCATGATTACATGGAATATGGCCTGTCACCAGCCATTTGCAACGAACCTTGTTAAGGAAGTTCTCCGCATTTTCAAGGCTGGTATCCCGCCCCCAAACCAAAGAATGCACATTACCCCCAGGAAAAAGATCCGACTCCTGCTCGGGAACCAACTCAAGCTTTTTAGGATCGAAACTTTCCAACTTCGTCTTATCAGGCAAACTATGGCTTATGCAAACCTGATTGGGCAGCAATATCATCGCAGGTATCACGCTTATCAAATTCTTGTACGCATCTTTTATTTGAGCAACCATTGCAGGGTAGGCAAACGCAACCCCCTGATCAAACAACTGATTCAAATCAATATTGTTCTTGGAAATCTGCCTGCTGGTTACTTGCGATAGCTCATGATTTCCCAACAAATAATGAACCTGATTGGGAAACTGACACTTTAATGATGCAACCATATCCAAAACCAAATGGGAATTATCCGACCCATCCGCATGGATTGTCGTACCGTGGATTAATTCCTGTACGATAAGAGTTCGCTTGGGATTAGCTTTCAAATCCGCCAGGGTAAACGCTTTTTTAAGGTGATCGACTCTGCCATGTAGATCCCCCACAACTAGAACTTCAGAGGTATTGGCAAGGCGAAGAACCCTGCCCGATCTACCTGGAGTATTTTTAAATGCCAGAATTGCTTTTTCTATGGTATTAAGGACTTTATTGGGATCTATCATAATGATGTGGATTCTGTGTTCGTTTGATTCCCGAAACAACAAGGTACTAAAATCATGGCAATCGAAGATATCGTAATCGCAATGACTGGTGCCAGCGGTGCCCCCTACGGTATTCGGCTGCTCGAAGTACTCCTTCAAGCAGGAAAGCACATCCACTTTACCCTAAGTCCATCTGCAGTAGAAGTGGTAGCAACAGAATGTGGCAGAAAAATCGACCCAGACAAGTTTAATCCATCAAAGTTTTTCGGTCAATTTTGGACACCAATACTTTCAAGCAGATTCACCTACCACAATTATCGGGATTTCCGATCTGGGATTGCCAGCGGTTCGTTTTTAACAGGAGGAATGGTGATTTGCCCTTGTAGCATGGGAACGATGGGTGCAATAGCATCGGGGATTTCCGATAATTTAATCACCCGGGCTGCAAATGTTCATTTGAAGGAACGCAGGAAATTAGTGATCGTACCGCGGGAAACACCATTGCATTTAGTACACCTGCGCAACATGATCACTTGCACCGAGGCAGGGGCGGTTATTTTGCCTGCAATGCCCGGTTTTTATCATAAGCCCACTTCGGTGGATGATATCGTGGATTTTATTGTAGCTCGAGTTTGCGATCAAATAGGCGTTGATCACAACCTGCAAAAGCGCTGGGGCCAAAACGAGGGGAATTAACAGTCGTAATACTCATCCTCGGGGTTCCATGCTGGTATACCAAGTACAATAGTGCGCACACCCTCTAAACTATAAAGCCTATGTTTTGTGTTCGGTTCGATGTAAATTACCATTCCGGGCTCCACTGTTATCGTGTCAGCGTTCAATTCCATCTTGCCCTTTCCCTCTAAAATATAGTAAACCTCAGTACATTCCTTGTGGTAATGCTTGACTGAATCTTGAATAAAAGTGACATGGAAGTTACAAGCTAAACCATCGGGGCGGGTTAAAACCCGGGTGCTTTCCCCACAAGAACAGGGCACCGTAGGCGATTCTGATACGAGATGAACCCGATACCCCTTGGCAATGGTGGCAGGCATGGCATACTCCAAAGAAAAAAAGAACCGAACTAAAGCACAAAACAATAGTGCCTGTGCATCGCTAATCCAGACCGCGGTTCTATGCCTATTTGTTTCATGCATAGGTTGCAACGAAAAAAGCAAGCCTTCTAGTACCACTCAAACTACCATATCCTCATCTTCCTTGAAACCCAAGGAAGAACTAAACAAAGGAAGCCTTAAAGGCCAGGTTTTCTGGTCTGGGCCAAACCCAATTATCGAGGGCTTTAACGGGCCAATAAGCCCTTTAAGCGAACATGCCAGCAAACCAAGGCTTGCATGGGCCAACCCTAACGCACCCAAAATAAATTCCAGCAACAAGGGCATTGAGCACGCTGTCATCTTCTTGGATATTCCCGAAACAAACGACCTTAACAAAGTCAGCTTCGCACCAATAGAGGTGGAAACCAACCACTTCAAAATGCAAATCAACCAGGATGGCACATCATCACCCGTTGGTTTTGTGCTGCTTGGGGATGGGGTTGATTTTGTGAACAAGCAGGATTTCTTCTATTCGATCAGGGCCCGGGGTGATGCCTTTTTCAGCATTCCCTTATCTAACAAAAACAAACCGGTTCATCGGGTATTCACAAAACCAGGCCTTGTTACTTTAACCACCGGTACTGGGCAATTTTGGATGCGATCTCACCTTTTCGTGTTAACACACTCCTATGCTGCCCGATGCGACAAAGATGGATCCTTTGAAATTGCAAATCTTCCACCTGGCAAGCATGATTTTAAGATCTGGATTCCCAACTGGCAGGTTTCCGAAAAAGAGATCGATGCAGAAACTTGGGAGATCACACGCATGGAGTTTGCACCCCCCATAACCAAAAAGTTCTCAGCTTCCATCTTGCCCGATACCGCCACAACAGATCAAAAAATCCTTTTCTCCCTGTCGGACATACAGGCACAAAAATAGATTTTAAACATGATTATCTACTCTTACCCCTTCTCGTTACCCTCATTTGATGGTAAGTTAACTCTAATAACTTTTCCTTTTATGTTTTATTTGTTTGGAGGTTCATGTGTCATCCATTGATTATAGTCAGGTTCGAAAAGGCATGGTTATCGTAGGCGAAGGTGGTCAACTCTTCCAAGTGATTGATCGCGATCTTAATACCCCTGGTAACTTGCGTTCTATTCTTAGCTTGAAGCTTAAGAACATCAGCAATGGAACTACTTTGCAAAGTAGGGTTCGCCCCCAAGACAAAGTTGAACAAGCATATCTTGATAAAAGGGAAGCACAGTATTTATACCGCGATGGCGATGATTTCATCTTCATGGATCAAGAATCTTTCGAGCAAACCCCACTGCATAAAGACTGGGTGGGCGACCAGATTTTTTATCTTAAAGAAAACGATATTGTGCATGTAACTTTTTTCGAAGCAAAGCCCATTTCGCTCGAATTACCTCCAACCGTGCATCTTAAAGTGGTCGAAACGGACCCAGCATTAAAAGGCGCAACTGCTGCGGCTCAATTCAAGCCAGCAATCCTCGAAACCGGCCTTAAAATCACTGTTCCCCCGTTCATCGGCATAGGCGAATTTATCGCAATTGATACTCGCACCGGTGAATACTTAAGCAGGTATACCGAAGGTAAATGAGCCTCGATCTTACTGCTGACTGGGAGAAAACAGATTGCCCTGGTTGCCAATGCAACCGGGGTTTTGTTTTTCTAAACCTCAAACCCAATGCAGAATTCGAGCATAGCCACGCTCAATTAATCCGCTGCCCGGATTGCCAACTCGTCTTTCTTTCTCCAAGGCCTAATCGCAACATCATCGGACAATTTTACTCCGATGATTATGCACCGCATCAAACCAATAAAATCAAACACCACAAAAAAAGTAGCAAAGAATTCTCCTCGCCCCCGCCAGAGATTAATGCAAAACTGCTTGACTACGGGTGCGGTAATGGTGCATTTCTACTAAAAATGAAAGCATTGGGGTGGGAAGTAACAGGGTTGGATGCTTCAGCAAACGCCATAGCAGTTGCAAATGCAGCAGGAATAAAAGCGCTTCATGGGGATTTTAAACACCCGGAAGTAACAACAATCAAATTCGATTGCATCACCCTAAGGCAGGTATTGGAACATCTGCACAATCCGCTTGAAACCTTGAACGAGGCAAGAAATCATCTGGCTACAAAAGGTAAAATCTCCATCTCGGTACCAAACATTGAAAGTCTACCTTATCGCTGGTTTAAAGAAGACTGGCTGGGAATAGATTTCCCGAGGCATCTGCTATTTTTTAATCCGCAGAGCTTGGAAAATATGCTTCGAAAAGCAGGGTTAAAGGTGTTGAAAATGAAGCATATCAGGCATTCAAGCTGGCTTCGAGAATCATCATTAAACGCTTTAAAAGCAAAGGGCTTTAGTTTTAAGCGATGGTTGGGAAGTAAAAAATTGAGCAGCAGCGTAATAAGTTTGTGGGCAGGCTTAACCAATCAATGTGATTGTATTCAGGTGCTTGCAGAAGAAGAGGATTGAACTTCTCTTTCGTGGGCTTTTCTGGCTGCAACCTCGATGAATACAGCTAGCATCTGTTTGTAATGATGCTCGAAAGTCCACAAGCTTGCAGTCTTCCTTGCGGCTTGACCTGCTGCTATTCTGGTTTGGCTATCAACATACTGCGTCATGCTATAAGCCAGCTTTTCGTGATCGTGCGGATCATCAATCACGATGCCTTCTTTGTTTTGCGTGATGAATTCTGATGCACCGTTGTATCGGGTTGTTACCACAGGCAAGCCACAACCCATGGCTTCAGGAACAACATTAGAGCAAGGATCATAAAAGGTTGGATGAACGAGGAAATCAGAGGCAAAGTAACAATTGCGCATGTCATCACAAAACCCAACAAAGCGAACTTTATCAGCAACACCAAGTTTATCTGCAAGCTTTTCAAAACCGCCCGTATGCTTGTTGCCCACGATCATAAGCTTGATCGGGCTCTTTTCAGGCAAAAGCTTCATCGCATGTAGCAAAGGCTCCAAACCTTTAAGCCGATAATTCATTCCAACAAACAATGCCATGCAATCAGATGGATCGATATTCCACTGCTGACGCCATTCGATTCTGCGCTTGAGCCTGTCGGTTTCCTGAAAGCGGTTGGGATCCATTGCAATGCGAACCAAACGAAGATCGTTTGCAGAAATCTGATAATATTTTTGGAAGTGATCACGCACCATTTCACTAATACCAATCACGATCGATTTTTTCATTCCGAGGTATTGCAATCGTTCAAGCATCAGAAAAGATTGATGGGAGAGATCAAATGTTTTGAGGAATTTAACGACCTTGCGAATCGTGGGATTCTTGTATTTTAAAAGGTTGTGCTCTGCGGTAGCTGCAAACAAACCGCCTTGAGGGTATAGAACATCCAGGCCCCAGGTTTTATCAAACCCAACGCTCACATCATGATCCTGCCCCTTAAGTGCTTTTAAACAAGCAGAACCAAACGACCAAGGGCGCATGAATCTTGGAGACCAAGGAAGATCAACCTGATGAAAAATCACGGACGCAGGCAATGCAGAAGCATCCCATCGACTTGCATAAAGATGGATCTGATGCCCATCCACAGCAAGCCTGCGAACTAATGAAGCGATGTAGGTTTCACACCCACCACGCTTGGGAAGAACACTTTCATAGCAAAAAGCTATATCCATCTTACCTGAACCACTCCAATTCTAATTACAAATCAAAACAATCAATACACACATTTGTTTTCGACCAATCAAGGCAATAAACTTAAGCTTCATTTTCAAAGACCTAAGCCGCTTTCTTTTTTAAGTTATGGCGTTTATAACGCCCCCACTTTAACTTGATGACATAAAGCAATATCCGATCCAAGCTAGATTTAGGGCCTAAATCTCTATAGCAGCGCCAAAACTCCAACCTATCCCGATCATCAACACCTTCGATTTCAGAAGAATAAATAAGCTGGGCAAGGTCTTTGATTTTCCAAATCTGGGAAGTCCAGGTATGGCTTGAAAGCCTATGTAGATCAATCAGCACCACCTTATCTCTCCAATTAGGAGTCCTAAAAGTATCATTCTTATCAATGTAAAAATGACACAAATAAAGATCCTTATGAAACCAATTGCGATCATGCAGGATTCTTGACATGCGTGCCATTTCACTAACAAGTGATTTTTTCCACCTGCGAAATGCTTGGGGTGTCTGCCTGACAGATGCCAAAGGAATGGCTTCATGAAGCGGGATCATATTATCCAATTCACGAACTGCGAGTGCACTTCTAAGCCTTGTGCCCGGCCCAATGAACTCAACCGCTGCAACGGTATCAGGCACCTGTAAACCCAATTGTCTCGCTGTTGCAAGATGATGGAACTCTTGCAGCGCAGGAGACCATGCTTTTTTAGGAAACAACCAACCCATCAAGCCTTCCCAAAACGAAAGCTTGTAATGCCTTTTCAAATAGAAACACAGTTCGGGTTTCCCATCTTTACCCGGAAGAATAATCCGGCCCACCGAACGACCCTGCTTCGAATGAAACCTATCCGTGACCCCAATATCCATCACCCGGGTGGTCCAATCCTCACCATAGTGGGCAATCCATTCCGGATTGGAATAAAACTTCACATAGCTGCCATCTTTTTGAACTTGAATTAACACGCCATTCTGTATTTCACTAATATCTATTTCATTGATAATAGAATCCGTTTTGCGAATGGTAGCCAACTTCGTGCCGCCCGAGATTACATCCATTGCAAGCACTCCCGTTGCACTCTGGTTGGAACTTTTAATCTGAGGATCATGGCTGATTTCATCGGAATAAGCTTTACGAAAGCATACGATCCCTTGCTGCTCTGCACCCATGGAGCGAAGCACTTGCTTCATTTTTGCCATATCGATACTGGCCCATTTTGGATTTGCCTTAGGAGCTTCTTCAAGGCAGTTGGCAGCATCAAGATAAACCTGTGGAATTGAAGATTCAGCCACCCTTAAAAACAAAGTCTTCTTACCCTTAAGATAGCAACCCGAGGAATGAACCTTGGCAAGCAACCTTCCCACCGCTTCAAAAACCACCTGCTGCCTATCTTTGATTTCAGTATTTGATCTTTGTTTAAACCATTCATCAAGTGCTACGGTTTGTGCAGGCTCTCTCGTAAGTAGAAACGATTCTTGCGAAAACCGATTTTTTTTGCGAATACCAAGAGCAAGGATTTTCCCGGTTGAAACACCATGCCTTTGAATCTTGTAAAGAATTGCAGCGTGTGAATATTCAGGGGCCTTGGCTTTACGCGATTTGAAATAGGAAAAAAGCAGAGACTCAAACCATGATATATTGCGGTATTGAAGGCGAAGCTCAGAGTCATTGCCTGGGATGGATTTTCGCAGTACGACCTTTCCACTTACATGGAGATTTTTAGCGTCCAATAGCAATTGATCAAGGTGGAGTTTTTCATCTTCAGAGCAAATGGAAGTGACAAAAAGATTTTGTTTTTCGATGAAAATCCAGTTTTGTGGCTGCAGAGTAACCTGGGTGTTGCGTTTTTCGCGAACATGCCTGTAGTTTAAAAGCCTGATGGCTTCGCGATCAATATCAAGTGCTAGCAGATGAAATTGCGGAATGTTGGAGTTACTATGCGAAAAATGAGCGGTAGCTTCTAGGTAAGAAGTCAGGAGGGCAAGTTTTTCTCTGGGGCGAAGAATACTTTCTTCCAAGGTGGCATGAAGCCGCGCAAGATTGCCCGATCTTATATTCCACGAAAGATCCCGCATCCTGAATGATCTCTGCCAATCGAGCAGATAGACCATCCTGGTTTCAGGATTGACCAAAACATGCTTCGAATACAAATCAACATGGGAAAAACCAAGAGTGTGCATGCGTGCAAGAATCCAAGCAAGTCTGCGCAAAACTTCTTTTCGCTGGCTACGGCTTCGCTGCTCAGCAAAATAAGTTTTAAGATTTACAGTCTCGGGAATTTCCTCAACCAAAAGAAAGGAATGCCCCAAAGAGGTTTTGCCCACAGCAATCCATGATGGAGCGGGAATGCCCTCGTGCTCGAGCGCTTTAAGAATGCGTGCCTCGTGCAACACTCCCGCTGATTGCCCAAATAATGATTTAACCCAACCCCGGTTGTGTTCTTTTTTCAAAAATGCCCTGACCTCAGATTTTCCACTTCCCAAAGTTACGCTTGATACATGCCTGCCTGTTTTCCAACCATGCCCCGTAACCCTGATTCCTTCCAAGTTGAAAACATCTTCCGCCTTCTCAATTCCCTGTGAAAATAACACAGCTCTTTTGCTGGGGCGAATCACTAGAAAACTATTCTTCGCAGGTACAAATATGCCAGATATCTTCCCTAGCAAACCTGCAACAGGAAGAAAAAGCACACCCATTATTCTTAACATCCTTGAAATCAAAACACTCACTCCAAGTATTATCCCACCGACCTTAAAAACCTTGCAGATTCTAACTGCCTATCCAACAAACTAACACCCGCACTCAACACATCCAAAGGCATCAATTCCTTCATACACTGATGCTCCAGCGGGCAAACCCTTTTCTGACAGGGCCCGCAAGGCAACTTCTTCTGCAGGTTGATTTCCTTCTTATGATAAGTATCAGTCCACTCAATATGAGTGGGGCCAAACAACGAAACCACAGGCTTGTTAAACGCCGCCGCAAAATGCCTAGGCCCGCTATCCGTTGTCACCAGCAGTTGACATTTCTTAATGCAAGCCTTGCTTAAACCAAGTGAAAGATCGGGCATGCCAGGTTCTGCCAAGCATCGAGCAGAAGGATGGCCAATAAGCGAAGTAATGCGAAGTGCAAGTTCGCTTTCCTTGGGTCCGCACATCACAAGAATACCAGCGCCCCGAAGCCTGATAAGTTCGCGTGCAAGCGTAGCAAAATGCTCCGCAGGCCATAGCTTCGAAGCACCAAAAGCAGCACCCGGATTCAAACAAATGACTTCAGGCTTATCTTTGAAAGATGCAAATCGCCAGACTTGCTCAGCCATTTCTTCTTCAACGGTAGAAGTAAAAAGCTGCATCTCATACCCAGGATTGGGTGCCCCTGCAACCATGGCTAACTGGTTATAAGAATCAATCACGGGCGAAGGAATGAACTCGCCTTTTGCATCGCATGGAGATTCAAGGGAATCGGTTAACAACCATTTTCTGAAATAGCGGTTGAATCCAATGGATCGCTTGCAACCACCCATCCAAGCAAGCAAGCCAGCTCTAAATGAGTTGGGAAACAAGACAGCAACATCAATCTTTTGTTTTTTCAGTTCTGATGCAGCATCAAATAAGGAGAGTCCTTTTTTTCCGCCCGTAAGGATCATCTCATCAAACCAAGGATTACCTGCAAGAATGGGAGCAACATAAGCTTTGGAAACGCAGACGAATTTTCCCGAGGGGAAATGGAGTTTGAGCGCCCTGATGGCAGGAGTAGCCATCACCGCATCACCAATCCATCCTGGAAGAAAAATCGCAACATTCATAGATTCATTGAACCTTTCAAGAAAATTAAGCAGCGCCCAGACGCTCTAAAATACCGGTAGTAGAAAAACCTTTTCTAAGAGAAGCAAGGTGAACCCTGCCGCCATAACTTTCAACAAATTGCCCGCCTACCACTTCATCTTTGTGGTAATCAGCACCCTTGACCAAAACATCTGGCTTAAGGAAGCGAATTAAATCGATGGGTGTTTTTTCTTCAAATATTGCGAGAAAATTAACACACTCAAGTCCTGAAATAACCACCGAGCGAGCATCAATCTTATTAACGGGCCTGGTTGGGCCTTTCAACATTTGCACGCTAGAATCACTGTTCAACCCAACGATAAGAATATCGCCCTGCGCCCTGGCTTCGCGCAAATATTGAACATGCCCCGCATGAAGCACATCAAAGCAACCATTGGTAAAGACGATTTTTTTACCCAGCTTCCTGTACTGTTCAAGCTCGCGAAGAAGCGAATCACGACCCAGCATTTTTTCAATACCTGATAGGTTCTCTCCCTTACTAGCAAGCGAAGATTTGCAGATATCTTCAATCATTTCAGCCTTGGTAACAGGAACCACACCAATCTTTTCTACTTCCAATCCACCTGCAATATTTGCAAGCTTGATGGCTTCAGGGTAATCAGCGCCTGCAGCAAGCGCCATGCCCAACACCGCAAGCACCATGTCCCCTGCCCCAGTGATATCGTAAACCTGCCTGACTCTCGTAGGAAAAATATCAGAACGCCCATCTTGATGGGAAAGTGCCATGCCCTCTTTATCCAGAGTAATAATGGCAGCCTCCATATCTAATCGCTCGCGCAATAAAGCAGCAGCAGCCAAGCCATCTTCGTTAGTTTCGATCACCCTGCCTGTAGCAAGGCCAGCTTCAAGCCTGTTGGGAGTCATGGTTGAAACGCCATGGTATTTACGATAATCACCACCTCTAATTGGGTCTACAACCACCTTCTTACCTATGGCTTTGCAATCGGAAATCACACTTGCAAGCAAACCCGGAGTACAAACGCCCTTGTCGTAATCGCTAACCAGAACAAGATCAAAATCATTGATGTTGCGTTTGATCAATTCAGCAAGTCGGGTTTCCAAATGTTTTGAAAGATGATTACGCACCTCGTAATCAACCCGAATGATCTGCTGTGGATGTCTGTGCTGAGCCTTGCCTATGTAGCGTTCTTTAACCGTAGTGGGCCGTTCGGAATCCACCAACACCGTTTCAGGATCAATCCCCTGCTCTATCAACATGCTGCGCAATTGCTCGCCATTGGAATCCTTGCCCACAACACCAGCAATTTGCACTTTTGCGCCAATCGCCTTGAGCATGGTTGCAACACTGCTAGCCCCGCCTAGGCGCTCTTCCCTGCGCTCTGCCCTAAGCAGAATCACAGGCGCCTCCTGGCTGATGCGCTCTGCATCACCCCAGACATACCGATCTAGCATCAGATCACCCAGCACAAGAATCTTTGGCTGCCCAAGTTTGTGCACAAGATCAACAAGGTCGGTTCCCTGCTGCATTAAAACTTCAGGCGTAACTAGCCTAGGCTTCATTTCGTTTGACATGACTTCCCCTAAGAATTAGGCTGCTTTCGCTTCATTAAACTTCGGCCTTGCAGCCCATGCCGCTGCCACAGATGCATGCAACAAAGGCAACATGATTTCATGATGCCCGGTAATCTCAATGCCCTCGGAAGAAGGCCGGTTAAGTACATTCACCGTACTGCGGTAACGCGATTCCTTGTCCATATTCACACAAACAAGCCCATCCAAATCGTAGTTGAAATTCCTGACAACACTGACTGCCTTTAAAAGAACTTCAGGCATGATCACCGCACTGCCCAGATTCAACCAAACACCATTAGCCATGGTGCTTACCACAGAGCATAGAATGCGAAAATCTAAATGACTTGATTCACCAATAGCAGCACCACTTACATGCGGATGCATATGCACTATATCAGTGCCCACAGCGACATGAACAGTACAAGGAATGTTAGCTTTGCGGGCTGCAAGCAAAAGGCTGACTTCAGGAGCCTTACACATTTTTTCTTCAAGCAATGCCCCAACAGCAGCGCCAAGGCCAATGCCTTCATCTGCCCCCCTGCGGGTTGCGAGTGCAAAGAAATCTGCGGTTTCACGCGCCATGCCAAACTTCCCATCGTTCAACATAGAGCCAACATCTTCACTCGTTTTTCCTTCCAAGGCCAATTCCACATCATGGATCGCAGCAGACCCATTCATTGCAATCGCCTTGATTATCCCCTTCTGAATCCAATCAATCAGATAAGGTGCGCAGCCGGTTTTAATCACATGCCCACCGATGGCTGCCACCACGGTATTACCATTAGATCCGGCCCTTACCAGATGATCTCTCACCCTGCGAATGCTTTTGCCAGCAAGTTGATTGGGTAGCGAATCGATCAAATCAGCAACCGAAGCGTGCTCATTCAATGGCTTGCCCAAATCTTCCTTGAAGACCTTGGAAGGTCTAGATGCCAAATCGTAGGTTTTCAAACCCTGAAGATCGAAAGGTTTGTTCATATTTTTGATTCCGGTATAAGTCACTATAAAATCCTCCATGTAAAAAAGCACTCTGACTAAACTAAAAGAGTTTTAGATCGCACCAATGCTTGAAGCTGCTCCGCACCAGACAAAAATCGCATTTCAACCCGAAGCGCATAAAGCCTATTCCCACCCAGGGATGAAGTGCGAATTTTCACCAAATCCTTATGCGTTGTAACCAAAAGTGTATCCCCATCAGTAAACTGGCCAACCCACTCAATCAATTCCTGTATATCTTTTCTTGCATACGCATGATGATCCGGAAAAACCCTGCTACCCACGACACTTGCACCTAGGTTTTCCAATGTTTTGATAAATGATCCAGGGTTTCCTATGCCACAAAACGCAAGCACTTTCCTACCCTTGATCTCTTCCAACTCCATCGATTCACTTTCCCAACAAATCATCTCCACAGGCTGATGAATGGCTTCGCACAGCACTAAACCCGGAGCTATTTTAGTAATCTCATTTCGAAGGCTTGTTAGCTTTTCTTCCGCCACCTGATCGGCACGGGTTATCACAACTGCCCCTGCTCTTTTTAATCCCGACCTAGGTTCCCGCAATGTCCCACGAGGCAGCAAATATCCATGACCCCACGGGTTCGTCGCATCCACCAACACAATATCCAAATCCCTGGCAAACTGGCGATGCTGAAACCCATCATCCAAAACCAGCACTTCGCTTTCCAACTCTTCAATAGCTGATTGAGCTATCAGATATCTATCAGGGCCCTGAAGGTGTGGCACATCGGGTAATCGATCTTCAAGCACCATGGCTTCATCATTGGCACCACCCGCACCACCATAGCCACGGCTTAAAATCGCAACCCGCAATTCCAACGAGCAAAGAACCCTGCACAGCCATTCAACACACGGGGTTTTTCCTGTACCCCCTGCTGTCAGGTTGCCTATACACACCACTGGAACAGCTACTTTTCTTATCTTAAATAATTTAATTGTGAAGGACAGATTGCGCAACCAAACACCCGCACCATAGGGAAGGCTCGCCAACCAAAGAACCATTCTTAATAAGTGAGAATTGATGGAACTCGATTTGCCAGATGCAATACCTGCATGCCAGACAGACCAATCAAGGTTTTGCCGGGGATCGTTTATCGGAACGGAACTCACAATGCCGCATACCAAGGGACACATCCTTTATCCCAACAAGTAAAATCGCATCCATGCATCTCAAAATAAAAGGCAGGGAGAATGCTAAATCTCCACGCAATTTGTTTGAGAATATAAATTTATATTCGTTTTTGAAAGTTCGTGTCAACGGCGAACAGGAAAGCCGTTCGCTTTAGAAAGCAAAACCTTGGGGCAAATAACAGCAAGGAAACCTACCACCCCAAAAAAACGAACAAATAAAGTATAACCATGTTGACACGGTAATATTCTGTTATACAATTGGGGTATAAGTTTGTTTTACTTTGTTGTAACATCAATTTTGAGGTGAACAATGACCTATAAATCCCAGAAAAATGGCTTTACTCTGATCGAACTCTTGGTGGTGATTGCCATCATAGGGGTGTTGATAGGCTTGCTTTTGCCTGCGGTACAGAAAGTGCGAGATGCCGCTGCTAGGCTTCAATGCACCAATAATCTTAAGCAAATTGGCCTAGCAATGATGAATTACGAAAGCACCTACAATAGGTTTCCCGCAGGTTACCTCGACAATATGACCACTAACCCGGTAAATGCTACAGCTACAACAAATCCAGATCCTATTATAGGCTGGGGCTGGGGCGCACTGATTCTTCCCTACCTTGAGCAAGAATCCCTTTATAAATCGATTAATATTAACTCCATTGCAATGAATAACACCTCTGCTGCTGCTATTGCTTTTCGCAAAACAGTCATCAAAGGTTTTCTTTGCCCTTCCGATGACACTGGCTTAAACACCTTTACCATTTCGGGCACGGGCGGAAATTTCGAACTCGCTAAAAGCTCTTACGCAGGCATCAATGGGCAAGGAGAATTAGCAGACTTTGATTCTGCTTTGGGCTTGGGAATGTTGCTTCGTGGCAGAGGCGTTTCTATTGCTGAAGTTACCGATGGTTTGAGCAACACCCTTTTTGTGGGTGAACGAAGTTCAAAATCTGCTAAACAAGCTGTGGGCACACTTCCGGGAGTATGCACTTGGGTTGGAGCGCTTCCAGGTGGTGATCTCGATGGCGAAACCCCGGCTCTTTATATTCTTGGATGGACAGGTGACCCTAGCAGTCCAGCCAAACCCAATATACCCGAGCCTGATGGTTTTTTTCATCCAGAAAGTATCACCAGCAAGCATTCTGGGGGCGTTAACTTTCTGTTCGGCGATGGTTCTGTAAGATTTATCACCGATTCAATCAATGGGCAAACTTGGGTAAAACTTGGCACCCGTCAAGGTGGTGAAGTCGCTGGGGATTACTAAACTTTATCCTAAAATGATTTGATCATATTTGCAGTCATGGGCCGATAAATGCCAACTAGATTTTTTGTTTTTGCTGTAATG
>QWPF01000045.1 GCA_003671255.1 Planctomycetota bacterium | reverse complement strand
GGGTTGAACCTGCTACTTACTAGAACCGAGGTGTGTATCCTAATGACCATTCATCAAATGTACACAATAAAATTAAATAAAAAAACCGATTGTTCCAAAGCCATTATATTTGCAAGAGTTGCGAACAAAAACAAATAATTATTGTGGGGGTTGCGACCCAAGAACAAATGGAAGCGTCAGACCTTTCTGATCTTGATACTTTCCTTTTTTGTCGGCGTAACTCGTCTTACACACCGCACTACCTTTGAAAAACAAAATCTGGGCAATGCCCTCGTTTGCATATATTTTAGCAGGTAATGGGGTGGTATTGCTAATTTCGATGGTAACCCTGCCGCGCCATTCGGGCTCTAAAGGGGTTACATTCACAATGATACCACAGCGGGCATAAGTGCTTTTCCCAACACAAACAGCGATAATATCCCTTGGAATTTCAAGGTATTCGACAGTTTCTGCAAGGGCAAAGCTATTGGGGGGAATAAGGCAGTAATCGGCTTCGATATCGACAAACGATGCGGGGTCGAAATTCTTCGGGTCAACCACGGTGCAACGAGCGTTGGTAAAAACCTTGAAATGCCTATCAACTCGCACATCGTAACCATAACTGGTCACACCGTAAGAAATCAAACCTTTGCGGCCTGAACATTCTTCAAAAGGCACGATCTTAATATTTTCCTTGATCATCCAGTCAGGTAAAACAGCCATGTTTAGTTCCTCGCCTCCAAAGTAAACTTCCTTGATAAAAACAAAAACCTTATCGGGATGAAATGCAAGTGTAAGCCACATACATAGGCATCATAGACTTAAAGATGTTTATCCTTTCCAATGTAGAAATCAACAAAGAAGTTTTGGAATTTACGAGGAGGAGTTTGAACCACTTATCTTTAGGCTGAAATATTTATTTAGAGAATTAAAATTGTTGCAAATAATCTCTTGGCAAAAACAGATTTTATGTGCATGATGACAAAAGAAATACAAAAAAAGAGTTCCAGTATTGGATCCCGCCTGTTAAAAATACAGTTAGAAAGTACAGACTATTGTTTAAACCTGCTAATTGTTAAACCTGTTTTCAAAAGTATGAAGGACGATCATGAATTCTGAACCTATTCCAGCTGAAACATCAAGCCTCGACTTAACTCCTAAAAAGTCTCCCCGCAAATGGTTTGCCTATTTGGTACCCGTTGCAACCCTGGTCGGTTTGGCATTGCTTGGAACATATTTTTACATTCCAGGAAATACTCAAGTATTGGCTCAGGTTCCTCCTGAAAAAGCAACCGCTCAGGATAAAGAGAAAGCGAAATCTGAAAAAGTTGCTGCCCCTGAATTTGAAGGTGGCGTTGCCTGGCTTAACACTGCAAAACCCATCAGCATCAAAGATCTTAAAGGCAAAATTGTGCTTTTAGACTTCTGGACACTTTGTTGCATCAACTGCATTCACACATTGCCCGACCTTGCAAAGCTCGAGAAAAAATATGCAAACGAACTTGTGGTCATTGGCGTTCACTCTGCCAAGTTTGAAAACGAAAAAGAAACAGAAAGCATCCGCAAGGCAATTGCCCGCTACGAAATCAAACACCCCGTAGTTAATGATGCCAACATGAAAATCTGGCGGAATTATGGTGTGAATTCCTGGCCCACTCTGGTCCTATTAGATTCCGAGGGGAACTTTGTCGCAAAAGGTTCAGGCGAAGGCTTGCACGATGCAGTCGACTTGGCAATTGCCAAGCTTGTAAAGTCAGGCAGAGAAAACAAAACCCTAAATGAAAAACCAATCGACTTTGGCCAATCTGTTGAAAAAGCCACTTCACCACTTTACTTCCCCGGAAAAGTCTTGGCAGATGCAGAATCTAAACGCATTTTTATTGCTGACAGCACTAATCACAGAGTCATCATCACTGATCTTGAGGGCAAGGCACTTGCAACAATTGGCCAAGGTGGCAAATCTGGATTCAAAAATGGTTCCTATTCTGAGGCCATGTTTGATGATCCTCAAGGGATGGCCCTTGTGGGAGATGATCTTTATCTCGCAGATAGAAAGAATCACCTTGTCAGAAAAATTGATCTGAAAAAACAAACGGTTTCCACCGCTGCTGGAACAGGCAAGCAAGGCCATGACCGTGATGCTGGCGGTGTAGCTACTTTAGTCGGACTTAACAGCCCCTGGGATTTACTCCGTAACCTTAAAGGCGATACTCTTTTCATCGCTTTGGCTGGGCACCATCAAATCTGGACACTCGATTTGAAATTCAAAAAGCTTCTCCCTTACGCAGGCAATGGTAGAGAAACTCTTAAAGATAACCCGCTAGCTTCTTCGAGTTTTGCACAACCCAGCGGGTTAACCACCGATGGCACAAACCTCTTTGTTGCAGATAGTGAAATCAGTGCCATTCGCTCGCTTCCCCTCGATGGTAAAGGTAATGTTAAAACCATTGTTGGGCTTGGTCTTTTTGATTTCGGTGACATTGACGGAGTTGGCGATGAAGTGCGAATCCAGCATGCTTTGGGCGTCGCATGGCATGAAGGCCTGATTTATATTGCAGACACCTACAACAGCAAAATCAAGACGCTTGATCCTAAAACCCGAGAATGCAAAAATTATCTTTCCAGCACCAAAACCGGTTGGATGGGTGGCCCAATGTTCAATGAACCTGCGGGCATTAATATCTCCAAGGGGATGATCTATATTGCAGATACCAACGCCCACCGCATTCAAGTGGTGGATCTTAAAACAAAAGCTGTCAGTACTCTTAAAATTACCGGCGTCGATATCGTACCAAGGTAATCAAGTACAACAGCTTTAGCCAAAAGTTTTACAATCATTACCCAATCAAAACGATTTTATATGATGCAATTGAGATCATTCTTTGTAATTGCAGCACTCACTTTGAGCCCGGTTTTTTATGTCGTGGGGCAAACAACCGAGAAGATTGGGCCACCCGCAACCGCCTCTCGAATCGATTTTTCTGTAAGCTTAGGCGCAGTCGATCCTTTTTCTGATTCTAATTTCGAAGAGCCAAAGGAACTTTCCGTCCGCAGGGGCGAAGTTCTTCTTCTGCGTATCCAAGGAATCCCAAAACCAGGATTTCACACCTACCCCATCACTCAAAGAACTGAAAGCCAGGATGAGATCGGACTTTCAAAACTCTCCTTCAAAAACAATCCGGTATTCACCCCGATCCATCCCATAAAAGAATCTGAACCCGAATGGAAAGAAGAAGGAGTGCTTGGCTACTTCCTTGAATTTGAAAAGCCTTTCTCTTGGACTCAGGAAATCTACATTCAACCCGATGCCAAGATCGGGAAACATGAACTCAGCTTTTCAGTCAAGCTGCAAGTATGCGATTCAAAATGTGTTTGGGGCGAACACTTATTCACCCTTCCTATTTCTGTATCAAAAGCAGACCCACTCGAAACTTCGGAAGAACTTAAACAAAAATTAGCTATCAAAGAAGAGGCGCCTAAGATTGTCTCTGATTCAAAAACCAGCAAACCCAACGCAAGCAATCAGCAATCCAAGTCGCAAAACACAACAACCGGAACTGACGGTTTATGGGCTTTTGCCCTTCAAGGTATGTTCTGGGGCGCCATCTCTCTTGTTACTCCCTGCGTTTTTCCCATGATTCCCATCACGGTTAGCTATTTCCTCAAGCAATCAGAAAAAACCAATCACAGACCTGTCTTAATGGCGGTAGTTTACAGCCTTACTATTGTTATTGTGCTTACCATAGCTGCGGTGGCACTTCTTTCTTTCTTTCGATTGCTTAGCGTTCACCCTGCAATGAACTTTGGCTTGGGTGGGCTTTTTGTTTTCTTTTCTTTAAGCCTGCTTGGTATGTATGAAATCGAACTCCCCAGCGGTTTGGCGAACTTTACCAGTTCCAAAGAGGGGCAAGGCGGGATGGTTGGAACCATCTTCATGGCACTGACCTTCACCATCGTAAGCTTTGCCTGTGTTGCACCTTTTTTGGGTGGTTTTGGTGGCACAGCTTCTGGATCCAATCTTACTTTCCTGCATCGCCTACTTGGCGGGTTCGCTTTTTCTGTAACTTTTGCATCACCATTTTTCCTGCTCGCTTTGTTTCCTGGATTGCTGAAGAAGCTTCCCAAGAGTGGTAACTGGCTTAATAGCGTCAAGGTAGTGATGGGCTTTCTAGAATTAGCCGCTGCTATCAAATTTTTCAGAGCGGGAGAACTTGTTTTATTTCCCGAACCTCTTCTATTCACATACGATTTTTCGATGGCAGCCACCATTGTCCTTGCATTGTGCTGTGGGCTTTACCTTTTAGGATTTTTGCAACTCCCACACGATACGGCTTCGGATCATACAAGTGTCCCCGGGGTTGTACTAGGTTGCCTATTTCTGGCATTTGGCTTGTATTTGACACCTGCATTATTAAAGTTGAAGGAAGATGGATCTCGCCTACGCCCATCGGGTGTGATTTTCGCCTGGGTCGATTCCTTCCTGCTTCCCGAGGAAAACGATGATTTACCTTTCATCGGAGATTTAGATCGAGGGCTAGAAGAAGCTAAGAAACAAAACAAGATGGTTTTCATCGATTTTACCGGCGTGACTTGCACCAACTGCAAAATCAATGAGGCCAATGTTTTTCCTATGAAGGATGTCCGGGAGCTTCTCAAAAAGTTTGTTCTGGTACAACTTTACACCGATCGTGTTCCAGATAAACTTTACTCTGCTGAGGAACGATCTTCGTTTCAGGGAAGCGCAACCAAGCAACGCGCTGACGCTAATAAAAATCTCGACTTCCAAAAGTTGAAGTTCAACACCGAGCAACTTCCCCTTTATGTTGTGGTGAAACCCGATGCCAAGGGATTCGTTGAAGTCGCTAGGTATGATGAGGGAAAGATCAACGATGTTTCGGCTTTTGTAAAGTTTTTAAGGTCTGGGCTTAACGGAAAATAACCACCCGGTTCTTGACATAACCTCTCTTAAGGTGTCAAATCAGCAAGTTACAACTTTCTCCCAAGGATGCACAAACAATGTCAACAGCTTCAAAACCAAAAAATATCATCAAAGCTCCCAAAGTTTCGAATCAGAAATTGTTCATCAATGGTAAATGGGTCAACAGCATTTCGGGCAAAACCTTTGCAACCTTGAACCCCGCAACGGGGCAGGAAATCTGCCAAGTCGCTGAAGCCGACTCTGCTGATGTCGATCTTGCTGTAAAAGCTGCGAGAAAGGCTTTTGAATCTGGACCTTGGAAAAAAATGAGTGCTGCAGAGCGAGGAAGACGAATCAACAAACTCGCAGACCTTATGGAAAAAAATCTCCCTGAGTTGGCTGCACTCGAATCACTAGACAACGGCAAACCGCTGCGTGATTCCCTTAATGCTGATCTTCCTCTTAGTATAAAAGCGTACCGTTATTATGCTGGTTGGTGTGATAAGACTCACGGAAAAACGATTCCGGTAGAGGGTGAATATTTCTGCTATACGAAACATGAACCCGTGGGAGTTGTTGGGCAGATCATTCCTTGGAATTTTCCATTGCTAATGACTGCTTGGAAATGGGCCCCTGCTCTGGCAACCGGATGCACGATTGTTTTAAAACCTGCAGAGCAAACTCCTCTTACCGCTTTACGCATGGCGGAACTTGCCCAAGAAGCAGATATTCCTGATGGGGTTATTAATGTTGTACCCGGATTTGGGCCCACCGCAGGCGCTGCAATCACCTCGCATATGGATATCGATAAAGTCGCTTTCACAGGCGAAGGCAGTACCGGGCAACTTGTCATGCAGGCTGCAGCCAAGAGTAATCTTAAAAGGGTCAGCCTTGAATTGGGTGGGAAAAGCCCGAATGTAGTTTTTGCAGATGCTGATTTGGATGCTGCAGTTGAAGGCGCCTACTTTGGTTTGTTTTTTAATCAGGGGCAATGTTGTTGTGCGGGCAGCAGACTTTTCGTTGAAGAAAATATCCATGATGCTTTTGTGGAAAAATTAGTTGCGAGGGCTAAAAAACAACGCGTAGGCGATCCATTCGATATGGCTACCACCCAAGGCCCCCAAATCTCCCAAGAACAATGCGATCGCATTATGGGTTATATCGATGTAGGCGTATCTGAAGGTGCTAATTTGTTAAGTGGTGGCAAAAGAGTTGGAAGCAAAGGCTATTTTATTCAGCCTACCATTTTCTCGGGCGTCAAAGACAACATGCGAATTGCAAAAGAAGAAATCTTTGGCCCCGTAATGAACATTCTTAAGTTTAAAGATGTCGATGAAGTGGTTCAGCGCGGCAATAAAACCTTTTATGGCCTTGCTGCTGCTATTTGGACCAAAGATATCACGAAGGCACACCGCCTTGCTAATAGCTTAAGGGCGGGCACGGTCTGGGTGAATTGCTACGATGTTTTTGATGCTGCTGCCCCGTTTGGCGGATTTAAAATGAGCGGCATTGGTAGAGAACTTGGGGAATATGCCTTAAGTCTTTATACGGAAGTAAAAACTGTGTACATAAATCTTGGCTAGCCAACCAATCAGTGTATAAATGTACATTATTGGATGTTCTGGCCTTTTATTCCCGCTTTGAAGCATGTTATAAATTCTTCTAATGAGCAGTGTTGACTTTACTTTTAAGCTGCTTGATTAGGAGACCTTCTATGGCCAGGTTGTTAATATCTTTAATCGCTTTGTTTCTTTGCTTGGGTAATTCATTTGCTCAAACCAATGCGCCTGCAACCCCGAATCAGGTTCCTTCTGCAGCACAACTCCAGCAATACCTCAATCGCTGGGAACAAGAAATGCTCAAGGTTCAAACTCTTGCTGCAACCATTAAATTAATTGAAAAAGATAAAACTTTTGAGACCACTTCTGCTTCGATAGGTGTCGCAAAATACATGAAGCTTGGTTCTGGAACAAGCACCGTGAACCTTGCAAGTTTGGAATTGCGCAGGGAAGGCAAAGCTGATTTGGATAAAAAGTTTCTTTGCACAGGCAACTATCTTTATCAGGTTTTGTTTGAAGCAAAAGAAATACGCGCTTTCGAAATGCCCAAACCCAAGCAAGGCCAGGTAGCGGAAGATAGTTTCATGTCTTTATTGTTTGGCATGAAAGCTGAAGAAGCCCTTCGCAGATATGACATACGCCTTAGCAAAGAAGATCAATGGTATATCTACATGGATATCAGCCCCCGGTTCCCTGCAGATAAAGCAGACTTCCAGCGTGCTAGAATTGTTTTCAATCGTTCCAATTTCATGCCTAGACAATTATGGTTTGAACAACCCAATGGCAGCGAAGTCACCTGGGACATTCCGAAAATGGAAACGAATGTTAAGCTGGAAAGAAGCGAATTTGATCCGCCGCGTGCCCCCCAAGGCTGGAAATTAGTTCAAGAACCCATTGCGCAGCAAGGGCAACCCCGCGTGGTTCGCCCGAAGCCCTAAAACACTCTAATTATTCACATTTAGTTCCGAAGCACCCTCATCATTCTTTCTTACATAATCCCTTTATAGCTTGGCCTTTACTGGTTATTATTATTATTGAACAACTATTTTAAAAAGTTGTCTACCATTCTTTTATTGAGGAGATCACCTGTGGCTCAAGATGGAGAACGATCTCTTGCGGTTTTTGTCGATTTCGAAAACTTAGCTTTAGGATTTCAAAACAGGCGCGAAAAGTTTGACATCACCAGGGTGTTCGAACGCCTCGTTGAAAAAGGTAAGATCGTTTTCAAAAAGGCTTATGCAGATTGGAACAGGTTCAGTGCTTACACCGCAATGCTTCACGAAGCAGCAATCGAACTGACTGAAATCCCACGCAGAAGCCAGACTGGAAAAAATTCTGCCGATATCAGGCTTTGCGTTGATGCCATGGATATGGCTTATTCCAAAGAGCATATCGACACTTTTGTAGTGATCTCTGGGGATAGTGATTTTTCGCCTCTTGTATCCAAGCTTAAAGAATTAGGCAAGCATGTCATCGGACTAGGTATGCAAGAATCAACTTCCGAACTCTTACGCGACAATTGCGATGAATTCATTTATTACGAAGATTTAGAGCACAAGCATGTGGGGTTGCCAGAATTTGATTCATCCGTTCCCGATAGCAAGCGAAAAGCCTTTAAGCTGCTTCTTGATTCTTTGCTTGCAGTGCGCAGGGAAAACAAGGAAATAATCTGGTCGTCGATGGTGAAGGATACGATGAAGCGTAAAAAACCATCTTTTAATGAAACCTACCATGGGTATAGGACCTTCAGTGAATTATTGGAAGATGCTGCAAAAAACGGTTTGCTGGAACTAGAGATGGATAGTCGAGGTCGAAGCTATATTGTGACACGCTTTGGTGCGGAAATGAAAATGGGAAAGCAATTTCAAAGTAGAAAACCAAGCCCTGCAAAAATCCGGCCTTCACAAACACCCGCTATTGGCTTAAAACCCCTAACTGAGCATGAAACCAAAAACGATACAAATGACGCTATTTTGGTGCCTGTTGAGGAAATTCGGGATACAGTAATTGTGCCACCTGTTGAGCCCATACTTTCTGCGGTAATCAGTTCGGGGGAAGACGATATTCTTTTCTCTAGACGATAATAAAATTTGTTCCAGCAATCATCGAAAGTGCATTAAACTTATCTTATGCCAAGAGTAGCAATCATAGGTGGTGGGATCTCGGGACTGACATTAGCCTACAGGCTAAGGCAGTACTTAGCTGATGTTGATGTACAAATTTTAGAAAGTGAAACTAATGTTGGGGGAAAAATAGATTCCGGAAAGGATCAAGGATTTCTTTACGAATCGGGCCCCAATGGGTTCCTCGATAGTAACCCCTCGACTCTCAATCTCAGTAAAGAACTCGGCCTTGGCGAACAACTAGCACCTGCCAACGAAGCTGCTGCAAAAAAACGCTTTCTCCTATTAGGGGGAAAACTTCGACTGCTTCCCTCATCTTTTCTTGGGCTATTAACTACTGATGTTCTATCTTGGCGTGCAAAATTAGCCCTCGCCTTCGAACGATTTCAAAGCAACAAGCAAAACCTCCCCGATGAATCCATTTACGCTTTTGCCCAAAGAAGAGTAGGCACCGAAATCGCAGATAAACTTGTTGACCCTTTTGTAACAGGGATATTTGCAGGCGATGCCAGGCTCGTTAGTTTTCAAGCTGGTTTCCCTAGGTTGGCAGCAATGGAAAAGAATCATGGCAGTATTAGCAAGGGGCTTAAAGCCGCTCGCAAAGCCAGGCAGATCAGTAATCCGGAAGGAGGACGATCTTCAGGTCAACTCTGGTCTTTCAATCAAGGATTGGGAACACTCATCGAAGCCCTAGCAGAAAAATTAGGTAAATCAAACATCAGGCAATTCAAAGCAACTAATTTGATTCATAACAAAGAGCACAGTAAGTGGACTGTTGAAGGTAGCAATGGTGAATCGGAGTCGTATGATCTAGCCATCCTTTCCTGCCCAGCTTTTTCCCAAGCCTCAATTCTTAAAAACCTAGATGCAATGCTTGCAGATAAAATAGCAACTATACCCTACAACAGTTTAGCGGTGGTAGTGATGGGTTTTCGCAGCGGCGATGTTCCGATTCCACTTGAAGGGTTCGGGTATCTAACCCCGAGTTCTGAAAACCGAGCCATCCTTGGCGTTCAATGGTGTTCCTCGATCTACCGTGGTCGGGCACCCGCAGGTGCGGTGCTACTACGGGCAATGTGTGGCGGGGCATCCAGGCCTGAAATGGTAGACCTTGACGATGATTCGATTGCAAAAATCGTCTACCGAGAATTGCAGGCCTCCATGCAAATCCAAGCTCCTCCTTATTTCCTAAAGGTGGTTCGCTGGAAAAACGCAATACCTCAATACATGGTCAATCATCTGGAAAAGGTAAAGGAAATCGAGGAGTCATTAGCAAAGCATCCGGGATTGTATTTAACAGGCAACGCTTACAAGGGAATTTCAATTAATGATTGTGTAGAAAACGCCGAAAATCTTGCGGTCCAGATAGCCCGATGGTGGAGTAGAAGCAGGGAAACAAGCAGTTAAACTGTTTATTTATTTTACTCTTATGCCGATTGTTTTAAAATGCGTTTTATTATTTAGATGGTCCTTTTGTTTTGCAGGAAAGTAATTATGAAGGATGTTATTAGTTTGATTTTAGGTGGTGGCCGTGGAACTCGTTTATATCCCCTTACCCAGCTAAGAAGCAAACCCGCAGTCCCAATTGGTGGGAAATACCGATTGATCGATATTCCAATAAGTAACTGCATCAACAGTGGTTTCAACCGTATATATGTTTTGACTCAGTTTCTTAGTGTCAGCCTTCACAGGCATATTGCAAACAGTTACAAGTTCGATCCATTCGGGAAAGGTTTTGTAGAAGTTCTTGCAGCCCAGCAAACCAACGAGGGGCAGAATTGGTATCAAGGAACAGCCGATGCAGTCAGGCAGCAAATCCGATATGTGGTTGAAGATCAGGCAAAGGAAGTAATGATACTTTCTGGGGACCAACTTTACCGGATGGATTTTCGAGAACTGCACAACTTCCATCAGGAAACAAAAGCCGATGTCACCATTGCTGTACTTCCCGTTTCCCAAGAGCAGGTATCAGGGTTTGGAATTGTGCAAGTGGACGAAACATCAAAAGTTCACGCCTTCATAGAAAAACCAAAAACCATCGAGGAAATAGAACCCTATGCAGTATCACAAGATTGGTTATCTAGAAGCGGTATCCACGCAAAAAACCGCCCCTACCTTGCCAGCATGGGCATCTATTTATTCAATCGCAAAGCTCTGCTAGAGCTACTTAACTCACGCCCACTTGCCACGGATTTTGGGAAGGAAATCTTCCCTAGAAGTATCAAAAATTACAATGTTAAGGCTTTTCTTTTTGATGGGTACTGGGAAGATTTAGGAACCATCAAGGCTTATCACGAAGCTAATCTTGCGCTTGCAACTCAAAACCCACCCTTCGATTTTCATAGCCCCAATGGCGTGATTTACACCCGAATGCGATTTCTACCAGCATCCAGATTTCATGGAACTACCCTTTCAAACACTCTTGTCAGCGATGGATGCGTGATCGAAGAAGGTTCAAACCTAGACAACTGTGTTATTGGGGTGCGCAGCAGAATAGGCAAAAATGTAACTCTCAAGGAATGCGTTATCATTGGCGCAGATCGCTTTGAAACAGATAAAGAAAGAGCAGATAATCTCGCCAAGGGAATACCCAACCTCAATGTTGGTGATAACTCTATCATTCATTGTGCAATATTAGATAAGGATTGCAGAGTAGGTAGAAATGTAAGATTGACAAACGCAAAAAAAATCCAGCACGATGAGGGCAACAACTTTGTCATTCGCGATGGGATTATTTGCATTCCAAGAGGCAGCATCATTCCAGATGGAACGGTGATTTAACAGGAGTGTTTTGCGAGTCTGGTTCGTAAGGGATTTATGCAAATTGATTCTTAAGAAACGCCAACTCTTTCTTTGCAAGATCTTTCCTATTAGGTAAGCTTGCAGCTTCATATTCACCATGCAAAACAATGGTGCCTTGAAATTTCGCATCTTTTATGCCCTTGGAAACATCATTCCAGCGCACAATGCCCGACCCTGCAGGAATAACCTTGAAAGCCCAATCCCCTTTGGCTTGCTCCCACAAAATATCTTTGATTGCAATGATGGAAAGCCATGGGCGCAGGATTTCAAGTTCCATCTTTATGGGGCCGCCATTGACAGCTAAATGCCCGGTGTCAGCAAAAGCACCAACATGATGAGGATCGAAATCGGTCAAAAGTTCTTTGAGTGAGACCGCGTTATTACCAATGTTGGTACCAGAATGGGTGTGGTAAACAGCTTTTACCTTAGTTTGTTGCGCAAGTTTGGAGAAGCCCTGAAGTTTTTTTCGAGCAGCCTGCAGATCATCACTAAAGTTTCCTTTATAGGTGAAATACCCGATTTTTATCATAGGTACCCCAGCAAGTGCGCAAGCTTCAAAAAGGCTCTTCGCTTCCTTACTTTCAGCATCAACCAACGAAGTAGGTGCACTAACCAAGGGAATATCCAATTTGTTTTGCTTCATGATTGCAGCAAACTTGGGTAATTCTAAAAGCACATTAGCAGGTTCAATTGGATACCCCGGACGAACTGCAAGATCCAACCCATCTACGCCCGTTTCTTTGCAAAATTCAACCAATGCAGAAGGGGCCAAATCCTTGAGCGTCTTAGTGAAGTAAATATATTGCATGACTTGTCCCCTGCTAGAACATGATGGAATAAACAATATGGTTTATTCCATCATGAAGTATGACTAAGCGCAAAAGAATAAAGGTGCGAAAGTTATTCGACCGTATTTTCGAGCACGCCTATCCCTGCAATTTCAATTTTGATGACATCACCTGAAAGCAGGGTAAATTGGTCAGGAGGAACAACCCCTGTCCCCGTTAAAAGGAATGCCCCCTCAGGGAAATCATTTTCTTTAAAGAGCCATGAAACCAGATCTTCAAGTTTTCTCGCCATGGATGCGAGCGATGTTTTCCCTTCAAAAACCAAGGCCCCAGCCCGATGAATTTGAAGATGAATGGAGCAAGCCTCGCCTTGCGGAAGAAATTTGGCAAGGGTTACAACAGGGCCGATTGCACAAGCACCGGAATACATCTTGGCTTGGGGAAGATAAAGCGGGTTTTCCCCTTCAATATCTCGAGCACTCATATCATTGCCTATGGTGAACCCGACAATTTTTCCTACCGGAGAAACAACCAAAGTAAGTTCGGGTTCCGGTACACTCCACTTGCTATCTTTTCGGATACGGACTTTTTGGCCAAAAGAGGCAACCTTTGCAGGGATGGATTTGAAAAAGAGTTCAGGTCTTTGAGCCTTGTAAACGAGGTCGTAAAATTTGGCAGCCCCTTCCGATTCGCGCTCACGGGCTTCCCTGCTGCGTAAATAGGTAACTCCAGCGGCCCAAACTTCCTGCTGATCCATAGGCACTAAGAAATTAACAGAAGCCAGGGGGATTTTTTTTGCAGAAGAAGTGGCACGAATTTCAACTTCATGTTCAGGGTTGGCCGCATGAAGAATTTTGCTGAAGAGTTGCGGTTCTTTGGCCAATTCACCCAATACAACAACTTCCTGATCTTGAACCAAGCCAACAAATAACAATCCATCATGATTTTTAAATTTGCCAATTCTCACAGCAATACCCCTTTAATTCTGGTTTTTCTGAAACGATACCCACAGTTTAGGAACTTCCAACAATCGTCCTTTATCTACGAATTCTTTTGATTTTTCCAGTGCCGATTTTAATAAAGGATGAAATGCCACTGCCTGAAGAGGTTTCGGTATGGGCGAAACAAGTTCGGATATTATTTTGGAAAGCAACGCATCAACCCCCAAGCCTGACAAAGCAGAGATACCCATTGAATCTTTACGAAGGCGTGAAGCATTAAAGCCATCTAGATCAATCTTATTAATAACCTCAACAACCTTTTTATTATTAAAAAGAACAGGGGGTAGGATTTCAGCAACAGAACAATCTTGGACCCACAGGACCAAGTCGGCCTGCTCCATAGCATTGGTGCCCATAAGCATTCCCGCATTTTCCAAAGGGTCGGAACTGTTACGCAATCCAGCAGTATCTGCAAAAGAAACAGGCCAACCTTCAATGGCTGTTTCAAGCCAAAGAACATCGCGGGTGGTGCCCGGAACTTCAGAAACAATGCTTCGCTGATAACCCGCAAGTATATTCATCAGACTGCTTTTACCAGCATTCGTGGGGCCCGCCAAAACAACCTTCCAAGGATCAACCAATCTGGAACTTAAGAAAGAATACTTTGCGATATCAACAAGCAAAGCTAAGGCATTTTCGAAATCGCCTTGGGTTATAGAAACAAGAAAAGAATCAAGCCAAAGCCTAAAAGCACCATGAAACTGATCAAGCAAAATTTTGGAAGGTTCGATGGTAGTTGCCTGATTAAGCAAAATCAACGCCATCGATTGCAAAGGGTCTGTAGTGGTATGGGTAATAAAATCCTGCCAACTGCAAAGGGTCGCCCCCTCTGCCTGCAAAAATTCGAGAAGCATGGAAACAACTTGGGTTCCACCATGAGGATGTATTTCCAGATGCATGGGGCTGATTGTTTTACAACCCAAAATGACTTCATCGCCATGCCCTTGCCCCAACCTTCCAAGAAAAACAGAACCGGGGGTGGGAAGAATAGGTAAAGGCTTTTTAGTTCTAGGCTTAAAAACCTTAAAGATGATTTCCCAAGCGCTAGGCCCAAACAAGGAAAGAGTTGCAATTGCGCTTTTACCAGGCGGGGTCAATCGTGCCAGATATGTTGCACCACGAGGATTAACCATCGGAGGATTCCTCAACTAGCAAGGAAAGCCCTGTGAGAACCAGATTGGGGAAATATCCTGCACCTTCATTTAAATGATTGGCAAGAAGCAAGCCATCGCCTCCTGTAAAAAAGAGCACAGCTTTTGCACTAATTTGCGTTTCTAGTTTTTTAATAAGCCTGTCAACACCACCTAAAAAAGCGTTACCAACTCCAAAAGAAATGGCTTCGAAAGTGTTAGCCCCTGATGTTTTGCGGATCTGATCCGTGAAAGATACTTGCGGTAATTGCGCAGTGTATTGATTCAAAGAACGAGCCATTAATTTTAGCCCAGGCATGATTGCTCCGCCTAAAAATCCATCTCTGCAGCTTGCTAAATCAACAGTATCAGCGCTGCCTGCATCAACCACAATTACTGGTTCATTTTTAGCTACAAGTTTTAATGCAGCAAAAGAAGCTACAAGGCGATCGATCCCCGTACCAGCAGGATTATCAACATTAATTTGCATCGGGAGATCAGCATGCGAAATCAATCTAACATTATCACTCTGCTGTTTAAGCCATCGGAAATGATTATTAAGCACATCAGGAACAACGCCACAAATCAAAATAGAATTGATCGAACCTTTGCACCAGGTGTTCCAAGAATTTTCCCAAGAAGAAACATCTGTTAGATCAAGTCTAAAATACTCAAGAAGAACTCCTTGATCGAATAAGCCCCACTTAATGGAGCTATTGCCTACATCGATTGCAAGGAAAGATGGTTTCATTCTTCATCAGGGTTCTTGATTTTTTTAAGCTCGCGGGTTACAGCCTGAATCATAGTTGCCAAGCCTTGCCCGGTTACAGCAGAAATCGCAATGACTTCTTTGCCCAACTCCTTTTCAAGTTCTTTTCGAACAAGATCGCTGTCAGTAAGTTCCGATTTACTTAAAACGATAATCTCAGGCTTAAGGACAGTATCTTTGCCATGCAAATCTAATTCATTGCGAATGGAATGATAGTTGGCAAGAGGTGTGGTTTGATCCATTGGAAAAGGCTCAAGCACATGAATGATGACAAGCGTTCGTTCAACATGGCGAAGGAATTCATGCCCTAAACCAACACCTTGATGGGCACCTTCAATAAGGCCGGGCAAATCAGCGAGAATAAAAGCGCGCTCGCCACCAATCATCACCTGACCAAGATTGGGATGCTTTGTGGTAAAGGGATAAGAGGCAATTTCAGGATGCGCCCTAGAAAGACGACTAAGAAGAGTCGATTTACCTGCATTTGGTTTGCCTACTAAACCAACATCTGCAATCACTTTAAGTTCAAGAGAGATATGCTTCTCTTCGCCAGGTGTACCGGGCTGAAATTCCCTAGGCGCCCTGTTAATAGATGTGGTAAAGGCCCGATTACCCCTGCCTCCCCTGCCACCAACCGCAACAATTACCTGCTCATTGGGAAGGGTTAAATCCTTAAGAATATTACCCCTGTCACGATCAAGAACAAGAGTGCCTGGGGGAACAGCAATAACGAGGTCGTGGGCTTTTTTTCCGTGACAATTATCGCCCATGCCCGCCCCACCGCCATCAGCACGCCAATGCTTTCGATTTACAATATTGGCAAGGCTGTCGGTTCCTTCAATGGCACGAATAATGACATCGCCACCATCGCCACCATCACCGCCATTGGGGCCACCCTTGGGAATGTATTTTTCCCTGCGGAAACTAACGCATCCGGAACCGCCATCACCACCCTTGACATAAATTGAGACACGATCAACAAACATGATGTAACCCTTCTTTCATTGCTATAAGACAATTTTAGAGAGGGTGAAGAGTAATCAAAGGTATAAATTAAAACTTGAGGGAAAAATCAGTAGGCATTACGATGGATCATACCGTTGAAAATGGTCATCCAAAGGATGCGAACATCCATCCAGGGAGTCCAATGGGTGATGTAATAAAGGTCGTATTGCAGCCTTTTTCGCAAAGAAGTGTTCCCGCGCCATCCATGAACTTGAGCCCAGCCAGTAATACCAGCTTTAACGGTATGCCTAGCCATATAATTAGGAATAGTCTTGCGAAATTTATCAATAAAGACCGGTCGTTCTGGTCGTGGGCCAACCAAACTCATTTCTCCACGAAGAACATTAATCAACTGGGGAAGCTCATCAATACTGGTTTTACGAAGAAAAGTACCAAGAATAGTCCTGCGATCATCATTTTTTGCAGCCCAAACCGCACCTGAATCATTTTCAGCATCCATTTTCATGCTTCGAAACTTAAGCATTTGAAATGATTTACCATTTAACCCGCATCGTTCTTGGGTATAAAAAATCGGTCCCCGACTTGTCAATTTGATCAACACAGCAATGCAAACAAGTAACGGAGAAATTAAAACAAAACCAACCAAAGAAAGAATAATATCCATACCCCGCTTAAACATTACATTTAATCCAAAATGTGGATTCTCTTTCAAAGAAATGAGGGGCATGCCATCAACATCAACTGTAGAAAGGGCCATCCCCGCAAGATCCGGTATATCTGCTGCCAACCGAACATCTACAAAAGTATCAGCAAGTATTTCATAAACATTGCGAACCTCATCATAACGGTTCATGGGCAAAGCAATGAAGACATGGCTAACGGAATACTGGGCAATTAAATTGGGTAGGTCTTCAAATTTTCCCATAATATCAAGATCTTTGCTGAAAGTTGAGACTTGGTCTTCTACATAGCCAACATTTTTAATTCCCAACCAAGAATTTGTTTTGAGAAGGGTTGCCATTTTTCGGGCAACTCTTCCAGTGCCAACAATGATTGCAAAAGATTGGTCATACCCTCTGGATCGAAAATCTCTGATCAATTTCCAATTGATTTGCCTGATAAAAAAAATGGTGAAGACATTGAAGGCGCCAAAGAGAGAAACCATGGCGCGTGATCCAGAAAGATCCTTGCGAAAAAAATCGACCGCAAGTAAAAGTAAAACTAGAAAGAAAGTTCCTTTGATCGAACAAAAAGCTTCTTCGCGCATTCTGCGCATGCGGTTGATTTTATATTGATCGGTGAAATGGTACGCCACTGCAGCAGTGAACAATACCCAAGGGATATGGCTGAAAAGCGTGTCATTTTCATTCGGGTTTGAAACTAAAGGTATCCAGCCCGTTTCAAATCGCACTTGATATGCGGCAAGCCATGCAATGCTTGTTGCAATGATATCGCAAACAAAAAACCAAACAATTATCAACTGACTTCTGCGCTGGATCATGATGCCATCCGTGGCTAATGCCTCCTGAAGTTACATGGCTTAAATTAAGCTTTGCAGGGTAAAAAAGTCTAGGCCAAGATGGTTTGCCTATTTTGCCAACCTTGGCAGAAAATATGCTGTATGCTATTATCTCTGGAAATAGTTCGTGTAAACTACTATTAATAAATAATAGTTGGCATGATATGCGCAACTTATTTGACAACGATAATTTGGGAAAGGAATTTTACGATGGCTCATGTTGTAACCCAACCCTGCAATGACTGCAAATACACCGACTGTGTTGCTGTTTGCCCTGTTGAATGCTTTTACATGGACGACAAGATGGTTTACATCGATCCAGCAGATTGCATCGATTGTGAAGCATGCGTTCCTGAATGTCCAGTTGAGGCAATATTCTCTGAATCCAGCGTACCTGGCCAGTGGAAGAGCTTTATTCAACTTAACACGGATAGATCCAAGATTCTAAAAACCAGCAAAGGCCACATCACGGAAAAACAAGATCCGCTTGAAGGCCCTGATTGCAAAAAGAAATAAGTTTTTTAAACGATTTAAAGCACTAAGGCTCATCTGACTTTTTTAGACTCAGGTGAGCCTTTAAATTCTATTGGAACATCCATGAATCTAACTGGAATTTTAATCGTTCAGCTAGGAACACCGGACGAGCCAACCGGCCCGGCTTTACGCAGATATTTAAAACAATTTTTATCAGACCCAAGGCTTATCGAGATACCAAAGTTAATTTGGTGGCCACTCTTAAACCTAATCATTCTCAATACGCGCCCAAAACAATCTGCCAAAAAATACGCCCGTGTATGGGATGAAAAAACCGGCTCTCCTTTGATGCATTACACCCAAATGCAAACCAAGTTATTGCAAGAGAAATTCCCAGGAATGCCTGTGGAATTCGGCATGCAGATTGGGAATCCTGCCCTCCTT
>QWPF01000044.1 GCA_003671255.1 Planctomycetota bacterium | reverse complement strand
CGCCTTCTGGCTTTCCTGCTTCTGGGCGCTTATCCCCTTCACGGGGAGGATTAGCTTTGCGATCGCCTTCTGGCTTTCCTGCTTCTGGGCGCTTATCCCCTTCACGGGGAGGATTAGCTTTGCGATCACCTTCTGGCTTTCCTGCTTCTGGGCGCTTATCCCCTTCACGGGGAGGATTAGCGGGGCCTGCTTTCCGTTCGCCTTCGGGCCTGCCTGCTTCTGGCTTGCCTGCTTCGGGCCTTGCTCCACGATCCCCTTCACGGGGAGGATTAGCGGGGCCTGTTCTTTTGTTGGGGTTAGCGGAATTCTTCATAAAGGTTTGGAATTTTTCTTCCCCAATAGTATCGCGTATGGCTTTCATTGTGGATTGTTGAACTTCGCGCATTTTTTCTTCCCGAGCTGCGAGGATACTTTCTACCTTGGCGCGTTCATCCTTGCTTAAATTTAACTCATTTAAAAAACGATTTTTAGCATCAGGGCCAGCTTCAGGCCTTCCACCTTCGGGGCGGGTGCCTCGTTCGCCTTCACGAGCAGGATTAGCCGGTGCCGTATTTCGACCCCGCTCCGGTTGATCTTTATCTCCGGGCCTTTGATTTGTAGCTCGGGGTGTGGGCGCTGCATTTTTATCTTGTTCGCGCCTTGGCTCTTGGGCTACGAGAACGCCAAAAAATGAGCATGCAGCCAAGGGTAAAACAAAATCGAACCCTTTGCGGATAATTGAGAAAGATTTCATAGCTATTCCTATTTTAAACCTGAGGTAGGAAACTTCTTGCCTAAGCAAGAATAAGTAGACAGAGATAATGATAATCAAAATATGAAAACCAAACCATAGTATATTATGGTAATTTCAGAATGATGAGAGAGTGATGAGTTATTGAAAAAACCTCATCTGTGGCAATATTTAGATGAGGTTTAGTTTTTTAACTATTAGCCAAGGCAGGTGTTAATTTTGCGGGGGCCTGCCCGATCCGCCTTTACGATCTCCATCAGGGCGTTTGCCTTTGTCACCATCGCGGGAAGGGCCAGCGCCTGGGTTACCAGGGCCGGGGCCAGCTTTGCGATCCCCTTCAGGTCTGTCTCCATCAGGGCGTTTGCCTTTGTCACCATCGCGGGAAGGGCCAGCGCCTGGGTTACCAGCGCCCGGGCGATTTGTGCCTGGGCCAGCTTTGCCTGCATCAGGGCGATTGCCTTGATCGCCTTCACGAGGCGGGCCGCCGGGGCCGGCTTTTCTATTCATGTCTTGGGGATTCATTTTCCCCCAGCCACCCATACCGGGCATTCCTTTAGGGGCAGCAAAAGGCATACCACCTTTTTGCATCATCATGTTTTGTTGCATTGAAGAACGGCCAATTTCCATCATTACATTTCTTGCTGCTACTGCAGTTGCAGCATCTTTGCTTTGAGTCATTTCCTTAAGAGAAAACATTGCATCGGGGCCTACACTCACCAATGCTCTTCTTGCACTGTTGCGGATATTATCATTTCGGTCAGTCATTTTTTCAGCGAGGATTTTGATCCATGCTTCAAGTTCTTTATCAGGCCTTGGGGGAGTCATATTTGGATTTACAAAGCCTTTACCGCCCATTGCAGGCATAGGGCCTTTGCCCCAATCACGCGGGCCATTATTGGGGCCAGAATTTCTATTGTCAGGCATGGGGCCTTTGCCACCATCACGACGATTTTTGTCAAATTCACCAGGGCGTTCTTGCGAAGGCCGTGCTGCGGGGGCATTATTTTTATTTTGATCACGCCTTGGTTCTTGTGCACCGAGAGCGCTAAAAAGGGAAATAGCTGTTAATGGAAGAGCCAATACTAGACCACAACGAATTTTTGTGAGCAAACTCATGATCGATCCTTTGATTTGAAAATATGGGAGGGAAGTTCACAACCTAGAAGGTATTAGGGTAAACAAAACCCCAAAACCAATCCATATGGGTTTGAAATTAACAAATGAAGCATTAAGAGATGATGAGTTATTTGAAATAATAAGGCGATTTTTCACTTATTTTTTGAGTCAAATAAGCACAGGGAGTTACTCTTTCTCCCAAATAGCTGTATTTGTTGATCAGAGAAATAATTTTATCCCAGCCTTGTAATTCAGCCCATTTGAAAATCCCGCCCCACTCCTTGGGAAAACCCAAGGTTAGATTCAAAGCTAAATCGACTATATTAGGGGTTGGTACAACTTTTTCACCGAGAATCCTATTCGCTTCAACAAACGAGATAATCAAAAGCCTATCCATGATTTCTTCATCAAGCAAACTTAACGAACCTTTCTGAATAGTTTTCAACATTTCAAGAAATTCAGGGTCTTCAGATTTTTCGTCAGTGTCTGAATATTTGTAATAACCTAGTTTGCTTTTCTGGCCTAAACGCCCCTTTTCAAGCAACCATTTATTTATAATTGGAGGAGGAAATCGGTTTCCTAAATCCTTGTCAATGATCGTATTAAGATAAACAAGGTTATCAATTCCCGTTATATCGGTAAAATCAAAAATCCCTTTAGGAAATCCAAACCGAACCGTGGCTTCATCCACCAAATAAGGGTTCATCCCTTCGACAACCAATTCTTGCGTTTCTCTCAATAAAACCAACAATAATCGATTAATTAAAAACCCAGGCGAATCGTTCACCACGATTGGCACTTTCTGAAGTTTGATGCACAAGCCAACAAGAGTAGCAACGCATTCATCGCTTGTTAGGTCGGTACGAATGATTTCAACCATGTTGGGGTGAATCAACGGAGGGCAAAAATGAAGACCTGCAAAATTAGTTGGATCCTTCAATTGCGCTGCAAGTTTCTTCAGCGGAATACTCGCAGAATTAGAACAAATAATCGTTCCTTCAGAAACCATGGAATTCAATTGATGCAATAATTCCACCTTGGCATCTTCATTTTCAATAATTGCCTCAAGAATTACCTTGCGGTCTTTCACCGATTCTAAAACAGTCGAAGTGCTCAATCTGCCTAGAACCTGAAGTAGTTCCTCAATAGTAAGGGTTGCATTACGCAATTTAAATTGCAACAGCTTCATTATCGCGGTGGTACCCAATCCCAAGTTAAACTCTGCAACATCAATCAATAACGACGGAACGCCACGCTTTGCCATCAGCAATGCAAGCGATGGCCCAATAGCTCCGGAACCAATGACCCCAACAGTATCTAGATAATTAGGGATCACTGCTTCCCCAATTTTTTTTGAATGGACAATTTCACTGCGTGTTTCCTCAAGGGTGAAACTGTTTTTCACATAATCAGATTTCCATGCATTGGCAAAAGCTTCGAGGTTGGACGATATTGATTCAATAGAGTTTTGACTGCAGGAATTAAGCACGAAATTGAGGACATTTTTTTTCCCGCTCTCATTTTGAACAACCGACTTACTTAAAAACTTTGCCTTAACCAACTCGAGTTGATCTTGAGAAATCAAGCAGTGGGAGGTCTTGGCTGCTCTGCGGACTTTCCAAGCTTGGGTTGTAAATGATTTTTTCACCAAATTAGTTGCATTGGTGACCAAAAAATCTTGAATGACCACTTCATCAAGGATATTTTTCTGAATCATTGCTGAAGAAGAATACGCTAACCCATGGGCAATCATTTCAAAAGCGTTATCAATACCACAAATCCGGGGCAATCGGGATGCAGTCCCCAATACCGGGGCAAGGCCCATATTAATTCCTGGCAGGCTAAAAGTGGTGATCAGATTATTGCAACCAATGCGATAATCAAAAGCCAAGATAAACTCAAATCCACTTCCCACGCATGGCCCATTGATTATTACAACAGTGGGGAAAGGCATAGCTTCGAGTAAGTTCAAGCAGTCGCTTGCAGTTTTTAATAATTTACTTTCATAATCCGGATTATTATTGCCCGATCGGAACTCAGCCCAATGATAATCGCAAAAAAAACAATCATCCTTCGAACTGGTGAAAATAAGCCCTTTAAGGTCTTCTCTTTTTTGCAACGAAACAAGCATCTTAAAAAGCTGATCGAAAAAATCAGCAGAGCAATAATTCAGCTTTGACTCTTCCTGATCCCACTGAAGGATTGCGATGTTGCCATCACCTATTCCCAAATCTAAACCCGAGTTTTGTGAACTATTAAAATGAATCATTAATCTACTTTCGTTTGGCTTATTTAAATTGCAGACTTTGGATGAAAACTTTTCTATTAAACAGCAAGGCAAAAATCCTACCCGCAACCCCTGAAATAATGAAAAACAAAACCATGATGCTTAAACCAAAGAACAAATAAGAACCTATGCCTGCAAATAAAAGTTGTTCAGGCCATGTTATTGCTAATATTTTATGAAACTTATGCATGGAACTTAAATAATAAACTGAAATTATGAATCCAAACCAAAGTGCAGTTAATAAGGAGTTATTCTGAAAACTATAACTTCGCTTTAAAATCATGGTTAAATCGGGAGTTTTTTCCCCCGCCAATAATGAAACTATTCTTGGATTAAATAGGGAATCTATTCGATTTGAACCTTCATTTAAAAGTTTTCTAGCTACATTTCGCTCTGCTTTTGCAATGATCGCCTCGAAATTTAACTCCATCCCAGTTTCTCTATTCTTTTGCAAAAACTCCTCTTCCCAATCGGTTGATTCTTCGCCGGTATTGGTGAGTGAATTCAATATTCTTGCTCTTGCGATTATTTGAAAAAACAATTCCTGAAGCGGTTGCAACGAAGATAAATCAGCGTTTTTTGCAGTAATATCCTTGGCAAGATTCTTCGAATTTTCAAGCAACGACATCGCCTGGTTTTTAAGTGCTGTAAGTTCTTGGTCATACAAGGCGGCGGGTTCAAATTTCCAGGATTGAAAAGGTTGGGTTCCAACTATTATGGTTTTCCCAAAACTAGATTTGGTAATTAATACAGGCGATATGTTTAAGAAATCAGACCACCTTAATTCAGCCGGCAATAATTGAAACGATATACTTAATCTTTGATACCCAGACTTGGAAGTCTTGAAAACATAAGTTTTCCCTGCATCGATATTTTCCGGATAAATAAGGACATCATCCAAATGGCAAGCGACAAACTCTGATGGTTTTGCCAACAATACCTTGAATGATCCCGCTGGCATGGTGAACCAGAAAACCGATGTCCCTTTGATCGACCCGCTTTTTTGAACCTCACCTTGCAGGATGTTATGAATCACAATGGGTGATTCTTCACGATTAAATTTTTGATTGTTCTGGCGTAGATTTCCAGCCCAGGATTTTGCATTAACCTTGAAGTAGTCTGAATTTTTATCACCTGCACTTTTCTTAAGCATCGGGCTTTCTGGAATGGTTCCCAAATTAGCTACTCTTAATAAACCTTGGATGTTGGCCATGCTTAATATTTCATTAGGCGTTTTAATCCATGAAGATACTGCTTCAACGCCCATCAAATTCCACATCGGAATTTTTGCGACACCTGTAGCAAGTGATTTACTTATATCGTGTGAAACACGAAAATTTATGATCCCTTTTTTTTGCGACTCCGGAATCATCACAGACCACTTCCGAATGTTTTCTCCTGCGCTCAATGGGTCTAATTTAACATTCGTAGGAAGGTCGAATTTTAAATCTTCATCCCCCCAACCCATGATTGATAATTCGTAATTTGAAGCACCGTCTTTAATCCTGTTGATTTCTATATCGAGTGTTGCCTTAGTCTGGTTTTCTTTTTGTTCAAACCAAAGAAGAATGTTGGCTGATCCTGAAGGCAATAATTGTTTGATTTCGTATTGAGCCTGATAATTTTTTTCATTGGAGACAAGGTTGAGCGGGTTTGGGGAGTTGCCAAACCCCTTAAGATTAATTGGTTTTAATAAAGTGTTGTTATCATGTGATAAAGTAATATTGCTGGTAATTTTTGTTGCGAAAAGGAAATTAATTCTTGGGATTTCAACGACTGCGGGTGTATTCGTGCTAATATTTGGCGCAAAAATCTCAACAGTAAAGGAAAGGTCTTTAGATGGTTTATCAAGCCAGATTACTACTTTAGATCCGTTTTGCGACCAAGATTGAACTCCCTCGCCCACTAGTTTTGTAACTGTATGTTTAGCCAAACCATCAATTTGCATTTCCACAAACAAAATATCGGGCATAGTGCTTTTAAGTGTTGCATTGATTAAAAACTGACTGGAGGTTGTTTGGATATGGCCTTTGATTGTTTGAGTTACATCGAATTTAAAATGGTCAGGAGAAATATCCAAGGTAAGCACCGGCGGATTATTTGGTTCTCTGCGAAAAGAATAAGCAAAGGCAAGTGTTTCGGTTTCAGGTTTTTCAGTTTCAGGCCAAAAAGGTGCAAAGTTTTTTGAGTTTATGCCGGTCAATCTTAGGGGTAGAATCTGCCGCGTAATATTGCAGTTTGTCGATTTATAAGCAAGATAACTACCACCTTCTTTATAAATTCCAATGGGTGTTGGAACCGGGAGTTGCCAGCGGGATGTTAAACCATTGATGGGATTGAAAAATGCCTGCACTTGAATGCTTCCTGAAATTCTTCTGGAAAAATTGAGCGTTAGCCTTTGCCCCATGGGTATTGGTTTTAAATGCCAATTGTTCAAGGTAACGGGTGTTAATCCTTGGCGAATACTTGGGTTAATGGTGGCTGGGATTAAATTAGAAGGGAGATCAATTTCAAAAAAATCAGTTCCGGCATCGGGGATTTGAAGGTCCCAAAAAGCTTGCAATCTACTAGCGTCAACAGCAATATCCCAAAGGTAAGCCTCTTGGATCAGGGGATTTGATTTTGGTGCCAATGGGCCTTTGCTCCATCTTAAATTCAAAGGCCCCGAAACTTTGCCTAGATCAGAATTCAATTTGGTTACATTTCCGGATCGTGCCACCATGGTTGCCCCGAAACTTCCTGAAAGGGTTGGTTGTTCAGCATTATTTGGAAACTCGCACTGGAAAAAATTAATGGGGGAAACAGGAAGTCTAAAAGTCGAAGTCCGCTCTGCAAGCTTTTCGCTAACTCCTACTTTAAATTCAACTTTCAAAGTATAGTTGCCGCTCTTGGGTATCGAAATAGCCACCATGCCGTTAGCTTTGGTGACCGGGAAAGCAGGCAGATCATTCAAAAAAACTTTATCTGTAAGCCAGCCGCCTGAAACGGGAATTTCCAAATTAGAAGGTCCGGTGCAATGAACATTCCAAATGGCGTTAAAGATGATGCTGTTATCAAGAACAACGCCATCATATTGGGCTTTGGTGATGAATGATTTTGCTTCATTGATTGGAAACTTAAAGTCTCGAAATTGTTTGATCAGTGCATCTGGAACAAGATAAGTGGGTTCATTTAAGGAAGAATCAGGTTCTGCAAGTAGGTAAACATCTAAAAGTTTTGGGGATTGAGCATTAATGTTGTTGTAAAAGAATAAGAGAACTAAAAGTAAAGATGCAGTTTTAAGGGGTACGGAAATCGCTGCTTGGGAAGAAAGTAATTTAGGTGCAGTTACAATAAAAGTTGCATATTGAATTATTTTTTTCGTAATCCATGCGAGTAAAAACCACCACACAAGAGGCAGTAAGGGCGGGGGCAACCAACTCAGCGACAAACTCGCCAACAATAAAAGAGTGAGTTCAATGTAAAACATGAAAGGTATATTTTTTAATGAAATAAACGCCAGCAGTATAAAAGCCAGGAGCAATCCTACAGATTGAATGTGTTGGGAATTTACTAATATGAGGGATTCGTTCTCAGCAAATAACTGCAAGGGTGTTTTCTTAGGGTTGTTTTTAGAAAGGGTTGTGTAAGATTGTGCAAGATTGGGAAAATCAAGGAGCCATTGCCATGCTGCGACAAAGCGTTTTGATTTATCCATGCCTTGGGCGACTGCTTCTTGCATTATGAATGAAATAGAAGCAGCGTGAGCTTTATCATCAATGATAAGTAGTTCTGCATTTCTGTTGGTTAATAGAACACCATTTGAGAGTGGTACAAGTTTAAGCCCTAGTAGTTCCAAATTTTCTAAGATTGTTTTTGAAACATCAGGTAAATTGCTGTTCGGATTAAGGTTTGTTATTTCTACAGAACCAAGATCGAGCACAAGTGAATAATTGTTTTTGATCAGATACAATTGCAACGATTTTATAAATTCATTGAGTTTGGTGGAACCAGAGGCATTCAATACTGGTTTTTGTTGCACAATGGTTTTAAGAAAGTTGTATGAATCTTCAGAATTACCATAATTCAAAGGCATTGGCTTGAGCAAATAATTGAACGGGAACAAATGACTTAGCACACTATCTGATCGATCATTTCCATGGTAATTTGTTGTGTTTCGGTGAGTGTTTGCAGAGGCAATTGGTTCCATGTCAGGCGGGATGATCCAGTAAATGGATTTATCTATCGGGACCACAGGTAAGGCAGGAAAACTGCAAACCATAGTCTTCCATAACCAACCGTTGGGGGCATCTTCATGATAAGTAATAATGATTTGGGAGGGAGTGGGATTGGTAATTGAAGGCGCGATGTAGGGGATATGAATTTGGTCTTCTTTAAAAATAAAGTTAGATAAGATTTTATTATTTATTCTTATTTCTTTCACATCAGATTTAGCAGGTAAAGTAATGTTTAAAAAGTCGTTGTCCCATTCTTTAATGTTCAATTTGAGTTGATTTTCAATTTTTCCATTTACATGAAATGATTTTTCAAGAATAGCCTGTTCAATACTGCCATAGGGGGTTATATCCGCTTGCGCAGAGGAATTTAGGTAAAGCGAAGGGGATGATGAATCATAAATGAAGGTCTTTAATTTGGGTTTTGAGGAAGGAAGCGATTTCAGTCCCTTGTAACGGAAGTCTAAAAAGTTATTTTTTAGAGATTGAATTTGAATGGTCGCATCGAAACGCTGTTCCGGGGGGAAACCAATCAAAGGAATTTCATTAGATTCTAGAGGCAGTGGTGAGGTGAAAACTGCATTGAAATTGATGGATTCTTTTGTGCTCAGAGGTTGGTAGAGATGAAAGCGCCAACGATCCAAAGATGGAATAATTGCAGACAAATTATAAAGGGATATTCCGGGAAGTGGGGTTAGCCCCGCCATTATTTTTGCATAATCATAAACACTGATTTTTTCAATCTTCTTAAAAGTACTATTGCGATTAGTCGAAAGCCATTTCCAACTATCAGGATTCATACTTTTTGGAAGAAGCAGATCAAACTTTTCAACCAGACCATTTTCAGAACTTAATAAAATATCCAGTTTGGTATCTGTTCTATCTGCCTCGAATACCATTGCTGAAGTAAATCGCAAGTTTGAAACGCCTGTGAGAGGGTTGAGTTCGATGCTTCCTGCGGGGGGATTTCCACTAAATTTGAACAAGTGATTGCAAGGTTGTTTAAAAGATTGAGATTCATTTTGGACATCGGTTTCAACCAAATCGGATTTCAGAATTGCTTGAAACGATGAAGCATCATATTGAATTGCAAAAAAACCTTCGTTCAGCATGGAGTTCAATGGGAGGATGGTTGGGAACCCCCAAAAAATTGTTTTTTTGCTTTTGGTTTCCGGGGAAAGCCTTATGGTAAGCGCTGGTGGTCTGGATTTGTTTTGATCGAGGCTTGCTGTATTGCTTGGAATCAGGGGATTTTCCAATTCGATTCTGAGTAATTGTTTTCCCTGATTTATTAGGACCGACCAATCTTTTATATGGGTATCAGCATTAAGAGATAGTTGTTCAACTTCCCATCCGATAGGTAATTGCACCAATAATGAAGAAATCGAGCCATTCAAAAGAAAATAGGAAATGTTCGTTTGCAGCGATGCGCCTGAAAGCGTGGGTTGGAATAAAACTTCTTGTTGGGTGCGGAACTGGGCCCCACCTACTGAAACCTTGATTGATGGATAGGTTTTTGTTTTCTGCGCAGTTATTCCGCCCCCTATCAACCTTAGCGTGGAGTTTTGTGATTGTTTACTCCGTGTGTCTGCAAGTAAAAAATCACCCAAAATAAGATCTTCCAAGCGAATACCGGCGCCAGCTACAATGGTGATTTCCTCCCGATAAGAGGGAAGTGGTATAAATCGCAGCCAAGGTGTTTTCCAAAGCAATGATTTTTTAACTACTGAAGGAGTCAGGGATCTAATCATAATTTTATCGGGCCTGCATAAATTGTTACGCAGTGTTATTTCCAAAATAGACGCACCTTCCTTTGCAACTATTTTCCAGCTTTCCACCTGATCAGATAACACCTCAAGAATTTTCATGGTTTCCGAATATTCAAACTCAAGTGTTTTCAAACCGTTGGTAATGCCATCAAACGAAAAAACAAAATCTGAATAGGTTGCTTCGGGCGCAACCTCGTGGCTTGCCTGGAGTTTTTCAACCCGCAAGCTATCAAACCTGCCATGCATTGCAGGATCTTGCAGTAATAAATCAATTTTTGTTTCGCCACTGGCACTGATCTTCAAAACTTTTTTGCCGCTATTGGTAACGGGGGAAAGAGTTTCAATGGAACCTTTTGAAGCGAGGATAAAATTCCAATTGAAGGGTATGGTGAGTTCAAAAGATTGCAGCGAAGCTTGCGGAATGCGTAGTGAAAGATGGTAACCATCAGGTAATTGTTCTGCTTTCAGCGACCATTCAAGATTACATGGAGAAGCATTATTTTCCGGGATAAGAAGTGAAGTAGTGCCGGTAATAAAATCACCCAGTAAGGCTTCTTTACCTTCCCACGAAGCTTTCTTAATAGCAATGTTGAGGGGTGAAATAGGGAAGTAGTTTTGCTTTTTTGAACTTGAATTAAAAACCCAGTTTGCCTTCCCGATAATTCCATTATCTTTCCATTCTGCCTGATAACTGGCTTGGGTTAATGCAGGAATAGAGAGAGAGTCGGGTTTAAAATTTGCAGTTTTTCTAAGCTTCTCGAATTCCGAAGCAGGCATGGAGACAAATGCTTCGCGAACATTTTTTTCAAGAAACTTTGCATGCTGCCCGGCTGGTACCACTACAATTCTAAATTGCGGACCTACGATTCGATCTAATGAATTATCCTGGCTAGTTCCGGGTAACACCATCACTAGATATGCCAAGATGATCAAAGCACCTGTCATGCAGCGAGTGATTCTCCTTTGGTGCATGATATTTCCTCTTTTAGTCTGGCAGAACATCTTGTACCAAAGGCGCTTTGCTGACAGGCATGTTGGAAGTGCTTTTACTAGGCATCGAAGGATCGGGTCGTACCCAATACCCTGTTGCCTCGTTGTTATCTTTTGGAATAGATTGCTGGGAGTTGCCAAATTGCGGTTTTTTATAATTTGGTTGTATGGTGGATAAAGCCCCTTTGGTTCTGCTGAAAGAAGCAAGATTCGCTGCTTGATAGGCTGAAAGTAATTTTCTCAATTGGATTAAACTTCCGCCAATAAGCAAAGCATAAAGTGCAGGTTGAACACCCAGAAAAATTCTTGCTGTAAGCATCGGGAAAAGTGCATAAAACACTGAACTCATTACGACAATAAAAAAAGCAATCCATGGCATATTTGGAACCATCCAAGTTTTTATTTTTGTGATGTACAAACAAAGTAGCAGCACAGAAAACACCATTAGCGAAAAGATTAGCTGCAATCCAGTTTTAGACACGTGAAAAAGAGTCAGGGCAGATTGCGAAGAATTAGAAATCAGCAAATCGGATGAAGCTAGAATCGAATCTGCATCATTAATATCAGCATTGGTAATTCCTTCGTATTCCCTCGGAGCAATGATGGTATCAAGTGAAAGGAAAAAGTTGGACCAGTGCCATTGTTTTGCAGTTTCGTAATTTGGTTCAGGCAATAAGGCGACTCGGGTGGAGGGGATTTTAATCCACCAATTAACGCTATGTTCATGGTTGTTTAGCAAGGGGATGGCAAGAGCGTTATGGAATGAAGATAAAATTCCCTGTGGTCTTGGTGTGGTGAATTCCCATTCAAGAATAAAGGGTTTATCTGCAATATTTTTAGGCAGGGCTACCCGGGTGATGTTTTTCCCCTGGGTTACATATTGCCAGTTGCATATTAAATGATTGATGGTGAGTTTGGCATCTTGAAAATTAGCAGGCATAGAAAAATCAAGAACTTGGTCTGTTGAGTTTTTATAATAATAGCTAACCCGATAGGCGATTTGAGTTCGATCAAGTTTCGCACGGGCAAGAATTTTTTCGACCATGGGGACTACGCCCAACCCGGAAGACAAATCGATATCCAGGGAGCTGGAAGGTTTTTCGCTACGAAAAGAGGCGTTGGGAAGGCGGATAATTTTTGCAACTGCTTCTAGAGGGTGTTCTTTCCATTGGTTGTTTTTCGTGCTGATGACTACTCCGGGTTTCGCCCAAATCTGAATCACTGTTTCTTGCTTGGAATTAAGGAGCGTTAAAAAGGGGATCTGCAAGCTTGTCGCTTCAGTGTTTATCGAGTACTCATAATCAAATTCTAAATCAGTTTCTTTATTGGCCCCAGCAAGGGCAACAGACAATATTCCCGTTTCATTATCAATCCCTTCAATCCTGCCTCCTTTTAAAATACGCAGGTTATCTGCGATTTCTTTTGGAACATTGAACTGCACCATCGTGGGTATTCTGCCCAGAAATTGCAGATGCATTTGCTGTTTGCAGAGGGAATTTGCCCCATTGAACTGAACATCTAAAGTCTGCCTGACCTGGGTTTTATCATCCGCAGCCTTAAGGATTGCATCAACTTTTTGACTGAACTTTTCCGATTTCCAAACCTGCTTATGGGTTTCATGGCTTAGAAGTTCAAATGAAGTATTAAGTTTTTCACTGGTTAACAAATGAAAATCATCAGGTGTGACTAAACTGATTTGTCCGCCTCGATCTCGAACTTGCATAGGGAAGGGCAGAGAAATTCGGGAGGTTTCTTCGGGAGTAAATGCTTCGTGAAAATCCAACGAAAATTGAAAAGGGTTGAGTAATTCTTGCGCAAATTGCACCACCAATTTTCCTGCTTTTACATCCATCGCAACATCCCGGATGATATTTGCAGGTATCGGCCCTTTAGTTTCATCGTAGATCATTCCCGCAGGGATGCGTATTTCAACTTTATCAGATCCGGTTCGAACAGGCGTGCAATCAAAACTTGTCGTGATATTCCAATTCCATTGATTGTTTTCTTTTCTTGCCAGGCGAACGGTGTGGACTGTTTTTAATTCCAAAACTCCCCTTATCAAATCTAATTGAAGGTCGAGTAAAGAGAGCGAATTCGCCCCGGTTAGCGAACCAGGCTTTTCATGAACTGGATGATTCCAATAGCGAAACGATGCGAAAATATTCGTATCCCGTTGCTTGTCTTGGGCGCTGACTTCCTGACTGCTGATTTCTCCCCTAGGCTGATTGCTGACTTTAAGATCATTGCCTTGATTGCTTAAAAGAATTACCCCCGTCTGCCTGATTGCACCAGTAAGAAGATAAGGGCCGACAGGCAACTGCCCGCCATTGGCTGGAATAGATGCCTGGCTTTCCACCACAAGTTTGAGGGATTCGCTGCTGTTATCTTTCAACTTGATTTTTCTGTTACTTGCAAACTGCTGGTCGATCTTTTCGATGCTAAGAATGCGGGCTTCATCTGCGGGGCTAAAGGGCCTTACTTCACTTCCAAGGGGAACAACCAGGTCGAGTACATCGAGTCTGCCCCCTAGTGCTCCGATTTTAATTTCTGCTCGGGCACTTAAAATTTTATCATCCATGCGCACCAAGATGTTTGTTTCAGAAGTCAGTGCCTTGGGTTGCGAATCTCGCTGCGATGATTTCCAAACCGTTTGAATCATGGTCAAAGGGCCCAAGGTTGCACTCAGACGATTCCCCTTAAAGAACGCCAGCGTTTCTTGATTCGTCTTGCTGATAATTTTTGGGTTGATAGTCCCGGAAGGCATGTCGAGTTCAAGTTGGGTAATAGCAGCGCCCGGCATATCCAGTTCGAAGGATTGGTTTTCTCCTAGATTCTTAACGGTAACTAATAGTTCAAGATCAAGATCATGGGCGCCTGGTGTTTCTACAAAAACCACAAATCCTTCTATGCTTTTTTTAAGGAGGGGGATTTTCCCATCCATCATTGCAGAGCTTGCCTGCCCCAATGCGCAACCAAGCAGTATGTTCATCCCGGGTTTTTCTGTCTGAAAAGAGAACCGGACTTTAAGTTTCGCCAAGCTTGCGTCAACTTTTCCAGAAACATGGACTGAACTAGGAGGGATGGGCTTTATTTCACCTTGTTGTTCCTTCAGCTTTAATAGTTCATCCAATAGTTCCTGATATTTTTCAGGTGGGAGGACAACCATTTTGGGCAAAAGCTTTAGGCTGTCTGCAGCTTGTTCGCAAAGCACCATGATTGCGCCTGCGGGTATCTGCCAAAACGCAGGGCTCTTTTTATCACTGCCTGCATTATTCGTTGCTTTTGCTTTTTCGCTATTTTTTGCTGGCACAGGTGTGGACGGATCTTGAGCACCTGCATTTGCTACTGCAATTATCAGCACCAAAGTTGAAATGATTCTGTTCAAAGAATACCCCGGCATTCGAAAGACGAGACCTTTAATAATTCTAACTCATTTTTTAAGATTGTGCTGTTAAGAAATAGAATAACCCAACCTTCTTAGGTTTAAAGCCTGTTTGCCTTTTCATAATCAGCAAAAACCTACCCCCACAATCATAAACTATAGCGGTCATAATCATATTGAGGGTTATACACTCTGCCACAGTCATGTTAAGCTGCACTCATTATTTTTAAATAGGGAGCTTGAATATCATGGGATCCGTACTTGATTTTGGTGCCAAGGGCGATGGGATTTCGGATGATACCATTGCAATTCAACATGCAGTTGAAAAATCAGGGGGAGACATCTTGTTTCCCAAGGGATCTTACCTGATCACCAAACCAATCCGGGTGATGCTAGGCAACACCGGTCCCCATGGATTTCGTTCAGAAGGAGGAACCGCACGGGTTTTAATGAAAGGAGCAGGGCCCGCTTTTCAAATCATCGGCACCCATCAGAAATCCGCACTGCCTGAACATATCTCCAATAGTTTATGGCTCAAGGAGCGCATGCCCCTGTTTCAAGACCTTGAAATCACAGGCGATCACCCCGAAGCCGATGGTATTTCCTGCGAAGGTTCCATGCAGCCCACCTTCAAATCCCTCTTGATTCGAAAATGCAGAAACGCAATTCATCTTCGCATTCGTGATCGAAATGTAATCATTTCTGACTGTCATATTTTCGATAACTCAGGCATTGGCATATTCATGGATAAAATCAATCTTCATCAAATTAATATCACAGGAAATCACATCAGCTATTGCAAACGCGGGGGCATTGTTGTTCGAGAAAGTGAAATCCGAAACATTCAAATCGTAGGCAACGACATCGAATACAATTTCGACCCCCTCGAATCCGATTCCAACGATATTCTTTTTGATTGCAGAAAAGGTACCGTCCGCGAAGGCACCATCGTAGGCAACACTATTCAAGCCAAAGGCAGCCCGGGTGGAGCCAACATCCGGTTTTTAGGCGTCGGGAAAGATAACCCCAATGCAGTTGGGTTGCTGGCCATTTCCGGAAATCTCATAGGCAGCCAAGAAACTGCAATCCACATCAATGCAGGAAGAAGCATCGTTATTTCAGGTAACAGCATTTACAGTGGGTATCATCATTCGTTGTTATTAGAGGATTCAGAACATCTGGTGATTGGCTCCAACAGCATTGATCATAACCCCGAATATAAAGGGAATTCCACTGATGCCATCGTTGTTTCTGGATGCAGGAATATTCAATTCACAGGCAATATAGTACAGCACACAAGGCCTGCGGAAATCCCAGTTGAAGCGACCATGGCTATTTTAAATTCCACCAATGTTCAAATATCTTCGTGTCAATTTCACCAGATGAGAAAGCGAGGCATTCTTTTAAACAGCAGTACGATGGTGCGGGTGAATGGTTGTATTTTCACCTCTGAAAAAGAGCAGGTCGATTTCATCACCTCGGTAGATGTGGATGAGAAGTCTAAGAAAGTTATGTTAAGCGACAACTTTTTCGCAAAGGGTAAAAAAGGAAATTTCAACCTGCCTATGCATGCTGGGCAGGCAACGAACAATATATCTTCTGCTGATTAATCCAGAAGTGAAGTCGCAACCACCTTTGATCCAGGTTTTTTAGCAGCAAGGTCCACTAGGGCAAGTTTTACTTTTGCCTGTGTGCCTTCCCAAGGGAAATTAGTTTCCTCGAGCACAACCTGCCCATCAAATATTGGCGAAAGCGAGTCTCGTTTTTTCATCAAAACCCAGCGTGGCCCACCATTCTGATACGAGGTCATTAATTTTTCTTCAGAATGATACTCGGGCATGGGGCTTTTATTCCCCAGATAAAACACAGCTTCCCGGGTTTTATACAAACACAACCCACCTTTGTTCTGCGAGGTAAACGCCTGCACCTGTTTAAGGAATTCTTTCTGCGTTCGATATGCCTCTGCTGCAGGAAAAAATCCTAAGAATAGGTAGACCATCAGAAACGCTGCAAACCATCCGGTGCATAAAAACCATGCGTTCGTTTCTTTTCTACGAACCGCCCACCATCCCAACCCCAGCGTCGATATAATCATCAATCCAAAAATCATTCCATAAGGCAACTGGGGCAGGGTATTCCAAGGGCGGGGCATTATGTTTTCTGCAGGTACCAACAGCATTACCATCGATGCAACTACGCCCAACAACAAATAAGAGCTCGTCTTAAACAAAATCCCTGACCACTTGTTCAACCTCGAATACTCTGTTGCAAATAACGATGCAATTAATAATGCAGCCCCAGGCAACACAGGCAGTAAATAATAACTTCTTCTCGAACTCGCCAAGGTGAAAAAAACAAACATCGATACAAAGTACACCATCGCAAATAAATCAGACTGCGTTTCTTTCAACCCTCCTTTGGGTTTTGAAAATGCCTGAACTAAAGCCGCGGGTAAAAACAATGACCAAGGCGCAAGCAATATGAAGATCACGCCAAAGTAAAGATAAATCGGCCCGATATGATTCACCGGATTATAAAATCGTCTGATGTTTTCTCGCCAAACCATGCTCAAACCTTCCCCATTCCCAAACCATACCAGCGAAATTAAAAAGGGTGCAAGATACACTAGGATCGCAAATGGCAACGCTATCAAGGTGCGCCATTGAAACAACCACTCATTTGCTTTTATGCAATTGACGATGATCAAAGAAGGTTTCGATGCGGATAAAATCATCTTCCGATTTTGTGCAAGGCTATACACCCCTGCAACAAGCAGAGGTAAAGCAAATCCAAGCAGGCCCTTGGTTAACGAGGTAAGCGCCATGGTTATCCAGAAAGCAAGTACCCACCAGCCTTGAGGCTTTTTTTCATACACAAGAAAAAGGTATAATGCGATGAGGATGCCTGCGATGTTTTCAAGATCCGTCGAAGCATGACGGGAGAAAAACACGAAGCTGTAACTGGTGCCCAAAATGATGCCCGAATAGATTGCTGTTTTTTGATCGTAAAGCCTTAGCGCTATTAACATCGTAAACAAAACGCTGATCATGCCAGATATTGCACTAGGCAACCTGCATGCCAGTTCATCCATCGCACCTGTGCACCAAGAGGAAATTAGTACGAGCCAGTAGGAACCAAGGGGCTTGTCGTAATAGGTATTACCATTGATGGTAGGGAGAAAATATTCTTTGCTTTGCAGCATTTCACGAGGGATTTGGGCCCAGCGTAATTCTTCCGACCACAAGGCCCTGCCCCCTAGTTGCACAAAGTACAGCAGCCCAAAAAAAGTTAACACCAACAGTATCAGGAACCATGATTTCAATTCATAGTTTTTGAGTGATTCAAATTTTCCCGACTGGTTTTTGCTCATAACTTTCAGCGCTGAAGCAAGTCTTCTTATCTCATGACCAAAGCTTAATCAGAACCATGTTTTTAAGGTAGATCAACTTGCATAGGTTGTGGGAAAAAGGCTCTTTTGCAACAATTCTTTTACTGCGTAAATCTAATATAAATAAGGCAATGCTCATCGTTTACCAGAGATCAAGGGGATTAAAAATGAAACGAAGCTTGAGAATTGCGTTCTTTATAATGATGGCGTTTGGAGGGTTTTATCTTTCTAGGGGATGGGCGACTAAAGGGCCAGCTACGATTATTTTTGAATCTTGCACCTTTATTACAGGCTTTTTCGGACTCTGTGCTTTAGGAACCCTTGCGTTGCTTTCTAAAAACAAGTAGCCACCAATAGCTTATCTAAGCATTAAAGGTGTTTTTAGATATAGGTTTGGTAGATTGCATTCAGAAGATAGAAGGCTTTAACTTTGTCCCCAGAGGTGAGACATGAAAAGAATACTATGCATAGCCATGGTGTTAGGTTTGGTGGGTGCATTGACAGTAATGGCACAGGAAGTGAAGCCCGGGAAGGCAGAGGTTATTGATCTCGGGAAAGATGTGAAGTTGGAGATGGTGTTGGTTCCTGCAGGGAAGTTTAAGATGGGTTCACCTGCCTCTGAAAAGGAACGAAGTGATAATGAAACGCAGCACGAAGTAACTCTAACGACGCCATTTTACATGGGAAAGTATGAAGTAACGCAGGAGAATATGAAGCGGTGATGGGGAATAATCCCAGTGCTTTTGACAAAGGAGCAAAGTTACCGGTAACGGATGTTTCATGGGAAGATTGTCAGGAGTTTATCAAGAAGTTAAATGCAAAGACAAATGGTG
>QWPF01000043.1 GCA_003671255.1 Planctomycetota bacterium | reverse complement strand
AGCAACAAAAGCAAGGCGGTGATAAGCCCAAGGCTCGGCTTGCAACGCGGGTTTGTTGAATACGAATGCTACCGCAGCGTTGGGGTTTTGTGCCGCGCACTCATCAGTCCACGACATCGCAGCATCGTGAACCCAGACTAGATCGGTGTTGGGTGGCAACGGGGCAATATCCTCGGGAATAACATGACTTACTGGTTGTGTGTTATTTGTAACTGCAGCCTTGTCTGCAACTTTTGAAACGAATGGTGCGGTAGAACCAGCGAATAAACGATGCTGCAGTGTGGGGTAATCTGCATCGAAAGGACATTTAACCTTGCACGAGTTACACCATTTCCCACTACTGAAATTGGCGATGTTATCTTTGTTCATGAAGTACGGCTTGCTGGCAAATGTGCCTTCCACCCACTGCCAGCTTGCAGAGTTGCTGGCGATGTCGCCATCGTAAAGGTGTTGGCGAAACAACCCCGCCCCCTCTTGCCAACGCACCCCGCGGAAGTGGCATAGGTATGCTGCAAACCAAAGGCGGGCATGATTGTGCAGGTAACCTTGATCGAAAAGATCGCTAAGCATTCCATCGATACACGGCAGGCCGGTATCACCGCTCAACACATCAAGGGGGATTCTGTTTGATCGAGAAACGCTATGCTTGGGTTCTTCTAAGTCTTCGTCAATGGCATGGCCGTTCCAAGTCAGCACTTTTTCAAAGAAGTCTCTCCAAGCCAATTGACGCAGAAACTCTTCAAGATGGGATGGATCGTTCGAAAATTTTGATCGCAGATGATCCCGCACCTCTATTAAAGAAAGCATGCCATGCCGTAGGTATGGCGAAAGCTGGGAGACTGCACCATTAGTGTAGTTACGAGTGCGACTGTAAGAAGATGGGTCGTAGGCGTGAAGTTTGCGGAGCGCCTCGGTTCGACCGCCTGGCAAATTATCAAGTTTTGGGCCACCCAGAAAACACCCACTCAAACGCTCAAATAAGGTGTCTCGTTGATTGCTTTGATCGTAATTCATATCAGCTTGTTGGTCGTTTCTCGGTTAGGAATAGTAATCAAAATAATCCTATTAACCGCATTTATTTGGGTTTCGTAACTGCCTTTGGCAGACATTCTTTCATGGTAACTTGTATCTAAAGAATTTTCTTGTGCACCTATTAAGTTCTGCAGTTTTCTTGATCTACCCTGTCCCAGCAGGCTGCTAATCCTTGACCTTCACACCTTTTTAGCAGATCATAAGTTCTGCCTTCCCGATTATGATTGTTTCAGGAATCAAATTCATTCCGGAATCTTATGATGCCACGCATGTTTGCCTTTACTTTAATTCTTTGGAACTTTGCCCATGCTGCAATTGCTTCTGATGCTTTGATTTTAAAGCACTATGAAGTAAATGCTCAAAATCTTGCAGAGCTTTATCAGCAGTTTCATGCAAATCCCGAGCTTTCAGGTAAGGAGGTTCTTACTTCTAAAAGGCTTGCAGACGCTTTGAAAATCGCGGGTTGCGAAGTTCATGAAGGTATAGGCGGCCATGGTGTGGTCGGGGTTTTAAAGAATGGTAAAGGCCGCGTACTTATGATCAGGGCAGATATGGATGCCCTTCCTCTTATCGAAAAAACCGGGCTCCCTTATGCCAGCAAAGTTCAAGTGCGAGATGATAACGGAAATTTGGTCGGCATCATGCACGCTTGTGGCCATGATATCAACATCACTTGCCTTGCGGGTGTAGCTTCGGTTCTTGGAAAGATGAAAGATCAATGGCGAGGAACTATTCTTTTCGTGGGCCAACCTGCGGAGGAAACAGGTAGAGGCGCCCGGGCCATGCTTGTTGATGGGCTGTTCACCAAATTTCCCAAGCCTGATCTTGCGCTGGCGCTTCATTGTGATGGCAGGTTTTCCTCGGGGCATGTTAATTATCGTGCAGGGCCCATGCAGGCCAATGTTGATTCGGTTGAGATCATCATCAAAGGAAAAGGCGGGCATGGTGCATTCCCCGATAAGGCAATCGATCCCATTGTGATTGCTGCTCGGGTTGTGCGAGATTTGCAATTGATCATCAGTCGAGAACGCGACCCATTGGATCCTGCAGTTATTACGGTTGGTTCCATTCATGGTGGATCAAAGCACAATATCATACCTGCTGAAGTAAAATTAGAATTGACGATAAGGACAGTGCGTACTGCTTCGCGAATTAATATCTTGAGTGCCATCGAGCGAGTGGCGCAGGCTGCATCGCTTGGTGCGGGTGCGCCTGAACCGGTGGTTAGATTGAACGCATCGGAATTCACGCCAGAGTTGATCAACGATGCTGAATTAACCACGAAAACCGTCAAGGTTTTTGAATCGCTTTTGGGTAAAGATAAAGTTCACGAGCGCCCGATGAGCCTAGGCGGTGAAGATTTTAGCCAGTTTGTTCGGGCGGGTGTGCCTGGGTTTTATTATTTCCTTGGGTCTGCAGATCCTAAAGCCGTGGCTATTGCCAAACAAGGGGGCAAGCCCTTAGCTGTTACCCATTCAGATTCTTACTTTCCAGATTACGCAACTGTGATAAAAACAGGTGTACGAACCATGGGTGCGGCTGTACTTTTTCACCTCGCAGATAAATAAAAGGATGAGGATTATGCCATTGAATGATCTTTCTTTGTTAAGCAGGCGTAACCTGATGGAACTGGTTGCATTGCAATCGGGCTTGCTTGCAACCGGAACAACTCCTTTGGTATCTGCGCAGAATAATCCACCTCAATACAATCATTTTCCAAGGATGGTTCATGATTATCTAGGCAGGCGGGTTAGGGAAAGTGATCGCGCTAATCTTGCAGGGATCAGTAAGCTTCAATCCAAAGAAGAAGCGCAACAGTATGTGCTTTCTGTGCGTAAGAAAATCCAATCATGCTTTGGTGCGTTTCCTACAAAAACTCCTTTGAATGCGCGGGTTACTGGTAAAGTGGAAAGGGATGGCTATACCATCGAGAAAGTGCTTTTTGAAAGCCGTCCTAATTTCCTTGTTAGTGCCAACCTTTATATTCCCAAGGGTAAAAAACATCCGTTGCCAGGCGTGGTTGCTTCTTGTGGGCATTCCAGCAATGGAAAAGCTGCAGATGCCTATCAGGCTTTTTGCCAAGGGCTTGCAATGATGGGGTATGTGGTTCTTATTTTTGATCCGATCGGGCAGGGCGAAAGAGTTCAGTATGGCCATGTTGAACAAAGTAAACGACCAAGGATTGGTGTGGGTGAACATATGCATGGTGGGAATCAACAACTTTTGGTGGGCGAATTCTTTGGGAGTTGGCGTGCTTGGGATGGTATTCGCGCACTTGATTATTTGCTGACCCGGCCTGAAGTTGATCCAACCAAGGTTGGGGTAACCGGAAATTCTGGCGGCGGCACCATGACTACTTGGCTGTGTGGAGTAGAGCAGCGATGGACGATGGCTGCGCCTGCGTGTTTTGTCACCACCTTCAGGCGTAATTTCGAAAACGAACTCCCTGCAGATTCTGAACAGTGCCCGCCTAAAGTGTTGGCGCTAAACCTCGATCATGCTGATTTTCTTGCTGCGCTTGCACCTAAACCCATTGTTATTCTTGCCAAGGAAAAAGATTTCTTTGATGTTAGAGGCTCTGAGGAAGCATACGAAAAACTTAAGAAGCTATACACTCTTTTGGGTGCGCCCGAGAACATCAAGCTTCATACCGGCCCAACCGAACATGGGTATTCTGTTGAAAACCGCGAAGCCATGTATCAGTGGTTTAATGGTGTTACGAAGATATCGGATTTGCAAAAAGAACCCAAGGTGGTTGTCGAGAAGGATGAAACGCTTTGGTGTACGCCTGAAGGGCAGGTAGCCAAGTTTGGTTCACGATCGTTATTTTCGTTTACGGATCAGAAGGCGAAGGCCTTGGTTGGGGCAAGTAAAAAGGGCGTTGCTGAGTTGACCACCCGCATCAAATCTATTTTGAAAATGCCCAAGGGATACCCTAACCCTGATTACAGGATTTTGCGTAGTATTCGGGATAAAGACTTCCCCAAACCCATTGCCAATGTTTATGCAATTGAAACTGAATCTGAAGTTTTCGCTCTTGTTTATCGCCTTTCAGATAAGGCCCACGATTCTAGGCCGCCTAAAATTACCAAGCGTGCAGTCCTTTATATTGCGCATCATTCCTCTGCTGATGAATTGCGCAAGGAACCTTTCATTCGTGATCTTTTGAAAGCTGAACCCGAATCTGAATTCTTTACTTGTGATGTTCGTGGCATAGGCGAATCCAGACCCGATACTTGTGGCGTCAACCAATTTCTTGTGCCCTATGGCAATGATTATTTTAATGCGGTTCATTCCCTGATGCTTGATTCACCCTTACTTGGGCAGAAGGTTTTAGATGTGATGGGTGTTTTAGATTGGCTCAAGGGTAATGGTTTTGAAGAAGTTCATCTTACTGCAAAGGGATGGGGAACCCTGCCTGCCCTTTTTGCAGCAATGCTTACTCCTAAAATCAAACAGGTCACCCTTAAGAATGCGTTGAGTTCCTACAAAGAACTTGCGTGCTCTGAATGTTATGATTGGCCTTTGTCATCCATGCTGCCCAATGTTTTGGATTCTTTTGATCTACCTGAATGCTATGCGCAACTGGGTGGAAAATTGAAGCTTATTGATCCCGCTGGCGCAATGCTTAATCCCGTAACTAAGTAGTATTGAGGAGATTTGTGATGTTTAGAATAAATGCTTTTGGAATTGCTTTGTGGCTTTTTTCGCTGCTCATGGGCCAAGGAATCGTACGGGCTGGCGATGAGCATTTGATGATTCCCATGCGGGATGGAAAAAAACTCTCTGCGTATCTTTTTGCTCCAGAAGGCAAGGGGCCTTGGCCTGTACTTTATGAACAACGGTATGCGGATATCAAATCTCCTTCGGTTCGGAAAAGTTACGAAAAACTTATCAATGCAGGGTATGTGGTGGTAGTTCAGAATTTTCGTGGCAGTCATCTTTCCGAAGGAACTTGGGTTGGTTATAGAGCGTTGGGGTGGGGCGAACTAAAGGATGGTTATGATACCGTGGAATGGCTTGCAAAGCAGCCTTTTAGCACTGGTAAAATCGGAACGCTTGGTAGTTCGCAGGCTGGGTTTGCACAGAATTTTCTCGCTGTTACACAACCTCCTCATCTTGTTTGCCAGTATATGATCGATACGGGCCTTAGCCTTTTTCATGAAGGTTACAGAATTGGCGGCACCACCCGGCCTACCCGGTTCAAAACCATGAACACGGTTCCAGGAAACCCTGAAGATAACATGCAGTTACTTAAAGAATGGTTCAAACATCCTACTTATGATGCTTATTGGGCGGATGAAGATTGCTCCAAACATTTTTCGAAAATGAATGTGCCCTGCTTCACGGTTGGGAGTTGGTATGATTTTATGTCTGTTGGTTCCATCGATAGTTATGTTGGTCGCCAGCATCAGGGTGGACCTAATTCTAAAGGGGCACAGCAACTTTTGATCGGCCCTTGGTTGCATGGCAGATTCAAGGAAACCAACAAAACAAACGAGATGGTCTATCCTGACAACTCTAAGTTTTTTATGGATGATCATATGATTCGTTGGTTTGATCATTACTTGAAGGGTGTGGCTAACGGCGTGGAAAAAGATGTTGCAGTCAAGTATTATGTGATGGGTGCGGTGGGGGAAAAAGATGCTCCAGGTAATGTTTGGAAAGAATCTGCCGACTGGCCTTTAAAGTCTATACCCACTTCCTATTACCTAAGCGCTGGTGGGAAGCTTGGCTTAAATCCCACTACGATTAAATTCAGTAAAACTGATTTTATTGCAGACCCCATCAATCCTGCGACTATTCCTGCAAAAGGTTTTCCCGGTGGGATCGATGCCCGAACTTTTGAATCGCAGGATCAAGTTAAAACTTTTACTTCAGAAATACTCGATGCTCCTGTTGAATGGACGGGTAAAGTTCAAGCCGAGATGTTTCTCTCTTCTGATGCCTTGGATACCGACCTTATTGTTAGGGTTAGTGATGTCTACCCAGATGGTAGATCGATGCTGATCATCGATTATGTTCGTAGGCTTCGTTATCGTGAGGGCTATGAAAAAGAGGTGTTTTTAGAAAAAGGGAAGGTTGCAAAAGTTGCTTTTGATGTTGGATCATTAAGCATGAAGTTTAATAAAGGGCATAAAATCAGGGTGACTATAGCAAGTACTGGGGCCCCTTTTTACGAACCCAACCCTAACAACGGCGAACCTCTCACTGTTGATTTTCCCGCTAACGCTAAGATTGCTAATAACTCCATCCATCATGAGATTGGGTTTCAGTCAAAGATCATTGCACCTTTGATCAAATGATTTACCCTTCTACTTTGTTGACATGGCCCTTCCAAGGTGCGAAACTTAGCTTACATGCCTCTTTGTTTACGGTAGATCATCCCGGAGTTTATCATGCATTCTAGTCGCAGATCTGATTTCTTCTTTGTTGCTCATTCTTATGCTTGCAGATGGGTCCCCGTTGTTTTATTGGCATTGGTGGTTGGTTCTTGGTGTGAAGGGCAGGCCCCTTCGGTTCCAAATCCTTCCAATGTTTTAAAGGGTCATACTGAAACCATTTACTCTTTGGTGTTCAGCCCTAATGGCAAACAAATTGTCACGGGTAGCTTTGATAAAACCGTCAAGGTTTGGGATGCAACCACAGGTAAAGAAATCCGAACACTCACCGGCCCCCAAGGCCATAAGCAAATGGTGCTTAATGTTGCCATTAGCCCCGATGGCTCGCTTATTGCTTCCGGTAGTTCAGACAATACTGCCAACCTTTGGGATTACCCTATGTCTGATCCCCTTAAAAAATGGGCACTCGGTGAAGCGGTTCATTCCACGGTTTCCACACCCGATGGAACCAAAGCTGCTGCGGGCCTTAAAGATGGCAGCATTCGCTTGTGGAAAGTTGCAGATCCTAAAGAAGTTTTCAAAGATCCGGTTGTTTTGAAAGGGCATCAAGGCCCTGTTACTTCCTTGGCCTTTGTTAACAACGGCTTGCAGCTTGTCTCCGGCGGTACCGATGGTACCCTGCGCACTGGGAATGTCGCTGATGGCAAAGCTGGCCTGGTGGTTGGTGCGCATGTTGGTTCTGTAACTTCGATTCTTTCTAAGGATGGCGCCGCAGTTTCTTCTGGTGAAGATGGCTCGATCAAATCTTGGAACCTGCTTACAAAAGAATCTTCTTCTAATGATAAAAAACATGCAACACCTGTGATTGCCTTTGCTATTTCCAACGATGGCTCGATGATTGCAACCGCTTCCAAAGATGCCTTGATTAAAATTAATTCGGGTGAAGGCTTTAAAACTTCCCGCGATATTGATACCAAGTTTGCAGGCCTTAACAAAATTTCTTTGAGTTCTGATAAGAAGTGGGTTGTTGCAGGTAATGATAAAGGAGTTGCCAATATTTGGTCTGTTGCAGATGGAAAATTAATCTCCAGTAAGATTGTTCACCCCGAAGGTATTGCTGCTCTAGAATTCTCTCCTCAATCCAACCAATTTATGTCAGTCGGGAAAACAGGGGTAATGAAAATCTGGCAGGTGCCTGCAACTGCTTCAACTGCCCCTTCACCTTTGCAAGAAGTTCCTCTTGTAGGCGTTTCCAGCCAAGATGGCAAAAAATGGATATGGGCCGGTGTGGGTAAACAAATCCGTATCAATGGCCTCGGTGCACCTGCCCAACCTGTAAACATTGGCGCTGTGCTTAAGGATACTCCCTTGGCGATTTTGCCGGGCGAGGGCGATAAATCTGCGTATGTTGGCTTCGCAGATGGTAGCATTTTATTGCAAAATTCTGAGAAAAAAGATGCGATCATTCAAGCTCATAAAACCAAGCTCTTTGCGTTTGCCAACCCTGCTGGCATGGTTTTAACTGCAGGCGATGATGGGTTTGTTCGTAGTTGGAAAACCACACCTACCGCAAACAAGGATGGAGTTCCCGAACCCGGCCCAAGTGCTGTTTTTGTCGAACCCTTTTCCAAAAACCTTTGGATGATTCTTCCCGATGGCTCTATTAAAACAGGCAATGCCATTGGCTCAACCGACAAAGGCAAAGTGATTCCCAAGCCTGCAACTCCTTTTAATGCTGCAAGCTTTTCGCATGATGCACAAGTGATGGTTCTTGCAAATAATGATACGGTGCAGATCATCAAAACTGATACCAAGAAGGAAACTAGGCCCCCTGTAAAATTACCTGCCCCTGTGCGGAGCTTGGTTGTTAGAAATGATGGTAAACAAATCATTGCAGGCCTCGCTGATGGAAAAATTGCCATTCTTGAATCTGAAGGTAAAGCTGAACCCAAGCTGGTTCCTGTTCATGCAGGCGAAGTCGTAAAGCTCGAGTTTTCTCCTGCCGGGTTGCTTTCCATGGGCGCAGATAAAACCCTGAAGTTAAGTAAGGCTTCGGATTTTACTCCAATTGCATCTGCACCTCTTGATGCCCCATTGAATAAGATTCGTACTTCTGCCCAAGGCAAGAAAATCCTACTTTCAATGGCTGATAAATCCATTCGCATTCTTGATGCCAACGATTTGAAAACTCTTGCAAAGCTTCCTTTGTTTGGGAATCCCCTTTCTCTTGCATTTGATAATGAAGAGAAAAAGATTCTAACTGCAATCGAAGGCTATGGCTTGGCTTTGTTTTCATCCGAGGGCTCACCTTTGGAATACATGCCCATGGCTGATCCCATCTTGGAAGTGGCTTGGTCTTCAGATAATGCCAAGGCTTTAGCTGTGGTTAAAGATAAAGGCGTATTTAGCTGGTCCCCTAATGCAAATTGGTCGGTGCGTGTTGCTGCTCCCATCAATGTGATCACCCCTTTGCTTAACAAGGATGTTTCTGTTTTGGGTTGCGAGGATGGAAAACTCATACTTCTGAAGAATGCTGATGGCAAACTTGTATCTGAAAAGAATTCACTCGGTGTACCTGTGAAGTTTATCAAGTCTTCAAAAGATGGATCCACGGTTGCAGTCATTGGCAAAGATGGCAAAACGGTTTTCCTTGCTGTTGCTGATCTTGCTCAAGATATTTATAAACCTTTGGCCGAGTGGAATGTTGGCCCGGTTACTTCTTTTGAATTGGCTCAGGATGGCAAGCAGGCTGCAATGGTTCTTGAAAAAGAAACTACCGAATCAGCTAGGGTTTATGATGTTTCGTTGGGTAAAGAGATATTTAGAATCGCAGGCGAGCAGGCCAAGAATCTTCAGTTCTTGCAGGAACCCCGATCCCTCATGGTTGTGGGTAAAGATTCTCTTTCCTCTCATGATATCAGTGTTGTGAAAATGCTTGATGTTGGCCCCACCCCATTGCAAACTGCAGTTTATGGCGCTGCGGATAATATCATCTGGACCTTTGGCGAAGATAAAGTCCCACATAAGTGGGATGTCACCACCGCGAAGGAAACCCTCAAACACAAAGCCTTGGCGGTTGATGCTTTGAATGATGTGGTCTTATCTAGGGATGGCACCATGTGTGCTGTTAGCAGTGGCAAGAATGTCCGTGTATGGAAGACGGAAGATGGAAAAGATCTTTGGGTGTTGGGTCATCCTAAAGATGTTGCAAAGGTTGCTTTTTCACCTGATAAAACCAAACTTATCACCACTTGTATGGATGGCATTGCCCGATCTTGGGATCTTTTGTTGGGTAGGGAACAGCAGTTCTTTGAGGGGGCAGGGTTCACAGGCGGCGTAGCTTTTAATCCAAGTGGTACTTCGGTTCATGCGGTGGGAACCGATGGTTCGCTTTATCTTCATAACCTTGCGATCACCAAAGTTTTAGTTACGGGGTTCCCCGTTCGTAGTTTTGCATTTGGTCAAGGTGCCCAAGTTCTTTGGGCTGCTTGCGATGATAAAATTTTGCGCTCTTGGAATTTTGGTTCGAACATGCTTGATAAAACTATCGAAGCAGGGGGCAATGCCGTGCGCGTTGTTGCTCTTTCGCCTAACGGTCAAGTGATTGCAACGGGTGGCTTAGATCCTGAGGTTCGATTTTTCCAAGCCAGCGATCTTAAACTTATTGGCACTATCAAACTTCCTGGCGTTGTTAAAACCATTACCTTTGCAAAGGATCAACTTGTTGCAGTGGGCACGGAAGATGGGTCCATCCAGATGCTTCAGATTCCGTTTAACCAAGGTCAACCCTTGGCCCCTGATTTTGGTAGTGTTGTTCAGACACTTAATCTGGGTAGCATTCCCAATGCCATTTCTTTTTCCAAGGAAGGCAAAGTTCTTTTTAGTGCTGATGCCGCGGGTAATTTTAGTGAGTGGAAGATCGCAAGCGATGCTCCGCAAAAATCTTTTGGTCATCCAAACTTTGTCGATGTAGTGGCTTTTGATCCTAAGGGCCTTTTACTTGCCACTGGTTGCCATGATGGCAAAGTCAGGCTCTTTGATATCGCAAAGGGTAATGTGGTCAAAGAAATTGATGCACATACCAAAGCCGAGCCTTCACCTGTTTACAGTGTGCTTTGGGCCAACGATGGCAAGCGATTGATTTCTTGTTCCATGCAAGGTTCGATCAAGGCGTGGGATGTTCCTTCAGGAGCGATGGCTTACGAAATCAAGGCATATAAAGAAAAAGAGGCCGATAACGGCCATAAAGAGGGTGTTTTCTCAATTGCAATCAGTCCTGATCAAACCATGCTTGCAACAGCGGGTGGAGATCGGGTGATTAAACTTTGGAATCTGCAAGATGGAAAGTTCATTCGCAATTTAGTTAACAAAGGCCTTCCTAATTCGGACAAAGAACCTGCTTCTCATCCGGGCTGGATTTATTCTGTTCGTTTCACTCCTGATGGAAAGCAATTGCTTGCAGTTGGCGGAGCGCCAAAAGGCAAAGGTGTACTTACGCAATGGAAGCCTGCTGATGGTTCGCTTGTTGCAGCGCACGAGGTTTCCACGGGAGTATTGTATTCCTTGAGTATTAATCCTGATGCGTTAAGTATTGCAACCTCTGCTGGCACAGGAAAACTAGGGATAGAATTTAATCAGGGCCTCGTCATCAAACTCCCTGGATTAAAGTAAGTCTTTGTTTGCGATTGATTTACTGGTATTGATGTGCGGGGTATCTAACTTTTGCAAATTGCAATAACCTAAGTGAGTAACCATATTCTTCTCGAAAACATGGAGAATTGGAACTATTACAATGAAACAAGCTGCTTTTGCTCCTGGGTTTCGGCTTTCTAAAGTTGATGTATTCGTACTTGTCGGGGGTACAATGGGGGCGATTGTTTTGTCGATGTATGGTTGGTGGTGGGGTTTCATACTCGCTTTTGTACTTGCCCATTTTTTTCTGTTCTGCAACATAGCTCGGATTTCTCGGCCGTTCGAATTGATATGGGCTGGAGTCTTCATCTCCTTGGCCGGCACCACGATTGCGTTTGAGATGCCCGGTTGGTTGGTCACGGTGCCTGTTTCGTTGTTCGTGACAGTTGTCGTGGTCGTCGTAGAGATGCGTAAGCCATCGTATCATGGCGTGGGTTGGCAGTGGATCAATCCCGGCCTACCGGAGTGGTGGAAAGCGCGTGTTGGCGAGAAGGTTGGCGGCTAAAAAGTCGCTGCAGCAGACCGGGGCCGCATTACTGTTTTTCAAGATATCATGGGTCAGCAGTGGATGGTACTGTTCGCCATCGCTATGTTTAATTTATATTGATTAATTTCTAAATTGGTGGGGGCAATGGCCGTGGTGCACTCCTGTTTTTATTGGGAAAAAATCCAGATGCGGTTTTTTCAAGGTGACATTTAATGGCGAGTGTTTCTTTGTGGAAAAGTAAGGAGATGTTTGTTAGCTTAAACTAAGCTACTTTAGGTGTAGAATATAAATTTGGGTGCCACTTGTTTACTTAACAGGATTAAATGATGGTTAAGGAGAAGTAATTGCGTAAGGCAGTACAATAGGAGATTACTTTGCCGACCATATCGATGTTTTATGGGATTGTAGTTCGAATGTATTTTGCACCTAGTTAACATCCACCACCGCATTTTCATGTCTATTATGCTGAATATAAAGCTACAGTGGATATTCAGACTTGCGAGATTTTTAAAGAAGATTTGCCGAGGAAGCAAATAAAGTTAGTTTTGGCTTGGGCTGAATTGCATCAGGAAGAGCTTATGAAGGACTGGGATTTAGTTATGAATGGTGAGGAACCCTTTAAGATTCAGCCGTTGCAATAGGAGGATATAAAATGTATCCATCAGTAACAGGGGTAGTTCCACGAGATGATTTCATGCTTGATATCATCTTCAGTAACGGTGAATGTGGTGTATTGGATATGAAACCCTATTTGGGATTTGGTGTTTTTAAACGAATTAGGGATTGCAAAAATTTTGGGAAAGTTTCAGTTGCTTTTGATACCATTGAATGGGAGGCGGGAGCAGATCTAGATCCTGAGTTTGTTTACGATAAATGCAAAAAAAAATCGGCATTACAAAACGCTCAGCCAAAGTCTGGCCATTAATTTGATGCTAGTGGTGTTTTCAAGGTTGACTAAAGGTTGAAAAGGGGCATAAGTCATTATTGTTCGTTTTTAAGAAAAGCCGACATCCAAGATTCCTGAACCGAACTAAAAGTTGTACCATGATTCTTGGCACAGGAAAGCAAGGAACAGAATTTAATCAGGGCCTCGTCATCAAACTACCTGGGCTGAAGTAAGTCTTTGTCTGCGATTAATTTGCTGGTATTAATGGCGCCTAAATAATAGTGGCGATCTTAGAATAAACTTTGTGGCCGATGCCATGCGTCAGGGCAAAGGCGGAGGCGGGTATGCGTATCACACAGCGGTTTAGTTTTGTCCTTTTTAGTTTGCCTCTCTTGCTAACAGCGCTGTTGAATGCTGCAGAGTCAGTGGATAATCCCCCTGTTAAGCGCACTCCTATAAGCACTCATGTGCTGAATACTGCTAGCGGCAAGCCAGCCGCTGGGGTAGCAATCGTGTTACAGTACCAAGCGGGAAAGAATTGGGAGGAATTGGGGCGGGGTTTAACCGATCTACAGGGGCGTGCAGCGGATCTTTACCCGGCCAAGAAGCCACTTCAGGCCGGAACTTACCGGCTGGTCTATGAGACAGGGGTCTATTTCAAGGGGCAGGGAACCAAGACTTTCTTTCCTCAGGTTGAGATCATCTTCGAGGTCGAAAAGACGGACGAACATTACCATGTGCCCTTGTTGTTAAGCCCTTTTGGGTATTCCACATATCGCGGGAGTTGAAATAAACTCTTAGTCGGCGATTGATTTACTGTTATTGATGGCGCATTGATTTGCGTGTTTATGGTAAAGTAAATAATGGTTAGATTTTAGAAGCTTCCTTTTCTTTAACTTAAGTTAAATTTATAATGAAGATCATTTTAATAGCAATGATTGCTGCGGTTTTTGGTTTCAGTTTGATGCGCACAAGCCAACTCGAACAACCATCCCCTACAAACGAAAATGTTTCCTACGGACCGAATGAACGAAATGTTCTCGACTTTTGGAAAGCCAAAGGCGTTGGCCCACGACCATTACTTGTTTACATTCACGGGGGTGGTTGGATAACGGGAGACAAGAGCAAAAAGGGGCCCGCTATCAAGCCCTTTCTCGATAAGGGCATTTCATTTGCTGCAATCAATTATCGATTGGCACCAGAGCACCCTTTGCCTGCCCCTGTCCACGATGCTGCAAGGGCGATTCAGTTTCTTCGAACCAAGTGTAATGATTGGGGCATTGACACAGAAAAGATTGCATTGACTGGCCCAAGTGCGGGGGCTTGCACCTCGATGTGGTTGTTGCTGCACAATGACTTGGCCGACCCTAAATCTAATGATCCTTTACTCCGCAAATCAACACGAGTATGTGCTGCAGCGGTTTCGGTGGGCCAAACTTCAATCGACCCGATAGTCATCGAAAGCTGGTTGGGGCCTAAGGTACTAAGTCATCCCATGATTCCTCAGGCAGTCGGTGAAAAAAGCATTGAGCAAGTAATCAAGAAGTACGATAAATACCGAGAGCTCTTTGTTGAGTTTTCACCAATCAACCATCTTGATTCCAATGACCCCCCTTTGTTTATGACTTGCAGCGCAGAGATGGATCTTCCATCGCGGGATGCCGGCCACGGCATTCATCATCCGGTGTTTGGTATCAAACTTAAGGCGAAATCTGATAAGATTGGCCATGAATGTCATCTGATTGTTCCAGGCTACTCGAAACCAAAGCAGTACACTGAAGCGAGCGATTTTCTTTTCGACAAACTTTTAACCAAGTAATTGCTTGCAGCTAAAAAGTGGAATATCTCTTTTTTAGTAGTGTGCTTTTCCCCTCCTTGATTTGGAGATAAAAGGTTGGTCTCAGGATTCGGCGATTGAATGCGTGATACAATCCGCCTGTTCGATCTGTGCTTGGAGGACAGTCCCAAAAAGAGACCTGACCCTTTTGATTTTCTAGTCTGCGATTAGGCCGACGCTTTGTTTCACTAAAGCTTGGAACTCTTTTTCAGGCCAGGCTTTGTCTATTTCTATCCAGCGCTGGGCAACTTTATTCATCGTTTCTTGTGCGGAACCTTTCGGGCTATTAAGATAGGTTTTTACTTCTTCAACAAGAATGGTTCGTCGTTTTTGGTAGCCAGGCAACCTGCTGCACAATGCAGGATTTTTAATGTCGATGTGGGAAAGATTTGCTCGGATGGTTTCGCGCAGGCTTGTAGTTCGTTGCGAATCCAAACCAAAAGCATCGAGTCTTATCTTATCTAATTGGGAATAGCGGGTGTAACTTGCAACGGTGGGTTCAACACAAATGCGTTCTGCGATTTCAGGGCTTGCAAGTCCGATCAGAAATTTGAATGCTAGTTCCTTTGATGCGGATTTTGTATTAACGCAACCAAGGTTACTGGAAGTGCCTAGGTAGGGGATTTTATTGCCTATGGGCAAGGGTCTGAACTCGGTGGAAGAACCGGGGTAATAACCATCGGAGCCAGGGATGGAGCAAATGTTAAATTTATCTTTCAAGGCTGGGTTGCTTTGGGTTTTGTAAACCAGGCTTGCATCTGCAATGGTAAGGGCAGCGTTACCTTGTAGGAATGTAGCGCCAGATTCGGTCTCGGGAGAGTTTGCCCGGAATTTTTGCAATAGTTTGTATTTCTCTAAGCTTTTGACAAATCCTGTGGTATTAATCAATGGTTTTCCAGTTCGAAAATCATACTGAAACGAAAATACTGCGTTCTCGATTTCTGGAGTGATTTTTTCGGAGGGGCTGACGGGTTGCCTGGTGTAACCAGCAGCAAAACTCAGAAAATCTTTCTCGAAATCTTCTTCAGAGGAAGATAAACCGGGCAGGCTTTTGCCTGAATTGAAATTAGCTTCAGAAAAATACTGTGCAATATTATGATAATCCGACCAAGTGTTGGGTGGTTTCAGAGGGGTGTTGTATTTCGTTTTAAAACCATTTTGGTGGGTGGGGTTGTTGAATAAATCATCGCGATAAAGGCAAACTCGGGCTTCTCCAGCAAGTGGGAGGGCAACTATTTTTCGTTGCCAAATTAACAGCTTTTCACGATAGAGGGGTAATAAGTCGGACCAATTGATTTTGTCGCCTGGTTCTTGGATTGAATCTGAGGCGAATGCCACCAGATTTGCTTGGGCGAATTCCCCTGTTTCTTCAGGTTTGATGATCCAGATATCGGCTTTTATTTGGTCTGAATCAGGTACTTTTCCTGAACTTCGGGTGATGATTTTAAGCTCTACTCCAAGTCTGTTAGCAACTACAAAGCCTTGGGCTTTTAGCACATCATGGGCTATGCCTTCAGGGCATGCAATTACGAGAGTAGGGTTATTAGCGGGGATTTCTGCTTTTGTGGTATTTTTTTTGCCTGCACAGCCTGAAGATGCGAGCAGGCACAGGAGCATTATTAAAACACTGAGTGAATTTCTTTGCATTGTTAAACTCTCTTTCCTTAAAATAGATAATCATTTTATGAGATGTTATGCAATGATGTAGCATGATTGTACGATGATGATCGAATTATGACATTTGGCTTAAGAGGTTAGTGTAATGAAAATCAGCTTGGTTGTTTTAACAGCGGGAAAAATGATGGGTAAGGAAATTCCCATAACTGCTGCAGAATTTCGAATTGGTAAAGATCCTTCATGCCAGTTAAAACCAGCTACGGGTGTTTCTGATAAGCACTGCGCTTTCTTGGTAAAACAAGGGAAACTTTTTCTTGTAGATTTGGGAAGTGCTGAAGGTACTTTTGTAAATGACAACAAAATATCAGCAGAAGTTGAACTAAAACCAAAAGATAAAGTGAAAGTTGGCCCATTGCTGTTTGAAGTGAAAATTGAAGCCCCAGCAGCGAAGCCCGCAGTTGCGGTGCCAGCAGCGAAGCCTGCAGTTGTTGCACCAGCAGTAAAACCAGAAGAAAAAGTTGAGCCAAAAAAATCATCGGGTGATGGTGAAGATGATTTGGATGATTTGTTGTTTGATGATGATGATAAAGCGCCTGCCGGGGCAAAACCTTCGTGGAAAGATGCTGCGCCTGAGGCGGGTGCGGAAAAAGATGCAGGCGGTTCGGGAGCAACTTCGGAGGGTGGAGCCAAGCCTGAAGAAAAACCAAAGCCTACAGCAAATACTTCAGATGCAGCGGCAGCATTATTTGCAAAATTCCGGTTAAAAAAGTAGTACATGGCAAAAGAAAAGCTGGAAACAATACTTCCCAAGCCGTCTCTTTTGCCTGCTTCTAAAAAGCTTTTGGGAAAAGCTTTATTATTCTGGTTTGGGGAAAGAAAACGAGACCTTCCCTGGAGAAAAACCAGAGATCCATTTGCGATATGGGTTAGCGAAATCATGTTGCAGCAGACTCAAGTTGCAACGGTGATACCGTATTTCGAAAGATTTTTGAAGTCGTTTCCGACGGTAGAGGCGCTTGCTGCTGCAGATGAACAAGAGGTATTGAAGCTTTGGCAGGGCCTTGGTTATTACAGGCGCGCAAGGCACATGCACCAAGCCGCTAAAATGATCGTTGCAGATTTTGGTGGTACTTTCCCGACTAATATTGAAGATCTTTCCCGATTGCCAGGCTTGGGAAGATACACGCGAAACGCAGTATTATCCCAAGCCTTTGATACTAAATTGCCTATTCTTGAAGCAAACACCAAGCGAGTGTTGGCGAGACTTTTCGCATTATTGCACGATGTGGATTCCTCTTTGGGGAATAAATTTCTTTGGGAGGCTGCTGAAGAAATATTGCCTGAGACTGATATCGGGGCGTTCAATCAAGCCATGATGGAAGTGGGCTCCTTGGTTTGCACGGTGACTAACCCCAAGTGCAACTCGTGTCCTCTTTCCCCTTTTTGCATTGCCAAGCGAAGCGATCTTGTAACAGAGTTACCGATTAAGAAGAAAAAAGTAGTAGTGACACAGGTGCAAGAATTGGCCACGGTGTTGGTCAACAAGAAGAGGATTCTATTGGGTAAAAGGCCTGTTGGGCAACGCTGGGCGGGTTTATGGGAGGTGCCACACGATACCCCGGATGAGGGTGTTACCGAAGTAAAGGCGTTGGGAATTATTTCTCGGAAATATGCATCTTTGGTTTCAAAAAAGTTTCGTGAGATAGGCAAAGTGATTCATCCGGTGACACGATTTAAAATAACGGTAAGAGTTTTTATGGGTGAGGTTTCTGGAAAAGGGGCCTCCAATTATTATGAGGAATTGGCTTGGGTATGTTTGAGTGATATGGAAAAGTATCCCAAAAGTTCGCCTCAATCGAAAATGATAGCGATGGCGGTAAAAGCACTTGAGTTGAAAAAAGAGGTATGAGATGAAAAGTAAATATTGGTTGCTAGCGTCGCTGTTGTTTATGGGATGTGCAGAGGAACCCAAGGTTTTGACTGTTGGGGTGCGGGTTGGAAACATTGCGCCAGAAATCAAGGCGGAAGATGCTTCGGGCCAGAAAATGGAACTGAGTCAGTACAAGGGCAAGGTGGTGTTGTTAAGTTTCTGGGCATCTTGGTGCGGGCCTTGCAAAGAGCTTTTGCCTTACGAAAAGCAGTTGGTCAAGCAATTTGAAGGCAAGCCTTTTGTTTTATTGGGTGTTAATTCCGACATAGATAAAACCGCGTTGGTGAAAGCCCAGCAGCAGTTTGGCATGACCTGGCCTTCATTCTGGGATGGGTTGGGCAGCATCAATAGGGAATGGGATATTAAATTTCTTCCCATGCTTATTCTGATTGATGAGCGGGGGATCATCCGTTTCAATTCAAAAACCATCATGGATGACATTAATTCGCTTAAAGATCTAGCGGATAAGATGGAACGGGAAATTCAAAAAGTATTGGATAAAGTTGTGGTGGGAAAAAAATGATGGAGCGCCTTTCGGGATAGGCGCTCCATCTTGCGGGAATGATTTGTTATTGCACAATCTATTTGATTATGAATTCAATGGTCACATTGTTTTCTGCAATTTCAGGCATGCTGAACAGGGTTTTCGCCAGGTCTTCCTGCTTGCTTCCTTGCGCTACATCGATTAAAAGTACCCTCGAACCATCTGGCTTTTCGATTACTTGGACCGATGAAGCTTTTTTGCCACACACTTGCTCCACTTGTTTTCTGAGCGAGGTCAAGGCTTTTTTAGAATTTGCGATTGTTTTAGTATCGCCTTCATCAGAATCAAAAGTAATCGAGCCTGTTGTAACATTAGGCTTTGCGTTTGATTCCACTTTTTTGCTAGCAGTAGTTGCGGGCACGGTCTTACTTTTAT
>QWPF01000042.1 GCA_003671255.1 Planctomycetota bacterium | reverse complement strand
AGACAGAAAAAAAGCGTAGTAAGAATAGAAAGTTCTATTTTTCGTCTTCCGTTTCGTCGTCAGGGCTTGCGCCATCGGTTGGGGTGTTAAACCCGAGTTCGGTGGGCCTTGCTTCAATGCCCTGAGAGTCGCGCATCATCTCGCAGAATCGGTTTGAAGAAAGTTGCAGAACCCTTAGGCATCGTTGAAACACAGATTTGCAGTTATCAATTGGTTCGCAAAACATTTCGACGCCTGCCCAGATTTTGTCGCCCAACTGATAAAGTTTTACAACCTTCATCTCAGCATTAATGTCCATAATGAATCCAGCAGCTTTTTCTTCTTCATCTGGAGTACTGATTTCCCAGAAGGCTGGATAAACAAGCCTAAAGTAATTAGTATCCTCTTCTTCCACAAAAAGAAGATAGGTGACCGCTTCGTGTTTGAAGACGATATCGCCATCCTCATCTTGCGAGGGTCTGTAGCCTTCTTCCTGAAGGAAATCCATGTAAAATTGTTGTTTAGAATCCATACCACTCCCTAATAAAAGCAGGAACTGTAGTACTACCTTACAGGGAAAAAGGTATCACAGGCAAGCTGATTCGAAAAGAATCAGGTGGGTATTTCCAAAATATTTATAGGGGAGTGATTGGTGGCATAATCCTTGTTTTTATCAAGGACTTTACCATTACCTGAACTGTTGGCGTTGGTTGAAACGACAGCGATTTTTTTGCCTGCAGGATGAAGTGCAAACGAATGACAATTAGGCATTGTTGCAAGGTTGATAAAAGGTTGAGTTTCGCCCATGAGATTGAAAAACACTTTTCCATTACCGGGCTGGCCGCTGCTTACGCCCGCAAGAATAGAATCAGTGATGAAAAGCAAATCGTAAACATACCCATCGTTTTCACTGCCCGACTGGATGCGGGAGATTTCTTTCCCGGTCTTCCAATCAAAAACAATCACAAGCGAAGGGCCCTGAACAAAACCACCTCGGTTTGGATTAATACCGCCACATGCAAGCTTCTCACCTTTGGAATCGAATGCGAAGCAGCGCACGCCACCTACATCTTGCAGGCGATCGAGTTTATACATCGCAGAAGCATCAAGTTCACGGAGTTTTTTTCCGGTAAGAGTATCAATTTGGGCAATTTGCCAAGCAAGTCGCCAACCAAAATGGCTTTGGAGTCTGGAGTAAATGCAACAGAAAGGGGATCCCAAGAGAAATCTTTGAATTCCTTGACGAGGGCGCCATCAATCGCAGACCAAACTTTAATAAGTTTATCGGTGCCACAAGTTGCGAGGAGTTTGCCATCGGGGCTGGGGGAAACTTTTCGAATCCAGCCATCGTGTGCTTTATCATTCTTCCAAACTGGTTTGGAATCTTTTTCAAGATAGTTGGAAGCGATCAATTTACCCCAAGAATCTGCAGAGTACAAAACCTTGTTGGTAGGATGAAAAGCAATCGCTTGCACCCAACCATTATGGCCATTGATGGGTGTTAGTTCTGTAAATTTATCTGTAGAAGAATCCCACCTGCGTACAGAGCCATCAAAGCAGGCAGCAGCAAGCACATTACCACAAGGGCTGAATCGAGCAGCGCAAATTTGAACCGGGCAAGCAAGATCAATGATTTTCTTGGTCTTATATTTTAGTGCCAGCTCTTTAGAATCTTCCTTCATCGAAATATCCCCTCATCGGATTCATGTTAGTTAAGCAAGTACTTCAGAAATAATCTTGCACTCTTCATTAGCGATAGGCAAAGGCTGCCCTTGATTATCGTATTCGGTTTCAGAAGAATCGATGCCCAGGGCTTTGAACCACACATGAAACATGGAACCAATATCATGCGCATCGCCTTCGACTGCGGTACCAAGTTTATTGGTTTTACCTGAAGCTAAGCCTTTTTTTAATCCGCATCCAGCCATGGCCAAAGACCAAGCTTCGGGCCAGTGATCGCGCCCAAGATGGCCATTGATGCGTGGGGTTCTACCAAATTCAGACATAAGAATCACAAGGACATTATCGAGCATTCCGCGCTGTTGCAAATCTTCAAGCATCGCAGAAAATGCCATGTCTACCTTGGGAACCAAACTAAGATGGCCGTTGAAATTATCGCCATGCGTATCCCAACCATACGAAGTGACTTTGACAAAGCGAACCCCGGCTTCGAGCATGCGCCTAGCTTGCAGCATATGCCTACCGAACTCAGTGATGCCATAGCGTTCAAGATCTTTGGAAGGGATTTTAGATTGGTCAAAAAGATCGATGCGTTTTTGCAATTTTGCAGCCATGTCGAAAACAGTACTAGAGGCTTCGCTACTTTCTTTTCTTCTAGTAAGCCTGTAAGTTTTATCGAGTTTTTCGCGCAGTTCATTGCGAGCAAGATCAGCTTCAAGAGAAACAGAATCAGGCCTGAGAAGGTTTTCGGGTGCTTTGCCATCACCAAAGGCAATCGCACCATATTTGGGGCCTAAAAAGCCAGCATCTTTAGTAATAAACCCACCACTCATTGGCTTGATCCAGACATAAGGTGGCATGCCGGAAGAGCAAGGGCCCATCAATTTAGAAACAGCAGAACCAAGATAGGGATAGGTAACGCCCCGGTTTTTTGGATCGCCCCGCTGAATCCGATCGACCCCTGCAGAATGCGAATTATCCTGGGTGCAAAGGCTTCGAACCAAAACAAGCTTATCCATGTGGGAAGCGGTTTTAGGCAGAAGTTCGGAAATATGAATACCCGGAACCTTGGTGGGAATAGCCCTAAACGGTCCACCAAAAGTAGTATTTGGCTTAGGATCCCAGCTTTCAAGTTGACTCATGCCACCATCGAGCCAGATAAACAAAACCTGCTTGTCGTTTTTACGAAGTTCTTCAGCGAAGGCGGGTTGGGCAAGCATCCCTGATGCCCCTAGTGAAGCAGCGCCAACAGTGGAAGCACCCAGCCATTCTCTTCGCGATAACAAATGATCGTGAGGCGTACATAAGTTTTTCATTTTAATTCTCTAATTACGGATCAATGATTCAAGTTAAACTCTGAAGAAGCAAGCAAAGCCCATACCAGATTTTTAACACCAATCTCACCAGCACTTACAGGCTTAGAAAGAAACTCGAGTGCATCTTTAATTTCTTGAGGATCAGGCTTGCGAGCAAGAATTACAAGGTATGCTTTTTCAATCATCACATTATCAGGCTTCATTTTCGCCAAATCCGCAACGGTGTTGTCAGCTTCTGGTTTCAACAACGCAAGCACTGCATCATCATTCAACAGAAACAGTGCAGCCTTTAAAGAAAACGCAATTTCATCTTCGGGGTCACGTGCAGCGTTGGCAAAAGCCTTGGCGAATTTCGCTTTCAAAGCATCGGGCATATCAGGTTCGTTACCGCCTTTTCTTTCAAGTTTCCCATACCGACCTGTTGCGACCAGAATTGAAGCAAGAAGCTGTTCCGCGGACAATCGTTTTTCGATTGCAGTTGCAAAAAGTGCTGGATTTTCAGGGGTTTTACCCATTTCAACTTTACTAGAGCGCTGATAAACTCTGGTATTCGCAAGTTCTGTTAAAAACCATTTGATATCAAACTGATGGGCGCTGAATTCTTTTGCAAGAAGAGAGAGCAACTCTGGATGCGAAGGAGGATTTCCCGCATGATGTAAATCTAAAGGATGAACCAGTCCCCTGCCCATCATTATGAACCAAATGCGATTCACAATATTTTTAGAAAAGTCAGCGTTCTCTGACGAAGGCAATTGTTCTGACAATTTCTCTAGTGGGCTGAACTTGGGCACACCCAATATCTTCTTCTTGGGATCTGCAGGAACCAAAAACTCTTCACCCTTCTTAAACTCAGGGATAGCAACTTCAGCCATTCCTGGAATCTTAGGAGCGGTCTCTTTTTTCTCTTTCTTAAAGACGGACATGAACTCCACTTTTTTCGCAGTCAACTTCTCGCCCACGACCCCGGCTTTTGCATCTGCAAGATAAGTGTTTTGAAAAAAAGCGAACAAACCTTTGAAATCGGCCTGCTTGTATTCATCAATGAAAAGATGATCATGACACTCGGCACATCGGAAGTCTTTGCCTAAAAACAAACGGCCCACATCCCGGGTAAGGGCGGAATAATCGACAGGATTCTGGCCATAGTTCTCAAGCCTTTTAGAGAAAAAGAAATTGGCGCCTTTCAAATCTTCTTTGCTGTTTATGCCCCGCAAGATTTCCTTTGCCATCACATTCCAACCTTTGTTTTTCTTGAAGGAGTCTTCAAGATATTTCATCCACTCTGTGTTATCGCCCAATCTTTCCATGAAATGAATATGAAAGGTATTGGCCATCGTTTTTGAATAAGCAGGGGAACTGATAAGTTGAGCGATCAACAGTTTGCGTTTATCCAAAGCCTTGTTGGCAACAAAAGAATCAACCTCTGCAATGTTGGGGATACGACCTGCAAAATCTAGATAAACCCTACGCACAAACTCATAATCATCGGATTGTTTACTGATCACTTTACCTGTAATTTTAGCATCAATAAAGGCATCAATTTTTTCAGAGAGCGATAGTTCCGCGGCGTTGGTGTGACTCAGCATCAAGATCAGAAGAAACCACAAAGGCATGAATCGAAGTAAAAATCGGTACATTGAAACCTCTGAGGGCAACTACTTTGGCGGGAAAAAAACAGCAGTTATTAGACTAAGAATACCATACTTCGCAACTTAAACAACAGGAAATCATGGTGTTGGAACGATCTTGGTGGCATGTAAAACCCTAGGGTTTCGCCCCCCATCCAAGATCGTAGGATACAACTGAAATTGAGGATAAGCCTGAAATCTTGCCCGGGAAGGCTCTTCTTGTGGAGCACCAATCTCGATAAACAAATGCCCACCCGGGTTAAGCCTTAAACCCGCGCCCGGAAGTATCTGGTCGAATATCGAAAACCCATCCGCCCCTCCGCTCAACGCCAACCGTGGTTCATAATCTTTTACATCCTTATCCAAATCTTTAATATCGCTGTCAGGGATGTAAGGGGGATTGCTAACAATGGCATCAAAGACCTGGCCTTTTTCAAGCGGAGCAAACAAATCTCCAAGAACAAAGCTGACCCTGTCTGCAACCTTATTCGTAATTGCATTCTTAGATGCAACCGCCAAGGCCTTAGGGCTGATATCAACTGCAACAATCTTTACTTGGGGAAGCGATTTTGCCAACGCAATTGCAATGCAACCTGATCCGGTTCCTAGATCAAGGATTGTTCTCCAGTTTTCTTTTTTTGCAATTCGAAGAGCAACATCGACCAAGCACTCGGTATCTGGCCTAGGGATTAAAACATCCTGATTGACAAAAAAAGGGAGGCTGTAAAATTCCTTGCTTGCGACAAGATATGCAACGGGGCATCCCTCTGCGCGTCTTCGCACCAGATCGCGAAACTTTGCTTTCGCATCTTCCTCAATAGCTTCATTATAGCGGGCATATAAATCGATGCGTTTAAGTTTAAGCGCATGGGCGAGAAGAACTTCTGCATCTAATCTGGGAGAATCGCAACCCTTTTTGACAAAATACTGTGCAGTCCAATCTAGTAAGGATCCAACTGTCCATTCTGTTTCAGGTTGCATGAAAGTACTTCTGGGAAATGGTCAGGTGAGTTTTGCCTGCTGTAGCCTGATCTTTCTATCTTGTTCGCGTAACGCCTTGAAAACATCGCCTAGTTCGCCCAGCATGATCGCATCCAATCTATAAATATTTAGGTTGATGCGATGATCAGTGAAACGATTTTGTGGGAAGTTATAAGTTCGTATACGTTCGCTACGATCGCCAGAACCGATCTGCTCTTTTCGCGCAGCAGAGCGTTCATCGTGTGCTTTTTTCATCATCATTTCTAAAACGCGGGAACGAAGTACACGCATTGCCTGCTCGTAATTTTTATGCTGACTACGCTGATCCTGACACTTCACCTCTAGGCCCGTGGGTAAATGAATAATTCTTACAGCAGATTCAGTTTTATTCACATGCTGCCCACCCGCACCACCCGCCCTCATGCGTTCCCATTCGATATCTTCATCGCGAATTTCCACCTGAACATCATCAGGTTCGGGCAATACCGCAACCGTTGCTGCAGAGGTATGAATTCGGCCTTGGGTTTCGGTTTCTGGCACTCTTTGCACACGGTGCCCACCGCTCTCAAACTTTAAGAATTGATAGGCGTTGTCGCCTTCCAAGCTGAAAATCACATCTTTATACCCGCCATGCTCGCCATTACTAAAAGAGATGTTTTCAACCTTCCACCCCTGGCTGCGTGCGTAATAAGTGTACATACTGTAAAGGTCGCCTGCAAAAATCGCAGCTTCATCACCGCCTGTACCCGCACGAATTTCAACAATAAGCCTGTCGTAATTCTCATCCCCTGCCAAGAGAAAATCTTCAAGCTTTATCTTCAGCTCATCTCTGCGCGTTACCATCTCAGTCAATTCGTTCTGAGTATAGGCAAGCATCTCTGCATCTTTGGCATCGATCAGTGCAAGCATCTCTTCGGCAGCAACAATATCTAGCTCTAATCTTTTAAATTCTTCGAATGGTTTAACCTGTTTGACGAGCTTACCATGTTCTTTGGCAATGGTTGCAAACTTGAGCCGGTCTGAAACAATAGTCGGGTCCGAAAGCAGGAATTCCAGCTCTTTGTGTCGTGCCACCATGGATTCGAATGCGGCCAGCATGGATGTTTCACTTTGTGTTTAAAATGCCGATGCCCCTACCCCGTCCAACGACAGAGCAGGGGCATCAAGGATATTGGAAACTACTTAGCTGCTTCTTCAACCGGTGCTTCTTCGCCAGTCTTTTTGCGCTTATCCCAGTTGTATTTTTTCTGGAACTTTTCAATACGGCCTGCAGTATCAACAAACTTCATCTTTCCAGTAAAGAAAGGATGACATGCAGAACAAATTTCTACCATGATTGTTTTCTTGGTACTGCGGGTCACAAACTTGTTGCCACAACCGCATGTGACAGTTGCTTCAATATACTCTGGATGAATCTTAGCCTTCATGATAATCTCCGGTTTTCATAAACATCTTAATTGTTTATTCTAGAACCTAGGTGTTGCTTGCGACAAGGGTAACAATCGGAACTTACTCAATTTATTATGGTTTCCATGGAATTTATCACCAAGTTTGACCAAACTCTATCAGTACAAAATCTTGATTTTGTTCCCCCCACATGGCTGGATTACCTTCTAAGGAACGCCACCTACCTCGGGGATTCACGCCTAATGATTCTACTTATCCCATTACTAGGGTTATACTTACAACGAACTAACGGTTGGCGAACAGCTTTAATTTTCGTGCTAGGAACTTCAGCAGCCTGCTTAACCTGCGAAACTCTCAAGCATTGTGTGGGCAGGAATAGGCCTGAAGTAACTCAAATGAGGCTCGAAGGAATAAAAGTTCCAACTTCGCCTAGTTTTCCTAGCGGACACACCTTTTCCGCCTCTGCGCTCTACCCAGGCCTAGCCTTTATCATGGCGCGCTTTTCCTCTTCCCCTGCCCTCAAAGTCGCCCTGCCTTTATTCGGTACCGTTCTAGCCCTCTTAGTTGGCTATACCAGGCTCTATCTGGGGGTTCATTTCTTCTCAGATGTAATCGCTGGCCTTCTTGGCGGATTCATTTTTGCTTTAGCAATGGCTTTCTTTATTCCTAAACCAGTTGCCCCAACACCTGACACAAAAATTGATGATCCATCATCCTTGCTAACTTAAGTTGCTCAAGGGCAGTTTGAATCTTGGGTTGGTCAAGCAATGGCCATTGACAAGATTCACCACAGGTTGGTCAAGCACCAAGCGCCTGACTTCTTCTGCGCCTTTTCTGCGCATTTCAATAAACCCTTCCACCGAATAAAAAGCACTATGTGGCGTAAGTAACACCTTCGGATGCTTGCGTAATCTTTCATCATCCAAGGGTTCTTTTTCAACAACATCAAGTGCTGCATAAGCAAGCTGACCTGATTCCAAAGCACGCACTACTGCATCGCCCGAAACACATGGCCCACGGGCTGTATTCACCAAGTATGCACCCTTAGGAAGTAATGCAAGGGTAGCATCGTTCACAATATGCTTTGTTTTAGGGGTTAATGGCGTATGCACGCTCAAGAAAAGGCATTGAGGCAACATCTCCTCTAACGAATAGCATCGTTCCATTCCAATCGCTTTATCAAGCCCGGGTGTTGCAAACGGATCATAAAATAGCACACGCAAACCCAAAGCCTTAAAGCGAAGAGCGGCGGCGGTACCAATTCTGCCACACCCTATTAGGCCAACGGTTTTGCCTCGCAGCCTGGGCGCTCCAAAAACATGATTGGGCTGCCAGCCACCAGATCGAATATCATCGTAGCAGGGAATTAATCTGCGGGCGATTGCCAACAGCAGCATAACTGCATGGTCTGCAACTTCTTCGGTTCCGTAATCGGGAACATTACAAACTGCAATGCCTTTTTCGCCTGCAGCTTTAATGTCAACATTATCATAACCCACACCACAGCGAACAATGCCCTTGCATTGATCAAGCTTGGCGATGATGCGAGCAGAGATTTTGATGTCATGAAAAACCAGAATGCCTTTTACTTTAGAGGCAAAGGGATCGATATCCGTATCGATGTGAGTATTCAGGATTTTGATATCGGCACAACTTTCGAGAACTGGGTTTTCGATATCAGCTTCTTCGAGGTAATCGGTGATAAGCACTAGCGGTTTTTCAATTGCCATTGATTGCTCCTTGGGTTTGCATCTTAATAATGCTTATCTTAGGAACCAGAGGGTAAATGTGGAGTTGTAATAAGAGAAAGGGCAGGTGTTTTTCAAAGTGGGTGAAGCTTTGGGTTTCTTTACGGTTGTAATGAATAGGGGGTGGGATAATAAGGATTAAAAGCAAATATGGGGTTCGAAACGGTTCTTCAACTTGGTCTAATTGATGATTGTTTGCTATTAAAGTTACGATAATACTTAAAGACAATCGCTGCAAATGACTGATAGCTATTTCGAAAATATGGGAAATTGATGAGAACAGATGAACCGTGGTACAAGGATGGTCTAAAATTTAAGTGTACACAATGTGGCCATTGCTGCACGGGTGAACCCGGGTATGTATGGGTCACCGAAGAAGAGATGCAAGCTATTGCGGATTTTACCAATGAGCCTTTGGAAGAAGTGAAGCAGTTAAAAGCGAGAAAAGCCAAGGGACGATACACCCTACGAGAAAAAGCTAATGGTGATTGTGTATATTTGGGAGAGGGCAAAGGTTGCACGATCTATAAAGTAAGGCCAGTGCAATGTCGGACTTGGCCATTTTGGGAAAGCACCGTGGGCACCCCCGAAGATTGGGAAGAGACAAAAAAGGTCTGTCCCGGTTCGGGTCAGGGCGATTTAATTAGTTCGGAAGAGATAACAATGCGCTTGAAGCAACTGCGATTGTAGGTAATAATCAAGTTGATATTCCTACCCGAAAAAGTGAGCTTACAAAACCTGCCCTAACATTTATTTTGGGACTATAACGGTGATGTTTAATACGAAGTTGAAAATAGTTTTTCTAAGCATGCTGGCAATGCTGGTTTTGTCCACGATTACTATCAACGCTGCGAAAGTACATTCTGCAGATAAAGAACCCATCGCCAACTTTGACAATGATATCTACCCGGTTTTAAAAAAGCATTGCCAGGGTTGTCATAACGATAAGCGCAAAAGTGGTGGCTTTAATTTATCTAAATATAAGAACCTAACAGACATCAAGAAGGACATGAAAACATGGGAACGGGTTGCAGATAATCTTCGTACAGGCGATATGCCCCCTCCAGGAAAACCCAAGCCTACTAATATGCAGCTCGATGTTGTAAATCGCTGGATGGATACGCAGGTTTTCGAGTTCAGTTGCGTGGGCCAGAAGGATCCGGGCAAAGTTACCATGCGCAGATTGAATCGTTTTGAGTACAACAATACCACTCGTGATCTTTTTGGCGTGAACTTCAAACCTGCAGAAGAGTTTCCCGCAGATGATGTTGGATACGGGTTCGACAACATCGGCGATGTGTTGACCATGCCCCCCATTCTTATGGAAAAATATCTGGATGCAGCCGAAGATATCATCGATATGGTCTACAAGAACCGTTTTGTCTTCACCAAGTACCTTAAGGTTTCATCACCTGAGAAAGTAACTTCCGCAGACTTCCCAAAAATTCTCGAAGACATTGCAACCAAGGCGTATCGCAGACCTGCAACCAAAGATGAAGTTGAAAAATTAGTAAAGCTTTGCGAAATGTTAGTTAAAAAGGGTGAGACCCCCTCCAATGCATTAAAAGCTGGGCTTCAAGCCATTTTGGTTTCACCAAAGTTTCTCTTTCATGTCGAAATAGATCCCGATCCAAACAGCACCACTCCTCATAAGGTTAACCAATTCGAACTTGCAGGTCGGCTATCATACTTCTTATGGAGCACCATGCCCGATGCGCTTTTGTTTGATCTCGCCAAGCAGAATAAACTTCATGACAAAGGCGTGCTTGAAGAGCAGGTGGCCCGCATGCTTAAAGACCCGAAGGCAAAAGCCTTCACCCTCAACTTCCCTGAACAATGGCTTCATCTTCGCAATCTTAAAACCATTAATCCCGACAAAGCCAAGTTCCCAACCTTCACCGATGCCCTGCGCGATGACATGGCAAAGGAAGCTGAACTATTCTTTGAGTACATCACCAAAGAGAACCGCAGCATTCTCGAACTTCTTGATGCAGACTACACTTTTTTAAATCTTCGGCTTGCAACCCATTACGGTATCAAGAATGTGTCAAAGCCCGAATTCACCAAGGTCACCTTCACCGATAATCGCAGAGGTGGCGTATTAACCCAAGCGGGCGTGCTTACTATAACTTCAAACCCGACCCGCACTTCGCCTGTTAAGCGTGGAAAATGGGTGCTCGATAATATTCTTGGTACACCACCTCCACCGCCTCCTCCCAATGTCGAAGAACTTAAGGAAGATGATAAAGCCCTGACTGGAACTCTAAGGCAACGCATGGAACAGCATCGGGCGAACCCGAATTGCGCCACCTGCCATCTTAAAATGGATGCCCTTGGCTTTGGGCTTGAAAACTTTGATCCCGTGGGAATATGGCGCGATAAAGATGGCGACAAACCGATTGATGCTTCGGGGGACCTGCCCGGAGGTGAGAAATTCAACGGGCCCGCTGAGCTTCGTAAAATCCTTCTCACAAAATCTGATCTTTTCGCTCACTGCCTTTGTGAAAAACTGTTAACCTATGCTACTGGCAGAGGGATGGAACGAGCAGACAACTGCATTATTGACACCATTGTTGAGAAAACGAAAAAAGACAACTTTAAGATGCAAGACCTGATCATCGAGATAGTCAAAAGTGAACCTTTCCAAATGCGTAAGGCTAAACGAGGACCAAAATCATGAGCAAGCAATTATCCCGCAGAACCGTACTCCAAGGCATTGGCGCAAGCCTGGCACTTCCCTACCTAGAAGCAATGAATGGCTGGACAGCTTATGGCGCTCCCGCAGTTGCTGCTACTCCTAAAAGGTTGGCATACTTTTATGTGCCCAATGGCGTGCACATGCAAGATTGGTCCCCTGAAGAAGTAGGGCCAGGTTACAAAATGCCCTTCCTTCTCGAATCGACTCTTTCCAAATTCCGCGAAGACTTACTTGTGCTTAGCGGCCTAACCGTTGATAAAGCTCGTGCCAACGGCGATGGGCCGGGCGATCATGCGCGCTCTCTTTCATCATTCCTTACATGCAGGCAGGCACGCAAAACCAATGGCGCAGACATTCGTGTAGGCGTTTCTGTTGATCAGATTGCTGCACAAAAAATCGGGCAAGCCACCCGCTTTTCCTCCCTTGAACTCGGGATCGACAAAGGCCAGAACGCTGGAAACTGCGACTCAGGCTACTCCTGTGCTTATTCCAACAACCTTTCGTGGCGCAGTGAATCCACTCCCATGGCAAAGGAAAACGATCCCAAACAGGTTTTCGAAAGGCTCTTTGCCTCCTCTGGTGAAACCTCTGCTTCCCTCAAGAAAAGAGATGACACCCGCAAATCCATCCTTGATGTCGTTGGCGAAGATGCGAATTCTCTTCGAGGCAAACTAGGCGCAACCGATAAGCGCAAACTCGATGAATACCTTTCTGCAGTTCGCGAAATCGAAATGAGACTCAACAAATCTGCATCGAATCAGATTGCTGCTCCAAAGTTTACTCCTGCTGAATCTGCAAGGCCCACGGGCATTCCCAAAGAGTTCCAAGACCATTGCAGACTAATGTTCGATATGATGGTTCTCGCCTTCCAAGCTGATCTTACCCGCGTTGCTACTTTTGTCATCGCAAACGAAGGCAGTAATCGCAACTACAAAAGCATTGGCGTTGCTGAAGGGCATCACGAACTTTCGCACCACGGTAATGACAAAGCCAAGTACGAAAAGATCAAGAAAATCAATCAGTATCATCTTCAGCAATTTGCTTACTTCCTTGAAAAGCTCAAGGGCACCAAAGAAGGCAATGCTTCCCTCCTTGATAGTTCGATGCTGGTATATGGCAGTGCCATCGGCGATGGTAACAGGCATAACCACGATGAGCTTCCAATCCTTGTTGCGGGCAAAGGCGCGGGCACCCTTAAGACAGGCCAGCATTTACGCTTTGCCAAAGATACCCCCCTCGCCAACCTGCATCTTTCCCTTTTGGAGCGCATGGGGGTTGACCTGCCCTCCTTTGGCGACAGCACAGGTAAGCTTGAAAACATTGGCAGCTAAACTCTGCGATATTCTGAGGCCTGCATGAAACATCCAGAAGAACATGCTGCTAAAAGTACTTCTCTTCTGGAACTTGATGTACTTGCGATATATGCAGAAGCGGATGCAGAAGTCAGACAAGCAGGGCCTGTTTGCCTTTCCTCGGGCAAGTGCTGCAGGTTTAAGGAATACGACCACACGCTTTTTATTTCGAGCATCGAAGCTGCAGTTCTATTAAAGCATGCCCCAGCCTACGAGAAGCCCACAGATTCGGGCTTCTGCCCTTTTCAGAAAGAGAATCTTTGTACCGCACGCGAACCCAGACCCCTTGGTTGCAGAATTTATTTTTGCGATCAGGGTTATCAGGGTAAGATGCTTGAGTTATCGGAAAAGTTCACCCGCAAGTTAAAGGATCTCGCAGATGAAAAACAACTTCCATGGCATTATGCACCATTGCACCACTTCCTCGATCACCCAGAAAATGCGGCTCCTCTTTAGCTCGCTTTTTCTTGCAGGAGCTTTTGCTCTCCTTAATGCTGGAACTGCGGTTGCAGAAGACTGGCCCACTTGGCTCGGGCCCCGTAGAGATTGTTCTTCACTTGAAACATTAAAACCTTGGGCCGATGCCCCAAAAGTTCTTTGGAAACTTCCTGTAGGCGAAGGCCATAGCTCACCTGTTATTCATGCAGGCAAAGTCTATCTGCACTCCCGCGTCAAAGATAAAGATGAAGAAGTGCTTACATGCTTTGAAGCAACTTCAGGCAAACAGCTTTGGGCCACTCCTTACAAACGGGCAGCATTTACCAGTGTTTTCGGCCTGGGCCCTCGTGCAACCCCTTCCATTTCTGATAACCGTATTTTCACCTTTGGGGTTACGGGCATTCTTTCCTCCTTCAACCTTGCAGATGGAAAAATCAACTGGCAAGTCGATACACTCACCAAGTTCAAAGCTGCGAACCTCTACTTTGGCACTTCCTGCTCGCCCCTTCTTATCGATGATAAAATCGTTGTCGAAGTAGGTGGCAAAGGAGCTTCCATTGTAGCATTCAACCAAAAAGATGGCACCACCGCATGGCAAACTCTTGATGACAAATCCAGCTACAGTTCCCCCACCCTTTGGAAAGATGGCGACAAGCAAATGATCCTTGCCCTTACTCAACAGGGCCTAGTTGCGCTTGATCCTAAAGATGGCAAATCACACTGGAAGTTCCCTCTTGTTGACAGGCTTAACGAAAGCAGCACCACGCCTGTTCGCATGGGCAACATGGTGCTTGCAAGTTCCGTGACTTATGGCAGCGTGGCATTAAATCTCAACAACTCTGAGGCTGCTCCGTCCTTCAAACAGGCTTGGAAAAACGGTTCGCTTAATTGCTACTTTGCCACGCCTGTGGTGGTGGGGAAAGATCATGTTTACATCGTCACGGGTGGGTTGCTTCCTCCTCCTCAATCGGATTTGCAATGTGTTGAAATCGCAACGGGCAAGATCATCTGGACTAAGAAGAAAGTCGGAAAGTACCATGCCTCGCTGGTGCGCACCGCAGATAACAAGATCCTGATGCTGGAAGATTTTGGCTCGCTGGTCATGTTTGAACCAGATGCTAAGGGTTATAAGGAAATCTGCAGGGCGAAGGTTTGTGGCCATACTTGGGCTCACCCAGCAGTTTCTGAAGGCAGAGTATTCTTACGCGATGAAAAAGAATTACTTTGTGTTGATCTGAATCAACCTTCGAAATAGTCGCCCGGATTAATTGAAATACCCTTTGCGCATTAATGATACGCCGTCCATACTCCAGGCGACTGCGATGTGCAAGATTGCGCCCGGCAAGATAGATTTGGTCTTAAGCCCAATCCATCCCAACGCCAGGCCTGCAATGATTGATGCAGTAGCTTCAGGAAATGGTTTCTGAAAGTGAATCATGCAATAAGGAATGACCATTACAGGGATTGCCCAAGCGCCCATTACTCCCATCAGGCAATGCACCATAAAGCCCCGGAAGAAGAATTCCAAGGCGATGAATTGTATTGCATACATCAACTCCCAAAGAATGAACCCTGCGCCTATCCCGACATTTAAATTAGGTTCATAAAAGGGATATACATGAAGAAAATGGATCTGAGTGGAGGCGAAATAAATCAGCGGTACCATCCCAATGAACCCGGGAAGTATAAATATCATGGTGTCACGAAAACTGGCGAATCTGAAACCGTAGTCGCTAAGCTTTCCTCTTAACAACAACCGAACCATCAGGGCGGGAATTATAAAATAACAAAGCAGACACCCAAATGCCCAGACGGTAAGCCTGCCTAACGGATCTGAAATGCAGGCTTGCAATTGCAAGGCAAACTCTCGCAGATGAAGAAATTCGAGAAGTTTCACCAGTCGATATTGTTCATTTTGAAGAAAGAAAAACCGCAGAAAAAGCAAGCACCCTACAGAGCCAATCAACCCACACCATGCTTTAAGGTTTTTCGAAGCATCATCTGCCCGCTGTAAGGAATTAGCTTGTTCGATAGGTTCAAAAAACCACTCACGCCAAGTCTTATTGTGTGAATTAGATGCTTGGTTGCTATCCATCATAAAACCTTTGAACACAGGGTCATCAAACTTTATCCAGCAGTCATTTCAAATCCTGCAATGCTGCCCGTGCTGCTTCCAAACTTATCTGCTTCAACTCCAAGCCGTTGCAACATGGAAACATAAAGGTTGCTGAGTGGCGGATTCTTTTTCGGATCAAACGCAAGGTGCTGGCCATGCTTGAAACCACCGCCCGCCACAATAATAGGCATATTCTTGTTATCGTGACTGCTCGCGTTGCCCAAGTTGCTACCAAAAAGAACAGTGGTGCGATCGAGAAGGTTGCCCCCTTGTTCCTTCGTTCCTTTCAACTTGGTAAGTAGTTCACCAAAGAGTTTCATTTGCTGAACTTCAACAATACGCAGCTCCGCGAGTTTTGCAGGATCCTGCCCATGGTGCGAAAGATTATGCCAATCTTGCGTAACACCGGGGATGATGGGCACTGCATTAAGGCCATGCAAGGCGAAAGTAATGAAGCGGGTGGAATCAGTCTCTAGAGCAAGCTGCATCATATCGATCATCAGGCGCACGGACGCAGGCACTTCAAGATTATTGGTGATATCAACGGGAAGCTTTACATCCACTTTTGGCTTGGGCTTTTTCGACCACTCCTGCGCTTTGACCATGCGGTTTTCCACTTCGCGCACTGCGGAAAAATATTCATCAAGTTTTTCGCGATCCTGTTTACCCAACCCTTTTTGAAATCTCTTTGCTTCTTCCAAAACGGTATCCATGATACTTTCGCCCTGTTGAAGCTTTTGAACCTGTGCTTTAACTTCGGTCGGGGTGCCATTTACAAACATTTCGCGAAATACCCGCGATGCTATTGATTCAGAAGGAATGGGAACACCACTGCGGGTGTAAGAAAGCCCCCTGCTCGAATGCGAGGAAAGAACAAGCGCGCCTATTCTCGTATCAGGCACCAGGCGTTCGATTGCATATTGATCGAGCGAGATGGAGTTCTTGAAATTATCAGCACGGGGGTGGGGCGCAGAGGTTAAGTAGCACATTTCCGCAGGGTGCCCACCATCTACATCAGGGTGCGAAAGCCCTGAAAACACAGTGAAATCGTTGCGAAAATCCTTGATCGGCTCGAGATAGGGCGTGATGTCGTAATCTCTCCCTGCCTTCGTAGGAAACAAATTAGGCGTATGTAAGCCTAGATTGGTATTGATGCAAATCATCCTGCGCAAAGGTTTGGCTGGCGACTCTGCACGCAGGGGAAGCATGGCATCCAAAAAAGGTAGTGTTAATGTAACACCAGCACCTCGAAGAAAATTTCGACGGGAGAGCTTTTTATAATTATTCATAAATGCCTTCACTTGGTTAGAAATAGTTCGCTTGCCACGATTGAATGTACCAGAGTTCGAAGCCCGTAATCAGACTTTTTGGCATCGGCCAAAATAGCGTTGATAGCTTTCTGATCGTTAAATCCCACCGTATGGCCTGTGGAATAAACCATAAGTTTTTCAGTAATAGATCGCGCTATTTGTTCAGGATCGGCCAAGATTAACTTTTTAAAATCTTCGACAGTTTTGAATGTACGACCATCGGGAAGAGTATCGCCTGAATCTACGGGCAGCCCTAATCCATATTGGTATGCTGCAAGATATTTGCCCAATGGGCCGAACCGGTTGTTTACCGCAAACTTACGATCGCTCACTACAATTCGGTATTTCTCGCGCCAGCCACCGATAACGTCGTAATTCTCAAGGGCAAATCCGGGTGGATCAATCCGAGTATGGCATGAAGCGCAGTTCTCGGTTTGGCGGTGCTTGCCGAGTTGTTCTCGTATGGTAACCGCGCCCCGAATATCAGGCTCGATTGCAGGAACATTCGCTGGCGGCGGTGGCACGGGTTTACCCATGATGCGATCAAGCATCCAAACGCCCCTGACCACTGGAGATGTAGTGGTGCCGTTGGCCGTGACTTTCAAAACACTAGCGTGGGTGATTACCCCGCCGCGATGGTATTCGGGTTTGAGTGCGACCTTGCGAAAATCCACACCATACACATCAGGAATATTATAATGCTTTGCAAGTCTGCCATTAAGCATTGCAAAATCTGAGTCGATGAAATTTCGTACTCCAAGGTTTTCTTTGAGCAGTTCGTTGAAGAATAAGTGGGTCTCGCGGACGGAAGACCACTGCAGGAATTCTTCATATTCAGGGTAAAGGCTTTTATCCGGAGTGGTGGCACTGATATCGCGTAATCCTAACCATTGCCCGGTAAAGTTTTCGGTAAAGGCTTTCGATTTCGGGTCTTTCAATAATCGTTCAACCTGCGCATGAAGCACTTCGGGTTTATGCAGTTCGCCCTTGTTTGCAAGGTTTATAAGGGCCTCATCGGGTGTGGTGCTCCAAAGGAAATAAGAAAGCCGCGAGGCGAGTGCATAGTCATCAAGAGGGCCAGCAGGTTCGCGCAAATATAGAAATTTAGGGGAAGAAAGCACCGCCTTGTATCCGGTACGCAACGCAGCCTCGAAGGGTAATCCCATATCCATGGCCTTTGATACCAAAGCAACAAAAGGCTTTACTTCATCTTCAGTAACCGGCCTTCGAAAGGCTTTAGGCAAAAGAGTTCGAAGTAATTTTTCTGCATCTGCCAGTTTACCCGCCTTCGGATCCACATCGGCAAATACTCTGCGATAGCTTTCGGTTGGCCAAGTTTCAGGCAAAGGCCCTTCCACTTCCACCCAATGAATCTTGAGCCCAGGCCCGGGATATTCTGCCATCGTTTCATGTTTAAGATACACAAAAGGCAACGCTATCGGAGTAATCTTGATCGTATCGTTTTTAGCAACTAGGCGTTCTTCGAACTCGATTACTTTAGGCACGCCGGATTGGGCATCAAAGTAACCCAGATGCCTGGTGATATTTCCCGCCACCACAAAATTACCCAAAATAATAGCCATGGGTAATGGCGTTGCAGAATTATGCGCAGAAGCAGAAATGCGGAATCGATAACGCCCCGGGCTCGGCGCTTTAAATTTCCTCAGATCCGTTGCAGAATCGCCACTACTTCGAAACAGCACCACTCCATCATCTCGCTTATAAACTCCAGCGACGAACCATGTGGGCAGGGAATCGTACAGGTCGAATCGTTCGGTTTTGCTTTCAAGTTTATGCACAGGAAGCAATGCGGCATTGATAACCGCATCTGCGGCTTCCAAGTAGCGCTCCATCAATACAGGAGAAATATTTAGAGCTGCACCCACATTATCGAACCCCTGGGCATTGGCATCTTCGGGCAGCATTTCTTTTACAGAAACATTTACTGAAAATAAATCACGCACGGTGTTTTCGTATTCAACACGGTTTAGCCTTCGAAGCACCACACGGCCTTCCTTGCCACGAACCTCAGCGCTTTGTTTAACAATCCAATCGGTGAGGATGCGGGATGCTTTTTCATCTGGTCTTGGTCTAGTCTTAGGGGGCATCTCGCCCGAGGTGATTTGCTGATGCATTTTCTCCCAGAGGCTACGATTTTTCTTAACACCGAAATCCAATGTCAGTTCTGCAATCCGAAAGTCACCCTTGGCCTTTTCGCCTGCATGGCATTTTACGCAATGCTGATCCAAGAATGCCTGAGATGGAAGTGGTGGCGCTGCACATAATCCCCCTGCCACCATGATCATTGCAACCAATGATGCCATTAACAAATACAAGCGGGAGAAAAACATCAGAACCTATCCTCATCACGGCGAGAAATCAGAACAAATAGCAAGATTACATACATTTAGTTTACTACAAAAAGTGCACAAAGAGAAACAAATGATCTA
>QWPF01000041.1:6246-19148 GCA_003671255.1 Planctomycetota bacterium | reverse complement strand
AACGAGACCAACACGCCTAAAAATAAAAAAGCAAAAATAAAAGACCCCCTTAAAGTTAAGAGAGCAGATAAGCTTAAGAAAAAACCAAACATGAATGGATGATAATCTCGGGCAAATTCCGGTGCACTCTTGCCAGAAGTGATGCATATTCCGATGCAGCAAGGCACAGAACCAGCTTGCAATTCTTCGCAAAGTATGACGGAAGTCGATGATATTAGGGATGTTATGCGAAATGATGCGAGTTGTAACGAAGTAATACAAAGTAAGGAAGTGACCTCGCTGGGACTCGAACCCAGGACCTACGGATTAAAAGTCTGTTGCTCTACCAACTGAGCTACGAGGTCAATTTCCTTATTTATATGGATAGATATCAGAGGGCCAAAGGTCAACCCAAAAACTAAACTTCTCCATGTTCTGCCAACCATCGCTCTGCATCTAATGCGGACATACAGCCACTTCCCGCTGCGGTAACTGCCTGCCGATAGTAGCTATCTGCCACATCGCCCGAAGCAAAAACGCCATCCACACTGGTATTAGTCCGGGCGGGTTTTTGCCAAACAATATAACCTTTATCATCTAATTCCAACTGCCCTTTAAGGAAATCGGTATTGGGGGTATGGCCGATGCCGAGGAACATGCCGCTGGCAGTTAGTTCTTCGAATTTCCCAGTAACTAGATTTTTAAGTTTAACTGCGGTAACACCATCTTTATCATTACCCAAGACTTCTTCGACAGCACTATTCCAGCAGGGCTTGATTTTAGGGTTGCCTAGGGCCCTATCTTGCATGATTTTGCTAGCTCGGAGCTTATCTCGGCGATGTACGAGGTAAACAACACTTGCAAATTTGCTTAGGTAGGAAGCCTCTTCGAGGGCCGAATCGCCCCCGCCCACAACAACTATGGGTTTATTGCGGAACCGGGGCAGGGCGCCATCGCATACCGCACAGGCAGAAACGCCACGGTTTTTAAAGTTATCTTCCGAGGGAAGGCCAAGGTAGTTGGCTCGGGCGCCTGTGGAAATAATCACCGACAGAGCTTCAATCGTGTTTCCTTCCAAGGAAGTGATCCGGAAGGGTTTCTTGGAAAAATCAACATGCGTGATATCATCAGTAATGATGCGGGTACCGAAATTTAGGGCCTGCTGGCGCATAAGATCCATAAGTTCGGGGCCAGTGATACCGTGGCCTGGTTGGCTTTTCTTGTCTAATACCCAGAAAGGCCTGCGATCTTCGGGTAGAGCGGTTTCTAAGAAATTATGCAAGCTTGCTGAAGGAAACCCAGGGAAGTTTTCAACTTCGGTGGTAAGTGCGAGTTGGCCCAGCGGAAGAGTACCTTTAATTCGGTTTTCTTCGGTGATTGCGCCTTCAAAAACAATAGGTTGAAGGTTGGCACGGGCTGCGTAAATAGCAGCAGTCCAACCAGCAGGCCCCGAACCGATGATGACAACTTTTTCCGGCATTCCTTCTCCTTGGAATAAACAGGGCTTTGCCTTCAAAGCCCACTTGGTTACATTTGTAACTAGTATTCTAGGAAGGAATCTAGGCGGGTGCAACATAAGGATAATGTTTAACGGGAATTTTAAATGATCCATCAACTTACGAAGCTACGAGATATTTTGCGTTATGTACCCCGGTTTCGGGATAGAACCTTCGTAATTGCGCTGGACGGCATCGTTGTGGAAAGCGAAAACTTCCGCAATATTCTTTTGGATATCGCCCTTTTACGCAGTTTGAACATCGGGGTAGTGCTGGTGCATGGTGCAGCACATCAGATATTAAAGCTTGCAGAAGTCATGGGTAAAAAACCATCCAATCTAGATGGTACAGGGATTACCGATGCAGATACTTTGGATTTAAGCCTCTTGGCTGCGAGTCGGGTTTCCCACGAACTTCTGGAAGGTTTGTCCACCTCCGATCTTAAGGCCTCGGTAAGTAATTCCATCGTAGCGCACCCCGCAGGAATACTTCAAGGCATCGATCAACAGCACACAGGCCGGGTCGAAAGAATCGATACGGTGTTGTTAAATTCATTATTGAAGCAGGATATTGTTCCAGTAATCCCGCCGATTGGGTGCGATGGGGAAGGGCACAGTTTTCGTTTAAATTCCGATATAGTTGCATCCGAGGTCGCAAGGGCGTTGCAGGCGGTGAAACTGATTTATCTGACCACGCAATCTGGATTAGTCATTCAGAAGGCGAAAAAGAACAATAACAAAGAGTCCTTTGTCAGGCAGATTTCTGTGGATGATGCGGAACAGATACTCAAAAAGCAACGCGATGATATTACTGGCCCAATGGTTTCAAAAATCGAGCAGGCGATAAAAGCAATTCGAGGCGGTGTGCCCCGAGTTCACCTTATAGATGGTCAGGTGGAAGAGGGATTGCTTGCAGAGGTATTTTCCAACGAGGGAATAGGCACCCTGATTCATGCCAACGAATATGTTGCGATTCGAAAAGCGCAAAAGAAAGATACCCGTGCGATTCATTCGTTGATACGCAACTCCATTGCCAACGATGAGTTGATCAGCAGAACTCGTGCGGAAATAGAAAAACAGGTGGATGAATTCTTTGTGTTTGAAGTGGATAAAAACCCAACGGGCTGCGCTGCGCTACACTTTTTCCCTGCAGAGAAGAAAGCCGAGTTGGCTTGCTTATGTGTCGACCCACGCCATGAAAACCAAGGGGTTGGAACAAAACTCATGCAGTATGGGGAATCGCTTGCAAAAGCAGCAGGCATGCAGGAATTGTTCTGCCTATCCACCCAGGCGATCAACTTTTTTCAGCAAAAAGGTGGGTTCCTTCCCGGTTCCCCTGATATGTTGCCTTTGTCGCGGAAAGAGAAGTACGACAAGAGTGGCAGAAACTCTCTGGTACTTGTTAAGAAATTAAATTCTTAATTTAGACCAAATTACTAAGATCTTTATTGTAACTTTTCTGCTTCAGTACGGATGTGATCCAGCACCCGCAGATGAATTCCGTGGAGAATCGCATCTGACCACATCCCCCAGTAGCCATTGGGCCACATGTTATTGGAATACCAAGTGCTGCCCTCTAGGCGGGTGCGATTACCCTCCAAGCGAATCAGCCTGAATTCGCCTTTTTTACTGATCAAATGATGATCGAGATGTGGCGGATGAATATTGTAAGGGCTCCATTCCTTCATGGGGCATGGTTGGCTAGCGACATCAAACGAAAGCCTATTGGGTTCATCCCATCGGGTGATGGGCTCGACAAACGGGCCAGTCGAAAAAATGCAGTTCCTGACGGCGCCCACACCCTTGCCTTCGATTTCTGCCCTTATCGGATATGCGATTCCTGTAAGAAACATCCAATGCCTATTTGCTTCGGGAATCGGGGGAAACGCAATCACTTGGGGCCATACTTTTTCGGGTGGTGCATTGATTTCAATTACGCTGATCACTTCGCGAATAGGGGAGGCATCTTGCAGAATTTGTTCCATTCCCATTAAAAGGGGCAATCCTGGGAATTGAAGCAATAGCAGTAGTGGGAATGCTGCTTGGGAAGCTGGCCTGCGTTGTACCAAATATCCTAGTACACACCCAAGATTAGAAAGCACCAAGCCTATGGGAATAAACATGATTAGGCAAATTGCACCTTCAATTGCTAAAAAGAAGAGCAGCAGAAACGCTAGAAGACTGGAATAATATCCAACCTTCATGCAGCTTCCAAAAGGTTGGGGGTTATGCCAACCAAAAGAAAGAACGGAGAAAAATCCATGAGCAAAGGGTAATCCGATGAATAGGCCAAACCCATAATTTTGCAGGATATTGGCCCCAAAAAATGCAAGCGGAACGGTAATCATGCAAGAAACTACAGTTGATCTGAAAATTACTCCCCAAGTAGGAGGGACTAATTTGGGAGTGGGGGGTTCAAGGATAGTCACTTCCTCTAATGGCGAAACCACTTTGGCGGGCAAAAGGCACAGCAACCCAATTAAAAAGAGATTTAAGACAGGTACAAAAAACAAAACAACCAATCCTCTCGGAAGATCCGCACTTAGTAATCTGCGGAAAGTCATCACGGTGCCTATGATGATAAACGGAATTGAAAGAGCCAGCATGGTTAGGCCAAAATTGCGGTCATCTGGGCCTAGGTTGAAAAAAGTTACTGTATCATCATCGGGCCATATGATATATTTCCTCGGGGACCAGAGTTTTTCAAAAAACACCCAAGCGACTAAAATATCGATGGCATACTTAACCAGCATCAGGGAGAAGCCAACTTGGGCATATCTTCCACGGGTCACCGGGGTATTTAGGGAGTCGATTAATTTCATATTTGTTTCTCCATAATCAATGCGTAACTTATTATCAAAGATAACAGGATAAACATGAAAGACATTAATAATCCACACTCAAATTTATCAAAAGTCATTGAGAAAATGGCAGCGAATTCAAATTTGACCAAAATTCTTTTCAAGTATTCTGGATGGAATCTAAATCCAACATTGGCAACAACTTGGCAGGGGAAGGATTTTGTCATTGCGATGCGTTTTCGATTGGTGCAATTGATAGCCGTTGTATTCCTCTTGTTGGATTCAACTTTTTTCTTCCTGGAAATGAGGAAGACTGAAAACACGAATACCAATATCACAACTTATCTGCTGGAACTTACAACGAGCATCGGGGTCTTTTTTGGATACGAAATTTGGTATCAAAGAAAACGCTTAATGTATCAGGCCCGCAAGGAAATCGAACCCAAATTTTATAAGGTTTTAACTATTACAGTTGAAGCCACCATCCCATTCATCTGCATTTTAATCCAATCCCTGCACCTACAATTAGGAGAAGCCTATAACAATGTGTACTTGATCGAGCATATACCCTTCATGCTGCTAAGTATTCTTTACCTGCGTTTTTGGCTTTGTTTTTATGCTTCGTTAATTGCGATTCTAGGAAGACTTTTATTACTCTTCATAATTTCATTTTTTACCGAAGTGGACAAACAATTGCTGAACGAATCCTGGGGCCTCACAGAAATTTTACTTTCCGGCTTCATCATGGGAACAATCGCTTTGCTTTTAAGGAAAATGATTGAATCAGCCATTGCTGTGGCTTCTGAAAAAACCAGGCTGCACGATATCTTTGGCAGATTTGTTTCCAAAGATGTAGCGGATCAAATCGTATCCAAAGATTTAAAAATAGGTGGGGATAATGTTAATGCTTCGGTTCTTTTCTTAGATATCCGAAATTTCACCCATCGATCTTCCACCATGACCCCGGAAGATGCAGTGGCATTCCTGAATCAGGTGTTTAATTTCACGGTTGCAGAGGTTGAAAAATCTGGGGGCATGGTCAATAAATTTTTGGGGGATGGCTTTATGGCGGTCTTTGGCGCGCCTCTTAGCCTTCCCAACTCATGCAATGCCTCAGTGCTTTGTGCTATTGGAATTTTTGAAAAGTTACAGTTGTTCAATGTCTCTAGATTAGGTGAAAATGTAAGTCTGGGTATCGGCATTAATTACGGCCCCATGGTTGCAGGGGTAATGGGTACTAATACTCGCAAAGAATACACCGTGATTGGCGATATCGTGAATACCGCATCAAGAATTGAAAGCCTGAATAAAGAGTTTAGCACCAGCCTGCTGATTTCGCAAAGCGTCTACGATAATCTGGATGCAAATCTAAAAGACCAATTCGAAAGCATGCCTCCCACGATGGTGAAAGGGAAGGATCAACCGATTTCGATTTATAAAAAAATCTAAGTGGTTCGAACTTTACTTAGAATCAATAAAAAAGGGCCGGAGGTGATTGAACACCCCCGACCCTTTTGCATTCTTAAACACTAGGCAAGATTTACTGTCACCGTTTTGGTTTCGGTGTAGTGATCCAGCGCTTCTTCGCCATTCTCACGGCCCTGGCCAGACATCTTGAATCCGCCAAACGGAGTCGTGGTATCTACGATGTGGTAGCAATTGACCCACACGGTTCCAGCCTTCACCGCTGCAGCGTAATTGTGCGCCTTATCAAGGTTCTTTGTCCAAACACCTGCTGCAAGGCCGTAGAAAGTATCGTTAGCACGAGCAACCACTTCGTCAAAGTCCTTGAAGGGCAGAACGCTGACCACTGGGCCAAAGATTTCATCCCGGGCAATGGCCATTTCGTCTCGCACGCCATCAAAGATGGTTGGTTCGATGAAGTAGCCCTTAGAACCCTTGCGTTGCCCGCCTGTGACCAACTTAGCGCCTTCGCGTTGGCCAAGGGCGACATAATGCAGGATTTTATCAAGTTGTTCTTGAGAAACTTGCGGGCCTTGTTGGGTGGATTCATCCATTGGGTCGCCCACTTTTCGTTGTTTTGCTTTTGCAGCGAGCCGTTCAACAAATTCTTTTTGAATCCCTTGTTCGACAAAAAGTCTGCTTCCTGCGGTGCAGCACTGGCCACAATGGAAGTAGATTGCATGGAATGCACCTTCCACTGCTTGGTCAATATCACAGTCAGCAAACACGACATTAGGGCTTTTGCCTCCAAGTTCGAAGGTGGTTCGCTTTAATGTATCTGCAGCTTTTTTCTGAATGATCTTTGCGGTATCAACATGGCCGGTGAAAGCAATCTTGTCAACGCCTGGGTGAATCACAAGTGCATTACCTGCGGTTTCCCCAAAGCCATTCACAATGTTGATAACCCCCGCAGGGAAGCCAGCTTCAATTGCAAGTTCTGCAACGCGAAGCGCTGTTAGGGGAGTTTGCTCAGCGGGCTTTAGCACGATGGTATTACCGCAGGCGAGTGCTGGTCCCCACTTCCATGCAAGCATAAGCAAAGGGAAGTTCCAAGGGATGATCTGGCCGATGACGCCTACCGGTTGACGCAGAGTATAGGAAAGGAATTTTCCACGAACGGGAACAGTACGGCCTTCGATCTTGTCGGCCCAGCCTGCGTAATAACGCAAGGTGTTAATGGTACCTACCAAATCGCCTCGGGCATCCGTAATGGTTTTGCCACAGTTGTAAGATTCGAGAACAGCAAGTTCTTCAGCATTTTTTTCGATGAGATCTGCAAGCTTGAACATGAGTTTGCCACGATCTGCTGCATCCATCCTTGCCCAAGGGCCAGATTCAAGCGCCTTGCGCGCTGCTTTTACTGCAAGATCGACATCCTTTGCGGAAGCCTCAGCAACTTTTGCGATGACTTCGCCTGTTGCGGGGTTATAGGTTTTGAAGCTGCCACCTTCCACGGGATCGACCCATTTGTTGTTGATCAAAAGCTTGGTTTGCTTGATTTTTGGAGTTGAGACCTTTTTTACTGCCTTTTTTCCTATCACAGCCATGCTAAACACCTCAAATTAAAATGGGAGAATACGATGCCTTGGTAGTTTACCTTGAAAAACTAGCCTTGGTAAGCATGATAATTGCATAATATCAGAAAGCAAGTGTTTGCTTTTTACATTTTCAGTTCTCTTTCCTAGTCGGTATTGCTTCTCTGGCCAAATAAAAGTTATAGATACCTATTCGGGGGAATGGACACTCTCGAATTTAGACCATTGCACGGAGGCAAGACCCATGAATAGTGAATCAAATTTTTCTGCGAATACTGATTGGCAAAAACGCATCGGCTTAGGTGTATTAACCCTTGGTGTTGCCCTTACTGCAATGCTTGTATTAAAAAAAGTTCCCCAACCAAAAGTTGCTGCTGAAACACCCCAGGTAAAAACCGAGGCAAAGCAAACAACCTCCCCCGCTTCCCTGCCCAAATCCCTTCAAACTACAAACCTTCCTTCTACTAGTTCCGACTATTCCAGCAGGGTTGTTGCTTATGTTTACGATAATACCCCCATTACACGCGAAGAATTAGGCGAATATCTTATCGCTCGTTACGGCACCGAAAGGCTTGATCTGCTTTGCAATAAAAAGATTATTGATAATGAATGCCGTAAGGCTGGTATTGAAGTCACTGCAGCAGAAGTTGAAAACTCCCTTTCAGAAGATTTGAAAGGTTTGAATGTTGATCGCAAGACATTTGTAGATAAGGTGCTCAAGAATTATCGCAAGAACCTTTATGAATGGAAAGAAGATGTGATCCGTCCAAAATTGATGTTGAGCAAGTTGGTTCGTTCCAGAGTCAAGGTAACCGATGAAGATATCAAGAAAGCATTTGATGCGTACTATGGTGAAAAAGTTGAATGCAGAATTGTGATGTTTGAAAAGGGTTATGAAAGAGCAGTGCTCAATGATTACCCAAAACTCAGAGATTCTGAAGAAGAGTTTCACAAGGCAGCAAAGAATCAGAAAAGCTCATCCTTGGCTGCAACTGCAGGAAAAATCAGGCCCATTGCCAGAAACACCACGGGTAATGAAGAGCTTGAAAAAGCAGCTTTCGCTCTTCAACCCAATGAAGTCAGCCCTGTGATTGGTACCCCCGAAGGATTGATCGTTGTGAAGTGCGACAAGCGCATCCCTGCGGATACCACGGTTAATTTGGAATCAGTGCGCGAGAAGATCACTGCAGAAATCATCGAGAAGAAAATTACGGCTGAGATCCCTGTAGTTTTTGCAGAAATGCGCAAGCGAGCCAACCCAAAGCTCATCCTTCAAGGTGTTAACCAAATGGATGATCTTACCAAAACCATCGCTCCTCTTATCAAAGAAGTGGACGATGCGTTAAAAGCAGTAAGTGGTGGCAAATAACCCTGGTTCTGTTTGATTTATATTTAAGCTGTCATGCTCCTAAGGCATGGCAGCTTTTTTTATGCCTACATTTTAAATTTCTAGCATTACTATCTTGCCAAAACTTCTTTTTTGTAAGAAGATCATTATCTGTGGTCCTACCTTTTGTTCAACAAAATCAGGAGAAGTAAATGAGGAGATTTTTGTTATCCCTCGCAGGGATTTTAGGAGTGACTGTGATGGCAATCGCAGCAGATAAAGTGGAAGAAGGCAAGCCTGCCCCACTTGTAGAATTAAGCGCAGCTTCCAAAACCAAGGGCGCTAAAGTTAATCTAGGTGATTTCAAAGGTAAGAAGAATGTCGTTCTCTTCTTCTATCCTAAAGCCATGACTGGTGGCTGAACCAAGGAATCGTGCGGTTTCAGCGGTCTTGCTGAAAAATTTGCCGCACTTGATACTGTCGTTTTTGGTATCAGTACTGATACCCTAGAATTGCAGCAGAAGTTTGTTGAAAAAGAGAAGCTTGAAATCCCATTGCTTGCGGATCCTGAAAAGAAAGTGACCACAGCTTTCGGCGCACTCAGTAAATCTGGCATGGCTTCGCGTTACACTTATGTGATCGATAAGCAAGGCGTAGTAAAGAAAATCTACACCACGGTTAAGGTTGATGCTCATCCTCAGGAAGTTCTTGATTACATTAAGGCCAACTTGAAGTAATTGAAAACCATCTGATAAATAAAGACAAGAGGCCCGGGTTTCCCCGAGCCTCTTGCTTTTTACTACTCACACTTTCGATGTTAGTATCGTAAGATCACATCGATTGCTAAGGTGAACAAACCATTAGATGCGGTTCCATCGTTGTTGTAAGCCTTCGAGACGGAGTTATTGTCATACCTGAACTCTGGACGAACCCACAATTGTTCATCGTACATCTTGTAGGTGACACCCTGGGTAAGGGTGGTGTAGAGGCCGGTGAAGCCAGTCTTTACGCCTTCGGTATCCTTAAAGAATTCAACACGGCTGGTGGTAGAAAGCTTGTCAGTTACATTGTAAGTCAAGTAGTTGACAAAGCCGTACCAGTTAGCCCAACCTTGGTAATTTATAGGGGTTCCATCCCTATCAACAATCGGGGAACCAGAGGCAACTGTATCCCAGTTGTTGATGAAGGAGTACATGGTATCCGAGGTGAAATACCACTTATCATTAATTTTGTGGTTGAACACAATTTCAAACACATCATAATTGAAGGCAGTACCTTGGGTCTGGTTGAAGCTAGGGTCGGTAAGCTGAGTGTTCAAGCTGAAGTTTGTTCCAGCGTCTTCAGATTCCCACTTTAAACCACCAAGATACGCAGCCTTGCCTGAAGGTCCAAAGAACACATCTGCACCACAAGTCAACCCGTTGTACATTGTCCAACGATCATCCAATTTGGATGCAGTAAGAACACCGGTGTGGGTGAAAGGATTATTCATGAAAGTAAGTGCGCGACTCACCAGTTTATTCTGGGTGGGGTCGATACTTTCGTTGAATAGGATGGTGTAGAAACGGCCTACCTTGGTGTCCACACCTTTAAAAAGGTTAGGATTGTAGGTTTCGACAAAGAACTGGGGAGCATCAACGCCATAGGTATTGGGCTGCCCGTTATTGTCGGTAAGCTGGCTATCCATAAGGTTATTCTGCACAGTGAAGCGATAATCGCTACCTGGAAGAATACCCATCAATGTAAAGCCCCAAGTTCTTTCATTGGCTTTGGTATCAACAGCTTTCTCGATGATGATCGAGTTCTGTTCAAGCAAGAACTGGTTGGCTTTATAGTTCATCGCCATTGGGGTGTTTAATCCCTTGGCAGTGGATGCAGTATAGTTCATATCTGCATAACCTTTGATGGTGATCCCTGATTTATCAAGGAATTCGCCACCGGAACCGCCTTCAAGAAGTTTCATTAAGAAGAACTTTTGGGCTTCTTCTTCTTTCTTTTCTTCTTCTTTCTTTTCTTCAGCCATGGGCTGTTGGCCAGGAGCCATAGGAGCTGCGCTTTTAGGAACTGCTGGGGCTTGAACAACAGAAACAGGGGCAACTGGAATCGCTAGTTTTTCAAGCGGGGTTTGCGCAGTTGCTAATAATCCACTAACAAATAAAGATGTCCACATGATAAATACCTCTCGTAATCCTTACGAAAAACCACAAAGTGTGGTAAAAACAAGTTGAGAGCATAATAAAAGCTGGAGAGTATTTTATTCTCACCTTGAGCAGCACATCCATGCGCTTGCGTAATATTCATATCGATCCTAATAAGTAGAACAATTGAATTAAAGTGGATGAATAGAACTACCCAACTAGGCGAAGGTATAGGCACAATCTTCATAATAATTATAATCGGAACAACTTAACATACTTGCGGTGAAGATAGGAAATATGGGGGGGGGTAGATACGAAAAGTGCAGGGCTTTCACCCTACACTTATGCGAAATAGCAATAAAAAGATTAACGGCTTACTAGCTTCATCGTCTGAAGTTCGGAGGATTTCACTTCAATCTGCTTTTGGAAAACAGCTCTGCCATCAACATCAGCAAGATAAACCAACCAGTTGCCTGGTTCAACGGTAGTGGAAAACATGCCATTAGCATCGGTGGTAACATTTACTTTTAATCCACGGACCGTTTCGTGAACCAGAAAAAGCTTTGCGTTAGTAGCAGGAAGTTGATTGGCGGTAACCACGCTGCCTTGGAGATTGGAAGCTGACTTTAAAGAAACAATGCGATCCAACCTAACAGAAGAAGGAACCTGAGGAGCAGGCATAACAGGGGAAACGGTTTTCCCGGGGATTACAGAAGATCTGCTGCTATTGGTGGGATTAGGAGCAAGTTCCCTGTTTTCGTTGATCCCTGGGGCTACTGCTGCGGGTGCGGGAGTAGGCGTTGCGCGTTGTTCATTTACGCCTGGTGCAATATTGGGATTCGGTACGGGTGCTAAGGGAGTGGTGCAAGGGGCCGCAATTTGAGGCATTACTGGTACACCCACGGAAGTATTGCAGCAAGTGGTTTGTGGCTCGTAATAATAAGATTGTTTATAGCTTGTAACAGGCTTTAAAGCGGTTCTAAGCATGTAGGAATTTACTGGGCAATTCTGCGCCTTCAACTGATAACTGGTAACAGGTGTTGCCATCTGCTGATAACCACATTGGGAAGGATCGTAGTAATAGCTGGTTTTGTAGGAAGTAACGGGTTCGTAGTAATAGCTGGTTTTGTAGGAAGTTACAGGTTCGTAGTACGAAGTAGATTCGTAGGAGGTAACGGGTTCGTAGTAGAATTTTTGCACATAGCGGGTGGCACAATTTTGTTGTTGGCAAATCTGTTGGGTGCAACCAGGCAGATTGCAGGGGGTTGGCGCAGGTTGGTAATTAGAGGTTGAAGTGCTCGCCTTGGTGTTATTGCAGTTTACCTGATAAACATTATTCCAAGCAGCAGAAGCGGGGTTTTGCCCAAGTGCTAGAAATGCAAGTGCTGAAAAAGCAATCTTCGAGCGCAAATTTAACATCATCGTATTCTCCAAATAACCAACAACTAAAACCTCTTAATTATAGGGGGATGCACTTTGCCAAACCCTTAAAGTCAGAATCAATCACGACTTTTTTACCTATTATTTTCCGATTTACTCAAGTTAATCGAGTTTAAAACCGGCGCAACAAAAATGCTTTGCGATCAGATAAAATTCTAATCAGCTATGCTGGCATAATTGGTATTAAAGGAATAATCCCTTTGCTCTGCCAAAGGCCATAATCTTTACCCGCTTTAACCCACGCTAAAAAACTAAAAGCACCCGGAAAACCCAGGTGCTTTAGCTCTAAACCAATATAAGCTATATAGTTACAAACACTTTTTAAGTGCTGCAATTGCTGCATCATAGTTTGGATGATTGGTTACTTCAGGCACATACTCTGCGTGTACCACTTTGCCTTGGGCATCAACCACAAAAACTGCTCGGGTCAACAAAGGCAAAGGCAACCCTTCCAACAAAACACCATAATTCTTGCCAAAAGAATGATTATGGCAATCCGAAAGAGTTTGCATATGGCTGATACCTTCTGCGCCACAAAAACGCTTCTGGGCAAAAGGAAGGTCCAAGCTTACCGTGTAAGTAGAGACTTTATCATTTACATCTGCCAACTCTGATTCGAACTTTTTGGTCTGCATGCTGCAAACGCCGGTGTCCAAAGATGGAACCACGCTAAATAACCGTGGCTTTGCACCAGTATTGGCCAAAGTATGGGCATCCAGACCA
>QWPF01000041.1:0-6236 GCA_003671255.1 Planctomycetota bacterium | reverse complement strand
CCAGTGTGGGCCAAAGAGGTTACATCAAGGCCAATTAAGCAGCTAAAATCTGGGGCCTTATCGCCCACTTTGATTTCTGTGCCTACCAAGTTTTTTGCTTCATTCTTAAAAGTTACTGTTCGACCCATTATAAAATCCCCTATTCACTTGAGTAATAATTAAAACAAAAAAGAAACTATTCCAACATCGAAGCCCCTGCTTCCCTTCGTGGGTAGCCATAGCGATCCATAACCTTGCCCCAGCGCTCGTTGATCATTTCAAGCAAGCGGGGCTCAAGGGGCTTGTACTTGTTGGTTTTGTAATCTTTCCGATTATCAAGATAGCGTTGAACATGCGGGGCTGCCATCGAAAAGTCGCCAAGTTCCAATTGTTGATACATATTTTCGATAATGGGAAAGGTGTCTTTAATCAAATCTTCATAACGCACTTCAATGAATCGATTGGGCTTCAGCAGCGATTTATCCCGATCCACACAGTTGTAAAGAATATTGAACTCCGAAAAAACCTTCTCCTCTACGCCATTATAGTTGGGAGTTTGCATGCCATGCGTATCATAAAGTGATTTCCACAAGTTCACTGTAGAAGGGAAAACCACATACGGATCACGCACGATATGAATGAACCGAGCATCAGGAAATAACTCTAATAAAGTTCGAATCCTGGCGGTATGGGTGGGGGATTTTAGCACCAACCTACGGCTGTCGTTGTAAGTTAATTCAGAAAGAAACCGCTTGAAATCCTGCTTCCATCCTTCACTCTTATGCTTGGGTAAATTAGCTATTTCAAAGGCGTCCTTATCAATGGGGGGATTATTGGGGAATGCTACATCAAGATAAGGCGAAGGTTGGCCCATCATACAAAGGGCGAATTCATCTTCCTGAGGCTTATCCCAACCCGCTTCCATGTTGTCCATCGGCCTACGCGTAGGCAGTAGAAAATTGAAGTAACTTTTGAAAAACTTTTCAGTCAAAAGAAAATGATTGGGCTCAAGGCATTGATAAGTATTTGGGAAATTATGCCGCGGATCCAAAATCAAAAGCTCATGCAGCAGAGTCGTACCGGTTCGCCAATGCCCAATGATAAAAACAGGCGGTTGCTTGAGTTGCGTATTCTCGGGAACTGTGCCGTACAACCCCTTTTGCAACAACCGTAACCCCAAATGCAGGACACTTATTGCAGTAATAACACAGCCAATGTACATTTTGCTGGGATGTATCAGGAAATGGTTTTTGGCAAGCATCCGAATCCAAGAATGAAAGATGCAACCCTGCCACATGCGGGGTGTCCATTCTTTGGATACCTTTTGATCTTTGCCCGAAGATGCCGAACTCATGAAATTAACTCTTGAGAAACTACCATCACTATTTTCAATAAAAGAGGTGTTTCTTCAAGTTAAAAGTGCTCAAAGAATAATAATTAAAACAATTCTTGGATGGGTTGTCCGTGGTCTAGGATAAATCGGGGCCTGCCACTCGGATCAAGATAAGTTGCATCTAAAGGTACTTGCATATGCTGGTAAATAGTGGCAGCAAGGTCGCCCGGAAGCACTGGGCGCTCTTTAATCGTGCCGCCATCCGCCTCTGATGCCCCAATAACCTGACCATGTTTCAATCCCCCTCCTGCAAGGGCCATCGACATGATTTTTGGCCAATGATTGCGCCCATCCGTGCTGCCCTGAGTTCCCATTTGTGGCGTTCTGCCAAATTCTCCCATCGCAACCACCAATACATCATCAAGTAAGCCCCTCTGCTCAAGATCTTGAATCAAAGTCGTGAAAAGATGATCAAACAACGGTAGCAAAGGCTTCAAACCTTTACTAATACCACCATAGGGCGGAATGTTGTCGCCATGCGTATCCCATGTCCCCGATGCAGTATGGTAACTAAGATCTAAAGTAACAAAGCTGACCCCCGCTTCGACTAATCTGCGCGCAAGCAATGCCTGCTGAAACCAAAGATGCTTGCCATACTTTTCACGGGTGCGCTCAGGCTCGCGGGAAAGATCAAAGGCATCACGGGCCTTAGCCCCTGCAACGATTTCCATTGCCTGCTGCCCAAATCGATCCATCGCATCGAAGTTTCCGCTGTTATCCATTTCCCTGCGTAGTACATCAAACTTCTTAAGAAGCGTAGTCCGATCGCCAATGCGCGTAAGATTCACTTCTTTAGGCAGCTTGAACAAATCGCCTTCGCTAACTTTTCCCGAATCAACACCAACCGAATCGTATATCGGAAGTTTCGTCGCCTTGTCTCCAGGAAACGGATCGTACTGCTTTCCTAAGTACCCCGCATAGGCAACATGGCTTCTACCTTTTGAAAAAGAAACATAAGGGGGCATTGCAGGATGATTGGAACCATGATGCTTGGCGATGATCGAGGCAATTGCAGGGTAGTATTTAGCCAGATTGTTGGAACGGGGTTCTGCTTCGCGGTTACCGGTCTGAAAAACGGTGTTAGGTTCGTGATTGCTGCCCTGTGCATTAACCGACCTGATGATGGTGATTTTATCCATCATTGCAGCTTGTTTAGGAATATGTTCGCAAAAGCGCACGCCTGGAATCGCAGTGGGGATGGTTGCGAAAGGCCCGCGATTTTGTAACGGGCGATCAGGCTTCGGATCCCAACTATCAATTTGGCTAGGGCCCCCCGCCATCCATAAAAGGATCACTGCTTTCTTTCCGGGTAATGATTTTCCTGCATTCGCTGCATCCGCTCTTTGCCTTAGCAGTCCGGGTAAAGTCAGTCCGCCCATTCCAGCAATGCCAGCTTTGATAAAGTTTCTGCGATTCGAAAAAACCAATCCTTCTCTTTCCAACGGATTGAGAAACTTAAACGAATGATCGTGATTGTGTTTGGATAAGGTCATGTATCATCCCCAAAATCAGGTAGGTATCTAGTACTAGATAATGACATGAACTGATCACTTTAGCTAGATAAAGACGAAGAAAACCAAGAACCTTATCCCTTAATGACTCTTGCAATTGATTCTGCGAACAGCTTTGCAGAAGGGGGATGCTTGCGTAACCACAACTCAGGTTCGATCATTTCCAGCTCCATCAAGGCTAATTTTCCTTGATTATCCCGCACCATATCCACTCTGCCATAGCTTGGAAGGGTGCTGCAAACAGCCATCGCTTTTTCTGCAAATTCAATTTGTTCGGCATCGGGTTGGTAATCATGCACGGTTCCACCATGATCATCTTGAACCCGAAAATCCCCAGGCTTTGCAAGCTTGCGAATCGCATGGGAAAACTTCCCATCAAAAAGCATCAGCGTATCCTCACCCTGGGTTAGAACACTTTCCAAAAAAGGTTGATACACAAACGATTCATGCTTCAGAAGTTCATTAACTACTGTCTCGATTGCTTTGGCATTCAACTTATTTACTCTGTAAGTGTGCCTCGCAGCTCCAGATACACAAGGCTTGATCACTAATTCATGCCACCCCGATTTTAAAATCTCATCCTCAATATTTACAGTGCTTCCTTTTTCAACAAACCGTGAAGGTGTTACAGGAATCCCTTTTGATTCAAGATCTTTAAGATAGTGCTTATCCATGTTCCATTTGATCATGGAGTAGGGGTTGCATAATTTGGTCTGCTTGCTGACAGCACTAAGCCATTGAGAGAATTCTTCAAAGCGATCGAAGTAATCCCATGTGGTGCGAAAAACTACGCACTTATACTGCGACCAATCCACATCCTTACGAGCCCAATCCACCCTTACCGAAGAAATTCCCTGTCTCTCTAACTCCTTTTGAAGCAACCCATCATCTTCAAGGATATTGCCGAGATACCAATCGCCCGGTAAAGCCACCATGGATTCATACCTGTGATCCGTTAAAAGTGCCACATCTGCCTTGTGTTTTGCATTCATCTAAGTAGCTTTCTAAATAGGGAATAGACATGGCGATTATTGTATTAAAAATTTCTTTCTCCCTGCTTATTCCCAACTCTCTTATTGTTTGGAAAAAGAGGGCGGTGGCAACTTTCTTTTTCATCGCAGTTTTTCTTGATGGATTCTTTGATTACTTCAAGGTAGCATAATTTGATCTAACCCGCCTTTGGAAGGAGTTTTTCATGCGTTATTATTCCCTGATGTTGCTCACTGCTTTGGTCTTTGTTACTTCTAATTATGCCGATTCCAACTGGACACATTGGCGTGGCCCGGATTTCCAAGGCAATAGTGACGATACACGGGTGCCACTGCAATGGAACGAAAAACAAAACATCCTTTGGAAATCTCCTTTGCCAGGCAATGGGAATTCCTCGCCTATCATTCACAACAACAAGGCTTTTCTGACAGCATCCAGCGATGATGGTTCTGAAAGAATGGTAATTTGCATTGATACCAAGTCTGGGAAAAAGCTTTGGGAGAAAACCGCATCCAAGTCTGAACCCGCAGGCAAAACACATCAATGGAATGGTTTTGCTTCTGCATCTTGCACCACCGATGGTGAACGCGTTTATGCATTCTTTGGAACTCCAGGTCTCTTCTGTTACAGCATCGATGGCAATCTTTTATGGAAGAAATCTTTTGGCACTTTCACCAGTGAAGCGGGTTGGGGTACTGCGGCATCGCCTTTTCTTTTTGAAGACCTCGTTATTCAAAATTGCGATAACGATGGGGATAAAGGGCCATTGCCCGCGGGCGCAGCAGCGGGTGCAAAGACTGCCCCTGTTAGTTTGATTGCGATGGATAAAAAAACCGGGGAAATAAAGTGGGAAACAAAGAGGGATCTGGGCAGAGGCTTTAGCACCCCCATGATGATGAAAGTTGCAGCGGGCAGGCAGGATCTGGTTCTTAACGGCCCCAACCGGGTTGCTGGATATGATCCCAAAACGGGTAAAGAATTATGGCGCTGCGATCGCAGTGATGCTAAAGATCAAGCCAAGTTTGGCGAACCCATGCCTGTTTCTGATGGCCAGCTTATCTTCATTCTTTCGGGAAGGCCCGGGCCTTGCCAAGCACTGCGTTTGCCAGGCGAAGGCGATGTAACAAAAAGCCATGTTGCCTGGCAGGAAGAACGAAAAAAACACCGCGATGTTTCATCACCTGTGCTTTTTAACAATATCGTTTATCAGCCTGACTCCAAGGGTATGCTTACTGCGATTAATCTTAATACAGGCAAAGAAATCTATGATGTTCGTTTGGGCAATGGAAAAAATAAAGCTCTGGGTTCGCCCATCATCGTGAGAGGCAAATTGCTTTTTCTGATGGATGATGGCGAAACCGTAGTGGTTGATCCTGGGCTCGATTTCAAAGTTCTTTATCGGAATGTTCTGGGCAATGGTACTGCGCTAGATTTTGGCGCTTCACCCGCAGTTTCAGATGGCAGGCTTTTTATTCGCTGTCAGAAGTTCCTTTACTGCGTAGGCGAAAAGTAAACCATGCTGATCCCTATACTTCTCTGTTTGGCCCCATTGGGCGCAGATCCTGCGATTAAGCTTCGATACCCTGAAAAACACAGCCTTCTGGTTGTTTTCGATGCCAAGGGAAATATAGTCCCTGTTAGGAATGCGCAGGATTGGAGTAGGCGAAGATCGCATATTTTGGATTCGATGCAGGAAGTCATGGGGCCGTTGCCCACGAAGAAAGTTCCTTTAGATGTAAAGGTTCTTGAAGAGACTGCGAAGGAAAAATACACGCTTAAAAAAATAACCTATGCCTCTGAAGAAGGTGATCGGGTTCCTGCTTATCTTCTTGTGCCTCATAAAATAGTAGGGAAAGCACCAGCCATGCTTTGCCTGCATCAAACCACTGCGATTGGCAAGGGGGAACCCGCAGGGTTAGGTGGCTTACCTAATCTGCATTATGCGCATGAACTTGCACTGCGGGGCTATATTGCTTTAGCGCCTGATTACCCAAGCTTTGGCGATTACCAGTATGATTTCAAGAAAAGTAAACATGCCAGTGGTACTATCAAGGGCGTTTGGAATCACATCTGTGCAGTTGATCTTTTGTGTGCCATGGAATCCGTTGATAAAGAAAAGATAGGTGTCATTGGTCATTCTTTGGGTGGCCATAACAGTTTGTTTGTTGCTGCGTTTGATGAACGCATCAAGGCTGTTATTACAAGTTGTGGGTTTACTAGTTTTCCAAGATATTATAATGGCAATATCAAGGGTTGGACCAGCGATCGCTACATGCCCCGGCTGGCGACCGTTTACAAACTGAAGACTGAGTATGTACCTTTTGATTTCCCAGAAATTCTGGGAACCATTGCACCCCGGGCGT
>QWPF01000040.1 GCA_003671255.1 Planctomycetota bacterium | reverse complement strand
TTGCAGGGCAGGGCTTAATCTCGCTGCAATTGATATTGAAATCGTCATGGGTTCATCCCCGAATGGATCTTTCTGCAGAGATATGCTCGAAACATCCAGACTTTTAGACCTATACGCAGTTTTAGGCATGCCACTAACTATTACCCTTGGATACCCTTCTGCAAAGAAGCAAGGCGAATTAGAGGACAGTGTGTTTGGCAACTGGAAAGGTGCAAAGACCCCTGCAACACAAGCAAACTGGGCTGAATCTTTCACTTGTTTAGCGCTTAGTAAAAGATACATTCAATCAATTCATTGGGTTGAATTATCAGATGATTCTGAATCTGATTTTCCAAATTGCGGGTTGTTTGATAAAGATTGGCAACCAAAACCATCGTTTGATTGCATGGAAAAGATACGAAAGACTCATCTGCGCTAGACCGCTAGAGCTCAAGCCTATAAAAAAAGCCAACCTATTGCGGGTTGTTTGATAAAGATTGGCAACCAAAACCATCGTTTGATTGCATGGAAAAGATACGAAAGACTCATCTGCGCTAGACCGCTAGAGCTCAAGCCTATAAAAAAAGCCAGCCTTTTTAAAAGGCTGGCTCTTTTTTTTAAATCACAAAGATCAAGGAGTCTTTGGCTCTAAACCTTTAGTAGGTTTATCACCAGGAAGCCCAACAGACTCAAGAACTTCTTTTTCTTCGACTTCAAAGGTTGGCTCAAAAATTATCTTCTTTTCACCATCAACTTCAGCAACTCTGGTGTTGATAAGATTTTTGCCAACAAAAGAGCCACGAAGAAGGTCTTCAGATAAAGGATCTTCCAAGAAATGCTCGATTGCCCTACGCAAAGGTCGGGCACCAAAATCAAGGCTAGTACCTTTTTCAATCAAAAGTTCCTTTGCTTCTTCGGTAAGAACAAGCCTGAGGTTCTTTTCTTTAAGCCGTTTGTATACTTTGCTTAATTCGATGTCGATAATGTTCTTGAGATCGGGGCTCGTGAGTGGCCTGAAAACAATAATATCATCAACACGGTTGAGGAATTCAGGGCGGAAATTATTTTCCATCGCCTGCTTCACCGTTTCCTTCATTTTGGAATAGTTTGCCTGCTCATCTTTACGGTTATGAAAACCATAGCCACCAACTTTACCCGTAATTTCGGCAGCACCGATATTCGTGGTCATGATGATGATACTATTTTTAAAATCGATGGTTCGACCTACATTATCAGTCAAACGGCCTTCTTCCATGATTTGTAAAAGCATATTCCAAACTTCAGGATGTGCTTTTTCAATTTCATCTAGAAGCACGACGCTGTAGGGCTTTCGCCTGATTTTTTCAGTTAACTGACCACCTTCTTCATATCCAACATAACCAGGAGGACGACTCTTACGCACAGCCTTGGAGATTGATTCTATCGCTTCATACTGGCTGACAACTTGCTTATGAAGTTCCTTTTCCATTGAAAGCAAGCGAGCCGTTTCGTTATCTTCCAATCGTTTTAAAGGTACCCCTGTCATTTTGCTAACTACTTCAGCAATTACATCGTCATCCACCACGCCATCAACTTCGCGGGATTTATCACGCCATTCCTTGGTGATGGTTTCTTTTTTCTTCTTAAGTTTATCTGCTTGATCACGCAAATGAGCTGCTTTTTCAAAATCTTGCTCTGCAACTGCAGCTTCTTTTTCTTGATTAAGCTTCTCGATTTGTTGATCGAGATCTTTCAAATCGGGTGGCCTAGTCATAGCTTTTAGCCTAACCCGTGCACCAGCTTCATCGATTACATCGATTGCTTTATCGGGCAAACAACGACCACTAATATAACGATCGCTAAGTTCAACAGCGCTCGTAAGTGCTTCGTCCTTGATTTGAACGCGGTGATGAGCTTCGTATCGGTCTCGAAGGCCGCGGAGAATTTCAACAGCTTCTTCTTTAGAAGGTGGATTAACAATGATTTGTTGGAAACGCCTTTCCAAAGCGCCATCTTTCTCGATGTATTTGCGGTATTCATCAAGCGTGGTGGCACCAATACATTGAATTTCACCACGGGCCAGAGCGGGTTTAAGAACATTGGATGCATCAATAGCACCTTCAGCACCACCTGCACCAACCAGAGTGTGAAGCTCATCAATGAAAAGAATGGTATTTTTAGCTCGTCGAACTTCATTCATAACGGCTTTAATGCGTTCTTCGAACTGCCCGCGGTACTTAGTACCAGCAACCATCATAGCGAGGTCAAGAACTACAATACGCTTATCACGAAGCAATTCTGGAACATTTCCATCAATAACCAATTGTGCAAGGCCTTCAACAATTGCAGTTTTACCAACGCCTGCTTCACCAAGAAGAACAGGGTTATTTTTGGTTCTCCTGCTCAGGATTTGAACAACCCTTTCGATCTCATTGGCCCTTCCAATAACAGGGTCAAGTTTCCCTTGTTTAGCAAGTTCGGTAAGATCTCTTCCAAAGCTATCCAAGGCGGGCGTTTTAGATTTGCCTCGACCAGGCTGCTTTTCACCACTGCTACTTCCGCCTCCAGTTTCTTCGGTAGCCATATTATGCCCCAGCAAATTAAGAACTTCTTCCCTGACATCGTCAAGCTTAAGGCCAAGGTTCATCAAAACCTGGGCCGCAACACCTTCTTGCTCGCGCAATAAGCCCAATAGAAGGTGTTCTGTGCCAACATAATTATGGTTAAGGTTTCGAGCTTCCTCAATGGAGTAGTCGATAACTTTTTTAGCCCGAGGTGTTTGGGGGAGTTTCCCCATAGTCACCATATCAGGGCCGGATTGAACAATTTTTTCAACCTCAAGCCGGATTTTTCTCAAATCAATATCAAGGTTTTTAAGAACATTCGCAGCTACGCCGGAACCTTCTTTTACAAGCCCAAGCAAAATATGCTCTGTGCCAATGTATTCATGATTGAAGCGCTGGGCTTCTTGGTTGGCAAGTTGCATAACTTTGCGAGCACGATCAGTAAAACGCTCATACATTTTTTAATTAGCCCTGTAAACTTTTAAGCTAATGACCTAGTACCAATCCACAAAGATACACTTTTAACAATCTTAGGTCATCTCCAAAACAAAAAAAATCCTTACATGGAATATTATAGTCATTCGCAGACATTTATACGGATCTTGCCAAAATAATTAAATTTATTTTGAAATCATCCGGCTTGAATCAACAAAAAGGCTCACAATAGCGATAAAGATCAAAAACCTGGCGGGCTCTCGAATCTAAATTGTGGCAATTTTGCTAAGTCCGTTCCAACTAGCTTTATTTTATCTAATGCCAAATTCCCTAAACCCACTTTGGAACATAACCTTATGTGTTCAATTCCCGCAGGATCAAAACCCATTAATCTTGAGCAGGTAGCGTCAATAGCTACGGGATCATCACTCATGAGCAATACATTTGCATTAATAGGCTCGCCATAAAGAGGGCCGTCACCCTGCATACCAACAATACCATCCACCAAAGAAAGATCAGCTTTTCTAGTAGAATTAATGTCTACGATACTATTCACAATTCCTTGGAAGTGGAGCTCATTTTTAGGCCATCCGTAAGCTTGCCCCGAGGCAATACCAAACAAGTTTTTTAGTGAAAGTGTTACATTCGTCCAATGATGGGTTTTAAGTTTAGGAACAGATATTAAAACATCAGATTCATAAGCTTCTTTGCTGAAATAAATGAATCCTAACTTAGATTTCGCCCCTAAATTGACAACTCTTTTGGTTTGATCATAGTTAATATCTACAAATCGAATTTTATTCTCGATTAATACTTTTTCCAACCCACACTCCCGTAGCAAACATCCCATATTTCTACGATGCCCCGAGCCTTCCCCCACCACGATTTCCCTTGCACCTTCTTCAAGGCATAAACGAATCATCGATTCAACAACAACCGGATTAGTGTGAATGGGCCTATTTGAATTAAATTCAACAATATTCGGTTTTATAAAGACTTTTTTACCTGCTATTGGAACTTTTTGTTTAAATGTTTGATACATTTCCCTAAGTGCTGAAAGAACATCATCTTCATAACTGGGTAGGCTTTTCCACGCTAATAGGCTTTCACCTTGATTTGCATGAACCCCGCCCAAACCATCAATCCAAACCACCAATAAGTAATCGACGAACAATCTTTTTACACCAATCACCCCAAGATTCAGATGGAATAGTGGCCTTTCTTAATGCCACTTTATTCGATCCTACATTTATTGAAAAAATGTTGTCTACAAGAGCCTTACTTGCAAGAACCGCTAAAGCTACCCGACACACCGATTTTCCTAACGGTTGATTTTCACTGCTCAATTCTTTGAAGAACTTTGCTAAAAGATCTTTAATTGCGTTTTCAATCTGAACAACTTCATCTGGATTATCACCTAAATACAATGAGCATGAGAGGACCGCCCAAAAGGCGTTCTCTAAATCTAAAGGCGCAAAGATACTTTGTTTTAAGTATGCAATCGATGCATAAACCTTTGGGTTCGTAGCTTCTTTGGTGCCATTCAATGCCAGTAGGCATAGAGAAGTTGGGCCGGGTACCGGATCTAAAAGCTTTCCAAGAACCGTTTTATTGCCGTAGTTTGCGCCCCCCTCATCCATTAAGCGGTCAAGGAGAAAATCAACACCTTCAGTAACTCTGCGATTATCCTGCAACCCGGCCAATCTAAGAGAAAGAACCGCCCATGCAGTGGGTTCAACCCAAGAAAAAGTATTAAGCGACCAGGGCCAACCCATAACCTGCGGATTAATTCCCTTGGCATGAATTTCCATGGCTTGATTGCTTTTGGTAACCGTGCCTTTTATTTCAAGCAAAATAGAGGCCATTAAAGAAATAGCACTTGCGTTAAGCTTTAATTTTACAAACGTGAAAAGCACGATGGAGGTTACCCAAACAGCTTCCGGCCTGCCATTTGGTGAAACCACAATTCCGTTGGCCCCTATGCAAGATTCCAAGAAAGTAATAGCGGTAGCAAATTCTTTGCTTGATTCATATTTACTATTTTTGAGGGCCAAGAGGGCCAGACAAGTTGGCTCTATGGAAGCAGATTTATTAGAGTAATATGCCCAACCGCCGCTTGGAACAGCATTTTCAACAAGCCAAGATTCCAAGTCTAAAACAGATTGGCTGTGCATGATTGATTTTCTGTCAGGATTTAATTAGAGGTGGATCCTGAACTTCGAAGCTTGCTACGCAAGAATTTTGCCCGGGCAGTATTTCTTTCTTCACCATCAAGGGTACTACCCATTAATTTTTGCAAATGCGCAGGTTGGGTCTGGATAAATAATTCATTAACCGTGTTGATATCCACATCTTCAATCATCTTCATATGAATTCCAAGCCGCACATAAGATAAAAGCTCCATCGTTTCATCAGATGTCATCATGGTTGCAGAACTCAGCGTACCAAAAGCTCTGGAAATACGATCTTGAAGGATTTGTCCATTATCTTTTTTCCAAGCGACTCGGGCCTGCCTCTCATAATCAATGATTTGAGGAATAACACTATAGATTTCATTAAGAATCGCACTTTCACTTTTACCCAAGGTAACTTGATTAGAAATCTGGAAGAAGTGCCCAGAAAAACGGCTCCCCTCGCCGTAGAGACCTCGATGGGTAAGGTTGATACGCTGCAATGCGCGAAAAACTTTATCAATTTGCTTGGTGAAATCCAAGGCTGGCAGGTGCAGCATCACACTCGCGCGCATTCCCGTTCCCACATTAGTTGGGCAAGCAGTGAGGTATCCGAATTCTTCATGAAAAGCGTAAGAAACCTTTTTTTCAAGAAAATCATCCAGCTTGTTGATCGTTTCCCAGGCACTCTCGAGCGAAAAGCCCGAGCGCATCACCTGTAGGCGCAAATGATCTTCCTCATTGACCATAAGGCTGAGGGATTCCAAGTTGCCTAATGCCACCCCACGAGGGCCATCGTTGGCAGCCAATTCTCTTGAAATAAGCTGTCTTTCAACAAGGAATTGACGATCAAGGGTGTTGAGGGCGGTAAGGGAAACATATTCGAACTTTTGTTCAAATTCGAGTGTTTGAATACGATCTTTTAGAAGGTTCTCGATTTCAGCTTTTTGGAAGTTACTGGCTCGATTGGGAAAAGGAAAACCAGCAAGATTTCTTGCCAGCCTTATTCTGCTGGAAATTACAATATCCGATTCAATACCACAGCCTTTAAGCCATTCACCACTAGATTTTGAGAGTGATTCAAAATTCATCCGGACTTTCCTTTTCTCTGAGTAAATCGCGTAGCCTTGCAGCTTCTTCGTAGGATTCTAGCTCAATTGCTTTTTTAAGTTCCTGCCTGATTTTTAATATCTCATCAGATCTTTTACCTGAAAGATCAGGATTGCGCTTGGGTATTTTACCAAGATGTTTTTTTGAATGCTGAATTTTCTCAATTAAAGGCTCTAGCCCTAATTTAAAATGATTATAGTCTTTCGGGCAACCCAAACGCCCCTGGGCACGAAAATCCATGTACCGTGTTCCACAATCTGGACACACCAATTTAGATAATTCATCGGCTTCTTTTCCAATATGTTTGGAAATCAACCCCTGCAAAATTCCCGGGAGATCATTATCAGATTGTTTGAGCAACTGCTTTGCTTCAGCACATTCTTTACAAATGTTCGTGATTTTTTTTTGACCGCCCACAATGTCGGTCAAATGTATTGTCGCAGGTTTGGAGCAGTACTTACAAATCATAGTTTAAAGCGGCCGATTGTAAAATTTAAAATTGAAACTTACTGATTCTCAAGTAATCGTATCTTGTCTCTGATATCTGCAGCTTCTTCGTATTTTTCTTTTTGAATAACCGTTTGAAGCTTCTTTCTTAAAATATCAATTTCTTTTTGTATATTCTTATTGGCACCATATCGTGTGGGAAACTTGCCACAATGCTTGGTTTCACCATGTATATTCTCTAAATAGGGCAGTAATTCGTCATGAAATACAGTGTAATCATGAGGACATCCCAAACGGCCAGAATTCCGGAAATCCGAAAACTGTAAAGAACAAGATTCACAAACGACTGCAGTAGCGCCTGCTAAATTCTCTACCATTTTCGTTACAGAAGACTCAAGATCTACCTCTATTATTTCTTTTTCCAATACTTCTTCTTGCAAATACTTTTGGGCACATTCTTCACAAAAATGGCATTCCTGCACACTATCTTTACATACGATTTCAGTAATGTGCATCGTTGCAACTTTAGAACACTTATGACATTTCATCTGCTTGTTTCCTCGTACTTCAATTTTGAAAACCAAGCCTTATTAAAACTATCCACTATCAAATTACATGAACTATGATTATTTTAGCGTAGTAGTACAAGATGCAAACAGCAGTTTTTTACAAATAGACCATGAACTTTGTAATTACCTTACCTTTTATTAGGGTTTACCATGAAAAATAATCTCGAAATAAGCTTGGTTTTATGTTTAGTGCTCCTTGTTCCCCCCCTTAACGCGGAAGATTGGAGCGGTTTTCTTGGCCCAAAAAGAAATGGCCAAGCTTTTCCCAATATCGAGACTTTTGTTAAAGAACCTCAATTAATCTGGTCGGCACCCGTAGGAGAAGGGTTTAGTGGCCCGATTGTTTTTGCGGAAACGGTATTCCTCCATCACCGCAATCAAAATGCTGAAGAAATCACCGCTTTTGCATTAAAATCAGGCAAAGTTAATTGGAAAAAATCTTTTGCTACAACCTACAAAGACGATTTTTCCAGAGGCGATGGCCCCCGCTCCACACCCGCTGTCAATAAAACTGCCATCGTTTCTATTTCACCAGATGGATTATTGCGGGCTCTTAATACCACCAATGGGCAACTCTTATGGGAAAAAGATCTGATCTCCGAATTTGAATCAAGTAAGGTTTTTTTTGGTTTCGGAAGCTCACCTTTGATCATTGATGAAAAGTTAATTGTGATGGCGGGAGGCAAAAAAGCTGGATGCATTTGCTTAGATATCAAAAATGTGATGAAAAGTTAATTGTGATGGCGGGAGGCAAAAAAGCTGGATGCATTTGCTTAGATATCAAAAATGGCGCGATTATTTGGAAGAGTGAAAGTTTTAAGGGAAGTTATGCATCGCCCGTAGTTGCCAAAATTGGTGGCGAAGACTCCGTTTTGCTTTTTCAACGCGATGGCCTTTCGATTCTGAAATTAACGGATGGTTCAAATATGGGAATGTTTCCCTGGCGCGCAAGATTTGATGCTTCCGTTAATGCTTCCACACCGTTGATTGAAGGCGATGAAATATTCTTGACCGCCAGTTATGGAACGGGAGCAATATCGCTTAAATTTAATCAGGGTAAGTTTCAAAAAACTTGGGCTAATGACACATCACTTTCCTGCCATTTTGGAACACCGATTATTTCCAATGGTTTCTTATTCGGTTTTCATGGAAGGCAAGAAACTGGTGCTGAATTTCGCTGTGTTAATTTAAAAACGGGTGAACCTTTATGGGCAAAGGAAGGGCTAGGAAGTGGCAATCTAATCAAATTTAATAATCATTACCTAGTACTAGCGGAAGATGGGACTCTCTTTTTAAACAAATTTAATTCCACGAAGTGGGAAACTATTTTTTCTCAGAAGATCCTTAATGCTGCTTGCAGGGCTCAACCTGCTTTTTCAGATAAATATTTACTAGCAAGGGATGGCGTAAAGCTAATCTGCCTGCAAATAGCACCCTAAACACCTCTCAATAAATAGTAAGTGTTTGATCTTTCCTTCGCAGGGTATCGAAGGGAAAGGCACTATCACACCGATTAAACGGTATAAACGGACCATATCACCATAATATCGGGAGAATAGGGGGTATTTGAGGCCTAGTTTGAAACCGTCTTTATTTACAATCATATATCTTGATCAGGGTTTATAAAACTAGGTGAAATCATGCGCATATATAGTTTCTTAAAGTCGATGGGTATTTCTTTTGATGTTATTCAACATCCCCCCGCTTTTTCAGCCCAAAAACTTGCAAAATATCTCCACACACCGGGGCGACAAATCGCCAAAACTGTTCTCCTTAAAACTATGGAAAGTTACAAAATTGCAGTTTTACCTGCTGATCAAATGCTTGATAAATCCCAAATTGAACTTTTGATTCAAGCGAAGGTAAAAATGGCAAACCCTTTAAACATGTCTGAACTTTTCTTTGATTGCGAATGGGGAGTTGTGACCGCTTTTGGTTCTGCTTACGGAATTTCCACGCTCGTAGATTCTTGTCTGCTTAAATGCTCCAGCATTATTGTTCCAGGCCATTCTCACCTTGAATCTATACGCATTAGTGCTCAAGATTATGTTGCATTAGAAAACCCGATGTTTGGTTCATTCCTTAAACCAGAAATGTTGGCAGTTTAAATTTCCCTATCGATTCTGCTTTAAGGTTTAAATCTTCTCCTTCAGAAAGTATTCTGAAGACATGAACATACTTGAAAATTCCTACATAATTACGGGCCCAACAGCATCCGGTAAAACCAACCTCGCAATCAAGTTGGCACATCACCTGAATACCGAAATTATTTGCATGGATTCCATGACTCTTTTCAAAGACATGGATATTGGCACAGCTAAGCCAACCCAAGACGAACAAGCTATGGTCAAGCATCACATGGTAGATATTTTAAAGCCTACTGAACCAAGCTCTGTTCAATTCTGGCTAAAATCCGCCAAGGAAATAGCTTTGGAATTGATTGCCAAAGGAAAATCACCCATATTTGTTGGGGGGACGCCACTCTATTTAAAAGCATTAATGATGGGTTTGTTTGAAATCCCTGAGATTCCCAAGCACATTCGTTCTGAATTGGAGGAGAAATTTCCGCAAACTGATTTCGCAGAAGCTTATCGTATGTTGGAAGAAATCGATGCGGATTCTGCAAAAAAAATACATTCAAACGATCGTCGCAGAATTATTAGGGCCTTGGAAGTTTGGAAAAGCCTAGGAATAACAATCAGTTCGCTTCAAAAACAATGGGAAATTACAACTAACAGTACTTTCAACCCGGATAAAATTCGCTGCATTTGGTTACAAATGCCACGCCATAAATTACATGAACGAATCCACAATCGAACTAAATTATTACTTAAAAAAGGCTGGGTAGACGAAGTTAAGTGTTTGCGCAAAAAATACCCAGTTCTTAGCAAAGAAGCTTCGCAAGCCATTGGGTATTCTCAAATCGCTCAATTTTTAGAGGGATTGATAAACATCGAAAAAATGGAAGATGCAATTAATCTTGCAACCAGACAACTTGCCAAAAAACAGGAAACTTGGTTTCGGCATCTTCCAGCATGTATTCCCATATCCTTGGAAAATAACTTCCGCTTTTGGGGTTTCGATATCGATATTCAATCAGATAACCATTAATATTAAGTCTGTTAGTTGATGTGTTTTATGTTTCAATATATGAAGAAATAAGTTTTAGTTTTGGGGTAAGCTTGTAGCACTTATGTCAAAAAAAATTACCATTCATGTTCTCGAAGGGTCTGACAAAGGTATTGCATTTCGCTCCCTGGATTTGCCTGTTTCCATTGGTCGGGAAGAAGGCAATAACATTCGCCTGAGTGATGAAAGAATCAGCAGGTTTCACGCTAAGATTCAAGATGATAGCGGCGAAATTATTCTTACGGATCTCGAAAGCACCAACGGAACACGAGTAAATGGCAACGCCATACACATTCGCAGATTAAAACCGGGTGACAGAATAAATTTGGGAAGATCAATTCTGTTATTTGGTTCAGAAGTTGAGATTCGGAACCGAATCAATTCAATTTCGAGCATTGCAGAAACAACAGGGAAAACCAAATTTGTGGATGACACAGATCAAGGCACTGATCAAGCCTCAATAAGCGCAGAAATATTTGATCACGATTTACCGGCCAACCTAGAACCCGACCAAACAATTTCGATACAGCATGGCAATGTTTTTCTGGGAAATAAACCACTACCTCCTTTACCCAGAAAACTTTCACCTGCGCAATCAGCTAGGCTTGCAGAACTATTTGAATACCTGCACAGGCAATTAACCTTGGCTACCGAGAGTATGAGCACCGAAGATGAGGATTCAGATATTTCATTAAAATACTCGGATTGGCAGAAAATCCAATCCATACATCTTATTCTTGCAAAATATGCTCGGGCAATCATCGATCCCGACAACCTCCAATCTTAATATCGCACCTTTTATATTTTTTACTTGATAATCTAAATTTATAAATTGAAATAGTCTATTTCAATCATTGATATCATGGGAGTGCCCAAGGATGGCGGATAAACCTTTTGCTCATTTACACTGCCATACCCATTACAGTCTGCTTGATGGTGCAAGTCGCATTCCTGAACTTGTAAAATATGTGAAACAGCAGGGGATGAATTCGGTGGCACTGACCGATCACGGAAATCTTTACGGAGCGATCGAATTTTATAAAGAATGCAAGGCTGGCTCCGTAAACCCAATCGTTGGATATGAAGCTTATGTTGCTCCAAAAGGTAGAACAGATCGCGATGCTAAAAAGCGGGGTGATGCTGGGTTTCATTTAACCCTTTTAGCAAAAAATAACAAAGGTTATCAGAACCTTATAAAAATGGCATCAATCGCATTCCTTGAAGGCTATTATTATGTTCCGCGAATAGATAAAGAAATATTAAAAGCACACAGCGAAGGAATCATCTGCCTTAGCGGTTGTGCATCAAGTGAATTCAGCGATTTTATTCTTCAAGAAAAGCATCAGGAAGCTACAGATTTAGCCCGATGGTTTGCTAAAGTTTTCAAAAACCGATTTTTTGTTGAGATCCAGAATAATGGGATTCCAATTCAGGAAGAATGCGCCCGCGGGGCAATTGACATTGCAAACAAGCTCGGTTTGCCTTTGGTTGCAACATCAGATGCGCATTACTTAAGACCTGAAGACAGTAACGCTCACGATGTTCTGCTTTGCATAAATACAGGCAGGCTTCGGACTGATGAAAATCGGATGAAGTATGGTTCCGATCAATTCTATATTCGTTCCCCACAAGAAATGTACAAACTGTTTCCAAACCAGGAAGAAGCAGTTAAGCGAAGTCAAGAAATTGCTGACACTTGTGATATCCAGTTAGATTTCAGCAAAAGACATTTTCCTGTTTTTTCCCCACCAGATAAAAAGACCCCCGAGAAATACTTAACCGAATTATGTAATGCGGGCATGAAGGAACGATACGGGGAAAACCCACCTGAAGCTGCAAAAGAAAGAATTGAAAAAGAAATTGGTATTATTTGCAGAATGGGATTTGCAAGCTACTTCTTAATCGTTGCAGACTTTGTAAGATTTGCAACCGACAAGGGAATACCTAGTAGCGCCAGGGGCTCCGCCTGCGGGGCTTTGGTTAGTTATGTTCTCAAACTTAGCCATGTAGACCCCCTTGAATATGGCCTTTTATTCGAACGATTCCTTGATCCTAACCGAAGCGAAGCGCCTGATATCGATATTGATTTTTGCAAGGAAAGGCGCGAGGAAGTTATCGCTTATGTAAGAGAAAAGTATGGCGAAGAAAGCGTTGCACAAATTGCAACCTTTGGAACCATGGCTGCCCGGGCAGCGATCAAAGATGTGGGAAGAGTTTTTAATATTCCTCTCGATCGCGTAACTAAACTTTGCGAATTAGTTCCTGAAACACCGGGAATAACTCTTCAAGAAGCAATCAATGGTAATTCAGAATTCAAACACTGCATTAATGATGATCCACAAATCAAAGAACTCATTGATATCGCACTTAAACTCGAGGGGACCAATCGTAATGCTGGCACTCATGCTGCGGGCGTAGTTATTTCCAATGGCCCGTTGACCGATTATGTTCCGCTGCAAAGAATTGTGCGTAAAGGAGATGAATCACAACGAAAAGAGGAAGGGGTAATCACAACTCAATGGGTAATGGGCGACTTGGAAACCGTTGGTCTTTTGAAAATGGATTTCCTGGGCCTTCGAACTCTTACCGCTCTCGATAATGCCGTTCGCATGATCAAAAAAAATCATGATGTTATTATAGATCTCAACAGCATTCCCCTAGATAACAAAGCTACATACGACTTATTGCAAAAAGGTGATGCCAAGGGTGTTTTTCAATTAGATTCAAGCGGCATACGCGAACTGCTCAAGCGCATGAAACCAGACAATATTCGCGATATCATCGCCATTATGGCTTTATACCGCCCCGGTCCTTTGGAAGGCGGTATGGTTGATTCCTATATCAACCGAAAGCATGGCAGGGAAAAACCAGTTTATGCACACCCGGTTATGGAACAGATTCTTTCCGAAACCTTTGGCGTCATGGTTTACCAAGAACAAATCATGCAGATATTGAACCAATTGGGGGGTATCGAACTATCGAGTGCCTATGCATGCATTAAAGCTATCAGTAAAAAGAAACATGATATTATTGATAAAAGAAAAGAAGAATTCATACGGGGAGCAAAAGAGCGCGGCCTTGACGAAAAAACTTCGAGTGACATTTTTCAGCTTATCGTGGTATTCGGTGGTTACGGTTTCAATAAAAGTCATTCAGCGGCTTATGCCCATATTGGCTTTCAAACTGCATCATTCAGCGGCTTATGCCCATATTGGCTTTCAAACTGCATATTTAAAGCAGCATTATCGTCCAGAATTCATGGCTGCACTGCTTACCAGTGAAATAGAAGATGGAAATAAACGCGATAGCCTTGTGATGCATATTGATGATGCTCGTCGTGGGGGAGTTGAAGTTTGCCCACCGAACATCAATTCATGTGATTCGGATTTTGTAGTCGAAGAGGGTAAAATTCTTTTTGGCCTTAGGGCAATTAAAGGTTGCGGGAATAACGCTGCAGCAGAGATTGTTCGTAATCGCATGGAGCTAGGAACTTACCGGGATATATTTGATTTGTGCGAGCGAATCGACTCTAAGTTGGTTAGCAAAGGGGTAATCGAAAAACTTATCAAAGCTGGTGCGCTTGATTGCCTAAGGGCACATAGGGCCCAATTAATGCATCTTTTACCCAGAGCAATCAAAGGCGCGGTTGACAGGCAACATGACAAAAAAACAGGGCAGGGAAACTTATTTGCGCAAGTCGCTGAAAGTCCCACAGAGGAAGAATCCAACAATAAATTAGTTTTAGTTCAAGTTCCAGAATGGAATGAAACAGAAAAACTTAAGTTCGAAAAAGAAGTATTAGACTTTTACTTCTCAAGTCATCCGCTCACTCAATTTGAAAAAGAAATTCGCAGATTTTCATCACATTCATGTGAACAACTGCGAGATTTGCCCGCGGATCACGAAGTAACCCTCGGAGGCATGATCACTCAGATCCGATTTATGAACACCAAGAAAGCCAAGAATGGCAACACCCGATATGTTCGTTGCAGGATTGAAGACTTTAATGGGGGCGTTGATTGTGTGATGTGGCCTGATGATTATCTTCGTTACAAAGACGAATACCAAGAAGACCGGGTTTGTTTTTTCAAAGGCAAAGTAGAACGCACAAGAGATGAACCAGGCCTTATCCTGCAGAGAGTATTCAGCGTGGAACAAGCTTCAAAAGAACTTGCAAAGGGGCTATACTTGCAAGTTTCATTAGGCACAAACAAGCCTCACGAGATCAATCAAATAGCAGATATATTAAAAACAAGCCCGGGATCCTGCCCCGTTTTTCTTTCAGTTCGTGATTACGCAAAAAACCTTTGTGTGCTCAAGTTAGGCAGGGCGTTTCAAGTCAATCCCAACCGCTTTCCTGTCGAAGAACTCGAGGAAATTTTGGGGCAGGGGAATGTCAAGCTAAGTTAACACCTTCATTATCTAAAAGGGTTTTCTTTAAACTAAAACTTGAAGAAAACCCACCTAAAGTTTTATCAGAGGTTATGACCCTATGGCATGGTATCAACAAAAGAATCGGATTTTTTCCGCACGCACTTCCTACGGCCCGACATGCTTTCGGATTACCAATCTCGATCGCAATCTCTTTGTAGCTTTTAGTCTGCCCAAAAGGAATGGTAACTAATTTATCCCAAACTTCTTTTTGAAATAAGGTCCCGCTAGGCAAAGGGGTTAGCAAAATTCTATTCCCCGCATAAAAAGAATCTAGCAAAGAAACCAAGCGATCACATTTGTTTATTTTCTTAATCAAAACCTCGTTCTGAAGAGTTAATGCAAACGCATTAACTCGGGAAGTCTGATCTTTTAAGCCTGCAAACAGTATTTTAACAGCAGAACTATTCCAATAGATACTAAAGTAAAAACCTCGATAAAAACAGGAACTGATAACAAATTCACTCGTATCGATTTTGGAAGTAGGACTGCTCATAGATTGCGTTTGAATCTGGACATAATGCCAAGATAAATAAGCAGGGAAATTGATCTAAGGGCTTCCTTCCAATTAACTTTGGAAGAACCTGCCCTGCGATCTTCAAATATAATCGGGTATTCACCCAATTTACTGCCACAACGATATACCCTAAAAAGCATTTCTTGTTGAAAGCTATAACCTTTCGAGCAAACCCGACCAAAGTTTACTTCTTTTAGTTTCGAAGTTCGATAACAACGAAAACCTCCACTTGCATCTCGAACAGGCATCCAGAAAAGAAGTTTAACCAGATAATTAACAGAAGTACTGATAATCTTGCGCGATAAAGGCCAATTTTGAGTACCACCTCCGGGTATATAGCGAGACCCAATCATTACATCATTTTCAGTCATCCCTTGAAAAATAGGGGGTATATATTTCGGATGGTGACTAAAATCCGCATCGATACTCATGAAATAATCAAATTCGTTATCAATAGCAAACTTCATTCCTGCAACAATTGCTGTACCCAGCCCTAGCTTACCCGTACGATGAATTGCGTGAATACTTGAAAATTCTTGTGTAAGGACATCTGCAAGACTCCCTGTACCATCGGGCGAATTATCATCAACGACAAGAATATGGGCAAGGGGCATAAAGTTTTTAATAGACTCAACCAATGGCCTGAGATTATCGTGTTCATTATAAGTTGCGATACTGATCAGGAGTTTACTTTGATTTAATTCCGCCACATGATCTCCAAGTAAATACAACTATTTGATAAATTTAATGATTAGAAGTTTAACTAAAAGGTTATTTTAAAGCTATATAGCTTTAAGCAACTTAACTTTGAGGAAGAAAGATGGCTGCGACAGACCCGATAAAAATCACCTGCCCGGAATGTAAAAAAGTAATCGCTGTTCCCCCAGACTTACTCGGGAAGAAAGTTCGTTGCAAAGGGTGCAGTAAAGTTTTTGAAGCACAAAAACCGACTCCAGCCAAAGAAGCAACAAAGCCGGCAGAAGCGGACAAAAAAAAACCACTACCTGGGGATGACCCCGATGATGATGGCAAAGCCTATGGCATGCACGATATGATCTTGGCTGCACGGTGCCCCAATTGTGCTAAAGAATTAGCGAGTGAAGATGCTGTGTTATGCATTTTTTGTGGTTACAACAATTTAACGCGGCAGATAGCAACGACAAGAAAGACCTATGACATTACAGGATCAGATATATTCCTGTGGAATTTACCTGGGATAATAGGGTTTATTATTTGTTTGATTCTTCTGACTTTCAACCTTATTTACATGATAAAAATTGACGATTGGTGTTCCCCAGAAGAAGGCAAAACCGATGGGCCTTGGTATGGTTTTATGGCCCATGGATCAATAAAGTTGTGGCTTATTATAATTTCTGGATCTATACTATTCACAGTCGGAAAATTCTCTTTTATTAGGCTGGTGTACGAAAACAGGCCTAAGGAAGAGGAAAAGATTTAAACAACATCAACCCCGTGAACCATAGCCCAGTTCATGCTAGCAAACCTAAAAACATACGCCTTAATTGGCATTGATGCTACCCTTGTCGAAGCTGAAGTCGATGTGAGTGCAGGCTTTCCTAAAACGGTAATCGTGGGCCTTCCAGAACAAGCCGTCAAGGAAAGTATTCACCGAATCGAACGAGCTCTTTCCAACCTGGGCTACTCCCGAACCACTGGGCATACGGTTATCAACCTTGCACCAGCTGACCTAAAAAAAGATGCAGGGAGTTTCGATCTCCCTATTGCTCTTGGAATTCTTGCTGCAACAGAACAAATCCCATTAAAAAACACCGTCAACTATGCGTTCGTTGGCGAACTCGCATTAGATGGGAATCTCCGCCCGATTAAAGGTGCGCTTTCAATTGCCTTGGCCGCAGCTAAAGGAGGCGTTAAAGGTTTGCTTTTACCAATCATGAATGCCAAAGAGGCCAGTGTAGTAAAAGATCTTTTAATTTATCCAATTCAGAACCTTTCAGATTCCGTGGGCTTCCTTACCGGGCAGAAAGTAATTGCTCCTTTAGTCCCAGAGGAAAACTTAGCTTTCGAAAACCTTAATAAGTATGACTTCGATTTCTCTGATGTGCGCGGGCAGGAATCTGCAAAACGAGCTTTAGTTGTTGCTGCTGCTGGTGGGCACAATGTCATTATGATTGGCTCTCCCGGTACAGGAAAAACCATGCTGGCAAAAAGAATGGCAACTATCTTGCCTCCCCTGACCCTCGAAGAAAGCCTTGAAACAACCCGTATTTACAGTGCCTTGGGAAGGTTGAATTCAGATCAATCCTTACTTACCACCAGACCCTTTCGATCGCCTCATCACACCATCAGCGATGCAGGAATGGTAGGTGGAGGCAAAACCCCTGCACCGGGTGAGATCAGCCTTGCACATCATGGAATTTTATTCTTAGATGAATTACCTGAATTCAACAGACGCAGTCTGGAAGTTTTAAGACAACCACTCGAAGAGGGCGCAGTTACTATTTCAAGAGCCTTGCAATCCACTACTTTCCCTGCAAGATTTGTTCTCGTTGCCTCGATGAATCCCTGCCCTTGCGGGTATCTGGGCGATACCAAGCATCCTTGCAAATGCTATCCCGCCGCAATTGAAAAATACATGGGCAAAATCAGTGGGCCACTTTTAGACCGTATCGATCTCCACATCGAGGTCCCCTCTGTTCCATTTCAAGAACTGACTGCTTCATCAGATGGAACATCTAGCGCCACAATGCGCGAACAAGTTAACTTGGCAAGAGAGAAACAGAGTCTCCGCTTTGGCAAATCAAACTTTATGCTCAATAGCAGAATGAATTCCAAACAAGTTCGGAAGTTTTGCGTTCTCAATAAAGAAAGTAAATCATTGCTGCAAATAGCAATGGAAAACCTTGGTCTATCTGCTAGAGCCCATGATCGAATTTTACGCATGGCCCGTACAATTGCAGATCTCGAACAAGCAAGTGAAATTCTTGCCCCCCACCTTATCGAAGCAATTAGTTACCGTAGTTTAGATCGAAAACTCTGGATGAAATAAGCTATCTCCCATTTGCCCATATGGTTCTACCACCATCCACAGGCAATTCGATTCCCGTAACAAATTCACTTTGAACAAGAAATAGTACCGCTCGTGAAATATCTTTTGGGGAACCTTCAGAACGCACGAGAGTGGCGTTGATAGCTTCTTGGCGTTCTTGCAGGGGCAAATCAAGAGGTCTTTAGGGGAACCCTCAGAACGCACGAGAGTGGCGTTAATAGCTTCTTGGCGCTCTTGCAGGGGCAAATCAAGAGGCAGCATAACAGGGCCAGGAAGAATGCAATTAACCCGAACTTTGGGATTTCTACTTCCTAATTCAACAGCCAAACTTCGCGTAAGCGTAGGGATTGCACCTTTGGTAGCGAAGTAAGCACTGTAACCCAAATAGGGCCTATCTTGAGCCCAATCACCGATGGTAATAATATTTCCTCCTTCAGATTGGGCGATCATCATTAGACCAGCCAATCTAGAGGGGAGAAATGTTGCCAAAACATTCGCTTCAAAATGACGGGTAACATCGTTTGACGATAGCTCTAAAATGTCTTTTCGCTCCCATATCGAAGCACAATTAACCAAAACATCGAGGCGACCAAACTTCGCTTTAATTTCATGAAACATTCTCTCAACATCGGATTCCAATGCTAAATCAGCTTGGAAAATTGTAGCTTCGATTCCTGCATTATTTAATAATTCTGCAGACTGTTTTGCTTCAAGGGCCGATGTTCTATAATGAATGCATAGGTGATAACCAATTAACCCGAGAGCATGAGCTACATGCCATCCAATTCTTTGTTTCCCACTACCTGTTATAAGGGCAACTTTCTGAGGCATAATGATTCAACCTGCTTAAATAGAATAATTAATGTTTGTAGCCATTCGCCAATCCTGAGTTTATCATAAATTATGTTTTCTTAATTAATCTTTAGAAGGAATATCCGAATGGAACCAATGCTTTATGCATTTTATATCGTCTTGGGAATTGCATCCATGAAAATGGTAATTCTTCTTGCACTTTGCAAAGGGAATTTCAGCAATCTTACCCATGCGATAACAGCCTTTTTTTCAGTCTTAGTCCGTGGTAAAACCCCAACCACAGAAATAAAAACAAGTATTTCAAAAGAAGATAGCAAAGTTAATGCCGACCTAATCTGGCCTCTTTATTTACTGCAAAGAGAAGCCAGGCTCATCGATTTTTTACTTGAAGACATCAGTTCCGCACCCGATGACCTTGTCGGAGCAGGGGTTCGTGAAGTGCATGCAAAATGCAGAAAATACCTTCTCGAAAAATTAACCCTACAACCAATTATCTCAAAAGAAGAAGGTTCCAAGGTTTCTATTGAAGAAGGATTTAATCCAAACAAAATAATGTTGACCGGTTTTCTTGAAGGATTACCTCCATACAACGGA